>JANZZE010000029.1:19878-25271 GCA_026419545.1 Acidimicrobiales bacterium
AGATGGGCGAGACGTCACCGTCACAGACGTGAGTCGTATCCTGCCGCTTCGGGGCAGCATCGCCGAAGTGGTCTTCAGTCTCGGGCTCGGCGATCGGGTCGTAGGTCGTGACATGACCGCAACCTTCCCCCAAGCCGCACACCTTCCACTCGTCTCGCGCTCGCACGACATCACCGCAGAGGCCGCCCTGGCACTGCACCCAACCGTAATCCTGGCGCAGAGCGACAGCGGACCACCCGAGGCTCTCGATCAGCTCCGGAACGCAGGGATTCCCGTCGTGTTGGTTGACCCCCCAGGAAGCATCGACGACATCGCGCCCCGGATCCGCCTCATTGCCGGCGCACTCGGTGTCACCGCAGCAGGCGAACAACTCATCGCCCGCACGAACGCTGATATCAAGCAGGCGCAAGAGAAGATCCCGACCGGTATCACGCCACCTCGGGTAGCCTTCTTATACCTACGCGGCCAGGCGGGTGTGTACCTACTCGGCGGGCCGCGCTCCGGCGCTGACTCGATGATTGCTGCCGCAGGCGGCGAAGATGCGGGAACCGCGATCGGTCTGTCGCGGTCGTTCACCCCGATCACCAGTGAAGCACTCGTCGACGCTGCTCCAGCTATCTTGCTGCTCACCACGACCGGCCTCGACTCTGTCGGTGGGATCGACGGCCTCCTCGCGATACCAGGGATCGCCCAGACGCCGGCAGGGCAGAACCGTCGTGTCGTCACCGTAGAAGACGGCTTGCTGTACTCCTTCGGTGCACGCACCCCGGAAGCGCTCAGCATCCTCATCGACAAGTTCTACGGTGCGCCGTGACCGAGCTGCCTGCACTCGGCTCATCGGACTCGGATGCCGCCGCTCGGCGCGCCGGGCTGCATGTTCAACTCGGACAGCCAGGCGAAAGCACGACGACGCGATTCCTCCCACCCGCGCCGACTGTCGGAGCTGTCGCGGGTGGACCACCCGGACAGCCAGGCGATGGCACGACGACGCGATTCCTCCTGTCCCCCGGGGTCTTACTCGCTGGTCTCGGCGTCTCGCTCCTCGCCGCAATGATTGTCGCAGCCGGCAAAGGAGCAGTCTCGGTCACCCCCGGCGAGATCGTCGCGACGATCGCACACCGAGTGGGTGTCAACGTCGGATCCTTGCCCGATCCGACGACGCAATCGGTGGTATGGGATATCCGGCTCCCTCGCGTCGTCCTTGCTGCCTTCGTTGGGGCCTCACTGGGCTGCGCAGGGGCAGCGATGCAGGGCGGTTTCTCGAATCCCCTGGCGGAGCCAGGCGTCGTCGGCGTGTCTTCAGGCGCGGCACTTGGCGCCGTGCTCTCGATCGTCGTCGGTTTCACCGCATTCGGGAACTGGAGCCTGACAGCCGCTGCGTTTACAGGAGGCCTTGCAACGGTAACCGCCGTCTATCTCACGGCCCGCAACAACGGTCGCACCGAAGTTGTCACACTGCTGCTGACCGGGATTGCAGTCAACGCAGCGACCGGCGCCGCAATAGGCCTGGCGTCGTACCTTTCGACCGATGCCCAGCTGCGCGCCATCACGTTCTGGACGTTGGGCAGCGTCGCCCAAGCCACCTGGCCGAAAGTCGCCGTTGTCGCACCGGTCGCCGCAGGCGGGATCGCCATCTTGTTGTGCCAAGCGGGTCGCCTCGACCTGCTCGCGCTCGGCGAACGACCCGCCCGCCATCTCGGTGTCGATGTCGAACGCCTCCGGCGCGTCCTTCTGGTTGGTGTCTCACTGCTCACCGCTGCGGCGGTGGCCGTGTCAGGCATCATCATGTTCGTCGGGCTTGCCGTTCCCCACCTGGTGCGCATGGCAGCTGGACCCACACACCGGAATGTCATGCCCGCGTCTGCGCTTGGTGGCGCGCTTGTGCTCGTCGCGTGTGATCTCGCCGCCCGGACTATTGCAGCTCCTGCCGAGCTTCCCCTCGGCGTGTTGACGGCGCTCGTCGGTGCCCCGTTGTTCTTCTGGTTGCTCCGGCAAACCCGCAGAAGCCACGGAGGTTGGGCGTGAGGATCCGGCGGCGCTTCCTTGGCACCTCGGATTTGGGCACATCGTTGCCCCGTGGCACTCCCGTGGTGCAAGCCCGCCGACTCCGACTGACGATCCGAGGCCGCGTCGTGTGCGACGGGATCGACCTCGACGTGACCGCAGGCGAATTACTTGTGCTCGCCGGACCGAACGGCGCCGGGAAGTCCACCTTGCTCGGAGCACTCGCCGGGGACCTCCGTCCTAGCGCGGGCGAGACGATCCTCTTCGGGCGTCCCGCGTGGCGCTGGACACCAATCGAACTCGCCCGCCGTCGCGCGCTGCTCCCCCAGCGTGTGAGCGTGACGTTCCCGTTCACCGTGGAGCAGATCATCCGGATGGGACGAGCTCCATGGGCACGCACCCCAGCCGAAGACGATGATGACCGGATCGTACGCGAAGTGCTCGAGCGCTACGAGATCGGCCATCTGTCCGGTCGTGCGTACACAACCCTCTCTGGCGGCGAGCAAGCACGCGTTGCGATGGCCCGGGTCGACGCCCAGCGCACCTCACTCGTGTTGCTCGACGAACCGACCGCAGCGCTTGACATCCGTCATCAACAGCTCGTGCTCCAGCGAGCTCGCGCCCTCGCGGCCGATGGCGCTGCGGTCGTCGTCGTACTCCACGACCTCAACCAGGCTGGTTGGTGCGCGGATCGCATCGCACTTCTCGACGAAGGGCGCGTCGCCACCCTCGGCCCAGTCAACAGCGTCTTGACACCGGGAACGCTCAGTGCCGTCTACCGCTACCCAATCGAAGTTCACCAACGATCCGGCACATCAAGTCCGCTGGTCATACCGAAGGTTCCTGACAGAGTTCATCCCGGAACCAGATCAGCGTGTGCGACCTCACCCCAAAACATCCAGGAGCACTACCAACACACGAAGGAGCACCTACCAATATGAGTGTCATCAGGATCAACGCCATCACCGTACCCGACGGTAACGGCGAAGAACTCGAGCGACGGTTTGCCGCTCGAGCAGGCGAAGTCGACAACATGCCCGGGTTCGAAGGCTTCCAACTACTGCGTCCGGTCTCGGGCGAAAAGCGCTGGTTCGTCGTGACCCGTTGGGAATCAGCTGAAGCCTTCGAGAACTGGGTCCGATCGGATGCGTTCCAGCGGGGCCACGCGCGCACGGGAGAGCAACCAGCAGGCACCCACGCCGAGCTCCTCGCGTTCGACATCGTGCTGGAGTCACAGCCCGGCGCCGCCAAGACGAGCGATCCGGTCAGAGCCGAGACCTGACGGGACGAGCGTGTCGGCGCCGGTGACGATGCCGGCACGAGATCCGGCGCCCCGCCGACACGGCCAGCTTGGCGCTGTCGGCGTTGCCGCGCTAGCGGAATTGCGATGGTCGCGTCGAGCCGCCCACCGGGTGGCTCGACGCGACCAGCATGATCCTCGGTCTCATATCTCGTCGAGTTCAGCCGCCACGCGCACAACTGCGGCGGCGTCGGCATCGGAAAGCGCTGACATGACGTCCCGCCGCACCTCCTGGGAAAAGCGCAAACGCTCGGCATCCGGGGCGGAAACAGCCGCCGGCGCCCATGCAGAGTGCAGCATGAACGGAAGGCACGTCCTTGCGGATGTGCCGAGCGTCGCCACGGGCCCAGCACCCACGGAACCGGCGTCGAACACCTCGACCCGGAAGCCGTCGTCGCTCAGCACCGGGCACACAACCCAACCGTCGTGACCACCCGGGTCTTTACCGGCATACCGAGATCGCCCTGGCACTCCGCATTCGCGTGGTACGAACACCGGCGATGAGGGGAAGTCAGCGAGTGACGGGAATTCGTACACGGAGGAGACCTCGAGCGAGCCTCGTTCCAGGCTCACCAGGCAGGCAGCGGTCTCATCATCCGGGAATGCCGAACGGTCGACGCGATCGCCGTACGCGGTCAACGCCCGCTGAGAGATTGCACTCGGCCGGAACCCTTGGAACACGATGTGGTGACGCGTCGGTGCGCTGATGCCTTCGGTCGACCAATCCATGGCAGACAGCTGGTGACTCCAGCTCCACTCCTCGCAGACAAACGCTTCTCGGGTTGCGGTCTTGGTCAACGGGTCGAAACTGACCTCGCTCACCGACGACGGCGCCATTGCCATGTTGTAGAAGCCCACAAGAGCTGGGTCGACCGGGCGGCCGAACGCATCGGTGTCATCGGCTCGCAGGTGGAAGCCGAGATCGGTCCGGTCCATATGCTCGAACAACACCCGGACACCGTCCGAATCATCGTACCGGGCATAGAAATGCCCCGTGCTCGGCGACACCGTGAACACCTCGGCCGCGACCTCATCCCCGACGGGTGTTTGTTCGATCCGGTCCTTCCGGACCAAAAACACCGGTACCTCGTCGTCGATCAAGACGGACCGCACACCGTTGGTCAACTCACCCGGATCAGCTTTGAAGTTGCCGGAATCAGCGAGGATCAGCCAGTCGCGGGTTTGCGTGATGGTGTGCATCGAACCGGTGATGGTGGCGCCCGCAACCGGCCACACGCGGACCTCGATGCCGTCGCCGTCGTAACGCACGACCCACGGTTGGAGACGCCACGGCGAAAAGCCCACCGGAACGAGCTTCACCGTCCAAAGACAGTTGCGGTCGGGATCGACCACGGGGTGCGCGGTCGAGAACAAGAAGGGCGTGAGTTTGTCGTCGGGAAGACTGCTTCCCCGCCACGAGTCCACGTGCCCGACTTCGCCGAGGAACCGAAGACTGACCGCGTCGAGCTCAGCCGGTCGCCCGACGTCCCAGGTAACGAATAACCGGTCTCCCCAGGGCAGCGGCGCAGTATTGACCATGTTCGGTGCGCCAAACGGCGAGCTGAACCCAAGCGGGCCGGCGACAAACGCCTCGGGGCGTAGGGCGTGAAGGCGCTCCGTCGGCGTGTCGATCACCCGGTAACGCAGCGCAAAGCGATCACCTGCCGCGCCGTAGCCGCCGGGTTCTAGCGAGAGCCGGATGATGGCCCCAAACCCGAACAATTGATATTCCAGCTGTCTCGATCGACGACCGGAGCGCTGAAGAAGACCTCCCCACGGAGGCCCGCCGGAAGTGAGCCAGCGATGACCTCGAGATCGAGATCGACCAACGGCGCGTCGAGCAGCGTACGGGGGAGCGGCATGGAAACCTCCGCAATCGGTTAACAGTGTTAACCCTAGCGCGTCTCTGCATGCGGGCGCCAGAGACACGCCGGGCGCAGGGCACCGACCTCGTAGCTCCCTCTGTCTCTCCGCCCAACGACAGGTTCAGCGTCCGCTTCCTCGTTCAGGCATTTCGTCACACACCACACACCCCCTGTCTCTCCGCCCAACGACAGGTTCAGCGTCCNAGCAGCGCGCTTACACGTGC
>JANZZE010000284.1 GCA_026419545.1 Acidimicrobiales bacterium
GGATCAACGGAGAGCCGAATCCGCCGCTGCCGAACCTCGATGAGAGCATCGATCGCTGTGTCGACGTCGGTTTGCGGGTAACAGACGCGGTCGGCGAATGGCAGTCGGTTCCGGTCCGGGTCGAAGCTCCGCTCGGCGCGGTCCTCGGTGGTGAGACCGTTCGATTCCACGCCTGCGACGAGCTCCTGCTCGAGGAAGGATGGCACTTGCTCAACAGCGGGCCAGCGACTGCGATTGAATCGGTCGAACTCCGGACGACTGACGTCAGGCACTCACCAGCCGGGAGCGGTAGCGGGAACGACATGGTGCATGGCGACATCGAGTGGCTGTCGCCAACCCGAGTCCGGGTGACCGCCGACCTTCCTGACGGGGGAGCGACGGTCGTATTTCAGCAATCGTGGGCGAAAGGCTGGCTCGCCACGGTCAACGGTGCTTCGTTGGGTTCGGCTAAACCGTTCGACACGATGAACGGCTGGAAAGTGCCGCTGGGTGGCCCGGTCACGATCGACATCCGCTATCGAGGACAGGTTCTGTTCGGCATTGGGCTCTTCGTGACGATAGCCGCTCTGGTGGTTTGTGCCTGCATCGTGTTCTGGCATCCTCGGCGGCCAGGCTCCGGCGTACGGCCAGGTGCCGTGGACAGAGAGAAGCTCCGATGACGTCGTCGCCTGAGCAGCTCAGCGCGGTTGCGTCGGCTCGTCGGACGGCCCGGCTGTTTTACAAACGACTGGGTTTGCTTGGCGCGCCGCGCGACCACGAGCCAGCTCCACTGAGCATCCGGGCAGCTGCGGTTATCTTCATTCTCGCGATCGTCTTGGCGTACTTGCTCGTCGGCGTGTGGTTCATGGTCGTGACCGCCGTCGTCGCGTTGGTCACCCTCCGGTTCAACCCGGACCCCGGGCGCCCGTTCGCGTTCGCTGCCTTCGCGCTGGTCTTCGGCGCCATGCTGGCAACCATTGTGCGGCCGGTTGAGATGCAGAACGGGGGTTTCAGCTTCGAGCTTCCCCAGCCGGGGGACCCTACGATCGTCTTCGCAAAGGTTCGGGAGTTCGCCAGCCAGCTCGGTAGCTACGCCGGGGTTTTCCTTGCAATCGCGACGATGATGTACGCAGTCGCGGAGCGTTCCCCGACTGTTCCTCCCGAGCGACAGCCGTCACTGGCCGCTCGGATTGGCGCAGTGCGCGAGTTTGTTGCCGCGATGCTGAGGACTCTCGTCCGGGAGATGCCGATGGCTGCCATTGGCGTTGGCGCGTTGGTGATTCGCTTGGCGCTAGCTCCTCCCGCAGTGGCGCCCTCGCTTGAGGGACTGGTCCGGAACCTACGCATGGGTTACAGCTATTCAGCAGTAAGCGGCTCGATTGTCCCCGACGGCATTGATGCGCCACTTGCCCCGGTCATCGCTGCATACAGCCCCTTCGGTCCGCGGCTGGTCGCGGTCGGCTTGTCGCTGACGGTCGTGGCGTTGGCGGGATGGTGCGCCTACCGTTGGGCGGGACGTCGGGGCGCGCTCGTCGCGGCGATTGTCGCCGCGTTCATGCCGGCGATATGGGACCAGCAGTTGTCCGGATTGGCTGCCTCGGGCTGTGTCCTGGCTGCGCTGTTGTTGACTGACCCAAATGGCGAGGTGAACAGGCCACTGGGCAGGGCAGCAGCTGCCGGGTTGGTTTGTGGCCTCGCCGGGCTTGCCCGCCCGGATGCTCTCGTCGCTGTGCCTGTGGTGGTGGGGTGGTGGCTCTCCGGGCCATCAGCCAGGACCGTGAGCCGAGCCGCGATCCTGATCGCCATCGCTGGATTGACGATGTCACCGTGGCTGAACTTTGTCTGGTCGGAGTTCGGTTTCGGCTTGCCGACAGCATCCCTGCACTCGACCCTCCGTGACCCTGCAGCAATCACTCGTCTGCCGGGCATGCTGTCGTCGGCGTTGCTTGGCCTCATCGCGTTGGTTGCTGTCGTTCCTGTCTCTTATACACATCT
>JANZZE010000285.1 GCA_026419545.1 Acidimicrobiales bacterium
GGTCTCCTATGACACGACGAGCACCCGGCTTCATGCCAAGGCGTGGTGTTTCCATCGGGCCACCGGCTTCTCGACCGCCTACATCGGGTCCTCCAACTTGACCTTCTCCGCTCAGATCACCGGCCGGGAATGGAACATCCGAGCATCAGAGCGACGCAACCCTGACCTGATCAACGCTTTCGTTCGTGTGTTCGAGACCTATTGGGCCGACCCACACTTTGAGCCGTTCGATGAAAACCGGTTCACCGAAGCACTCGCCACAGAGACCGCCGACCCGATTGCGACTCCGTTCCAACTCGAGCCCTATCCCTTCCAGCGCCAGATCCTCGAGCAACTCGACGTCGAACGTCGACGTGGCCGGAACCACAACCTCATCGTCGCCGCAACCGGCACCGGCAAGACGGTGATCGCCGCGTTCGACTATCGCCGGCTCAGTCAAGCGTTACCTCGGTCGCGCCTGTTGTTCGTTGCTCACCGCAAAGAGATACTCGATAGGTCGCGGACAACCTTTAGGCACGTCCTGCAAGACGGAAGCTTTGGTGAACTGTGGGTCGCCGGTGAGAAACCCCGCCGGTGGGATCACGTCTTTGCCTCGGTCCAATCCCTGTCCGCCGCGGACCTCGATGCTCTGGAACCGGACCATTTCGACGTTGTGATCGTCGACGAGTTCCACCACGCAGCCGCACCGACCTACACCCGGTTGCTCCGGTATCTCCGTCCAGCCCAGCTACTCGGGCTTACCGCGACACCCGAACGGACTGACTCGCTCGACATCCTGGGTTGGTTCGGGGGCCGTATCGCGGCCGAGCTCCGGTTGTGGGATGCCCTGGAGCAAGACCTGCTTTCACCGTTCCACTACTACGGCATTCACGACGGAACCGATCTCAGGAAACTCACCTGGCGCCGTGGCCGGGGCTACGACCCCGAGGAGTTGACGAACGTCTACACCGCGGACGACTTCTGGGTGAGCAAAGTCATCGCAGCGGTACGAGAAATAGTACGTGACCCCACGTCCATGCGTGCGCTTGGGTTCGGGGTGAGCATCGCCCACTGCGAATTCCTCGCCGACCGGTTCAACCGAGCGGGGATAACCGCTCGGGCTGTCTCCGCCAACACACCGACCAACGAACGCGACCACGTACTGCGAGGCCTCACGGCTGGCGACATACAGGTCGTCTTCTCTGTCGACCTCTTCAACGAGGGCATCGATCTTCCAGCCGTCGATGTCGTGTTGATGCTCCGACCAACCGAGAGCGCGACCGTTTTCCTCCAGCAACTCGGCCGTGGTTTGCGGCGAAGCGCTGGCAAAGATGTCCTCACTGTCTTGGACTTCGTCGGCCACCAGTCCACGAACTTCCGTTTCGATCTCCGGTTCCGGCGGATGTTCGGTCGCACGCGCCGGGAGATCGAGCAGGACGTCCGAGAAGACTTCCCGTATCTCCCTGCCGGCTGCCAGGTGAATCTCGATCCAGTCGCGAAGGAGATCGTACTCGACAACATCCGCACCGCTATCCCGACACAGTGGAAAAGCAAGGTGCAGGAGCTGCGCGAACTCGGCGACCTCCCGCTTCCCGACTTCCTACGAGAAACCGGTCTCGACCTCGAAGACGTGTACCTCCAGAACCGCAGCTTCACCGACCTGCGACGAGCTGCTGGACACCTACCGTACCCTGGTCCTCACGGGGAGGATCGCCTAAGCCGTGGGATTGGCCGACTGCTCCACCTCGACGACATCGAACGCATCAACACCTTTCGCGACTTGCTCAGTCAGCACCACCCGATAGACGAGGCCGACCTTGACGAACGCCGCGCGCGCCAACTTCATGGCTTGCTCTTGACCCTGCTCAACCCCAGGCACGGCGAGTTCACCAGCCTCCGCGAAGCCACGGGTCTTCTCTCGGAACACCACGCCATACGGAGCGAACTATTGGACGTACTCGCGCTCCTCGATGAGAAGGTTCGTCATCTTCATGCTCCGCTTGGTCTCTTGCA
>JANZZE010000286.1 GCA_026419545.1 Acidimicrobiales bacterium
TCAGATGTGTATAAGAGACAGAGTACCAGGGACGGGACGGCCAGAGCGATGAGGAGAGCCTCCCGCCGACGCGGTCGGGCCAGCCCGGTCTCCAGTTCCTGTACGTCGGTGTGGGTCACGGCCGCAGTGTGCCAAACGGCACATATGGAACGTGTTTTCAGATCGTTGTTTTGCGGACCGCCTATCGGCGTGCTTCAGCCATGCATCGCTGTAGGCCGTCGTTCGACCGCACGATGGATCGTCACGCCAAGGCGGTCTCCGGCAACGTAGCCTCTGATCAGCTTGCTACGTCGCCGGAACTCGTAGCGAAAATAGCGACGCCTAACCAGGCTACGCCGACGCTGAGCAGGTGAGCCGCAGCGACAGGCACCCCGTTTAAACCCGGTGTGAACGTGGAGCTGATGGGATTCGAACCCACGACCCCCTGCTTGCAAAGCAGGTGCTCTAGCCAGCTGAGCTACAGCCCCGCGAGCTTCAAATACTAGCCGTGCAATGCGACAGTTAACCCCGGCGGCGTGACGGTTGCGCAGTCTGACCTGCTCGCACAACCTTGTCCGGGAGCAAAGCGATCGATCGCTGGTTCGCCCGCTCAACTGTCGGCGATGGCCGCCTTGTCGAGTGCCGCGGTTGCCCGCTTTGCGGCTTCCGCGAGGTGTGGGCGGATGGCGGCCTCGAGCCGGACCATGGCGTCAACGGTGGCGCTGATCGCCTCGGGCCAACGGTCTTCGTCCTGCCAGCCCCCTTTGTCGATCAGGTGAATGAGCTTGCGGCTGCGGTTCCCTTCTTTGGCGTGCCATTCAAGCGGAGCGCCAAAGGCGGACTCGATCTCGCTCCGACGGCTGAGGAGGTGTTCATAGACGGCTTCATTCCATCCTGGCCACTGCGGGCCCCGATCAATCCAGACGATGACCGAGGTGCCGTGCTGGGTGACCCCGTACTTGAGGTTCACGCCAGGCTGTCCCGAACTACCGGCGACGTAGGGGCCCGAGCTCGGTGATCGGCCTGCATGGAGATCGGTGACCCCACGGGCGTGGGTTAACAGGGCGTCGAAGAACGCGCGTCGGGCGTGGTGACGCTCCGACTGCTCTCTTTTGACCGAGGCGATCTCCTTGCCTTCTTCGGACGGTCCCACGATGAGGGTGAGTAGCGGCGCCGCTGGTGAGTCACCGATGCGGATGGCCTCGATCTTGAACAAGTAGAAGGATATGGGGCTGGAATCGTTCAGCCAGGAGACGGCCCGGACATGCTCTGGTCGGGGCTCGCCCACGATCCACACAGCAACCGAGGCGTCAAGCGCCGCAACGTAGGTCAGGATCTTCCCCAGGTGATCGTGATCCGAGCGACCTAGTTGGTTCTCGATCACGACCGTTTCCCCGTTCTCGTCTTCCACCACGAGATCGACGTTGAATGCGCCGGCACTGACCTCCCGTTGCACCGTGCTGTTGTCGAGGTCAATCCCAAGGTCATCGTTGAGAACGTCGAGGTTCTGTGCAAGCCACGTGGTGAAATTGTGGGCTTCGTGCGGCCACACCTCCCGCAACGGGACTCGGCGGATTCGTTCGATTGCCATGGTCACCCTCCAGGCTGTGTTACGCGTCCGATCTGCTACGAACTTCGGTACCGGTCGTGGCTGGAGCGGATCAAAGGGCCGAAAGCCATGTATCTCCTCCCTGCCGCTTTCCGCGTGAGCCCTTCGGCCGTGGTCGTCAGATAGTACGGGACGCCCGTGACAGGGGGTTTCCCTTCCACCACCAACCCGCGCGCACAATCGCTCGTGGCCCGAACCGACCCCCAAGGCGACACCTCCGCCACCAACGACCCAACACCCGCGCCACCTCGTACTGGTCGGGGTCGGCTCAGCCGCAACATCTACGTCGTGTCCGCAGTGTCCTTCCTGCAAGACACCGCCTCGGAGATCCTGTACCCGATCCTCCCGTTCTTCGTGACCGGCACCCTCGGTGCAC
>JANZZE010000287.1 GCA_026419545.1 Acidimicrobiales bacterium
GATGTGTATAAGAGACAGCCACAACGCGATGGGTACGTGCCGGGTGCACACCCCGTGCCCTCACAGTCGCGACACGGCACCGCAGTGCGAACCGACACCGGTGCCTGGACACCGAACACCGCCTCGTCGAAGTCGATCTCGATGACGGCCTCGAGGTCTTGGCCGCGTGGTGGACCAGACGAACCGGCACGCCCGCCAAAGGGGCTCCCCCCAAAGAACATTTCGAATATGTCCCCGAGGCCACCACCGAACCCGGCATCGGCCATCGACGCACTCTCGGGCCCGTACACGTCGTAGCGCCGGCGGCGTTCCGGGTCGCTCAGCGTCTCGTAGGCGACTGCGATCTCCTTGAAGCGGGCTTCTGCCTCGGGATCGTCCGGGTTGGCGTCAGGGTGATACTGGCGCGCGAGCCGCCGGTACGCCTTCTTGATGGTATCGGTGTCAGCGTCACGACTGACTCCCAGAACTTCGTAGTAATCCCTCGCCATGTCAAGCCTCGCTCAGGCGAGCTCCCAAACGGCGACTCACGGTTGACACCGCGGCCAGGGCTTGGGGGTAATCCATTCGTGCCGGGCCGAGAACGCCGATTGTCCCTACGGGCTCGCCATCGATCTGGTACGGCGCGACCACAACTGCACACTCGGCGAGTGGCTCCAAGCCGGTCTCAGTCCCGATTGCGACACTCAAGCCTCGGTCGAGCAAATCCTTCATGAGGGACACGACGACGTACTGCTGCTCGAGCAACCGGAGCACCTCGCCGACCTGGGCAACCGCGTCGAACGCCTGCGCCAAGCCGGACGTGCCAGAGGTGTAGACCTCACCGTCGTCGGCATCGACGTCGACTTTGAGTGATTCGAGCCCGAGTTGGACCACCTCATCCTGCGCTGCCGGGCCGGTGACTTCCGCACGGGCGCCAGCTTCGAGCGTCTGGCCAACGAGGATCTCGCTCAGCCGCACCGAAGCTGCGGTCAATGCCGCGTCGTCGGTATCGCTTACGAGCTCGAGTGTCCGCTTCTCGACCACCCCATTTGAAAGCACCGCGACGAGCAAGGCGAGACGAGGTGACAACCCGACGACCTGGACCGATCGGACGATCGCCTCTTTGTGGGGTGGACCCACCACAACAGCTGCATACCGGGTGAGGTTGGACAACAGCTTGCTCGTGTCCCGCAGCATCTGCTCGAGCTCTCCGTGAGCCTTGGCGAAGAATGCACGGATCTGTTGGGCTTCAGCTGCGCCCAAAGCCCCGGGCCCGTTCAGGTGGTCGACGAACCAGCGGTAACCCTTCTCGGTCGGGATCCGCCCAGAACTTGTGTGCGGTTGATGGAGGTAGCCTTCGTGATCGAGTGCAGCCATGTCGTTCCGGACTGTGGCCGATGACACGTTCACACCTGGGGCATTGGCAATGTGGCTCGATCCAACCGGTTGGGCCGTCGCAATGTATTCCTTGACTACGGCCTTGAGGATGTTGGCTTTGCGTTCGTCAAGCATGTCGGTAAGGGCTGTTGGCCGACCTGATTCTCGCGTTCGCAGTCGATGATACCGAGTGCTAACGCATCTGGGCCCATCACTGGGCCGACGACTGGAGGTACCCCCGGGGTCTTTCCTCGTCCGTCCGGCGTGCTAACGCATCTGGGCCCATCACTGGGCCGACGACGGCGGCGATCGTTGGGGTCGGGGCGCTCCGCATGAGACCGGACGAGTCAGGTCAGTCGGCTGACACCGGCACGCCACGCCACATCAACAGCCGGCGGTACGTGGTGAGTGTGCACTCGATGACACGTCGGTGGTCGAACTCGGCCAACGCTTTGGCCCGAGACGCTGCCCCCATGGCCGCGCGTCGAGCTGGGTTGCGGGAGAGGTAGGTAAC
>JANZZE010000288.1 GCA_026419545.1 Acidimicrobiales bacterium
GATTCGGCTGCCCAAGCCGGAGTCCGTGAAGCCGCGTCGCATCGAGATCCGATAGCAGGGTCGTCAGGCGCGAGCGTTCGTGGAACTTTCGATCCGATCACCTCGGTTTATCGCGGGTGCCAGCAGTGATGTCACCAGCCCCTCGTATGGCATATGAACCGCGGTGGATTCGCGGCCTTATCGCTGTCGCTGCGATAAGAAGGTCGAATCGAGGCCCCCATCCTGGATGATTCCGGCCAACGGGGTGTTTGACGATTCGCCTATCGCTTCCTGGCTTGGACTGCCTGTTGCACCCGGTCTGCGGCTTCGGCCGGGTTCTCGTGCTCCCATATTCGGAGTACGAGCCACCCGGCCTCCTCAAGTTGCTGCTCGATTCGGCGATCGCGAGAACGGTTCGCCTCGAGCTTCGCTCGCCACCAGTCGGAGTTGTTGTTGGGCTGGGTCCCGTGCTCCGGGCACGCGTGCCAAAAGCATCCATCAACGAACACCGCAACTTTTGCGGCCGGGAACACCAGATCGGCACGAGATCGCATTCCGGTTATTGGGGGAACGTCGACTCGATACCGGAGGCCGCGGCGATACAACTCGCGCCTGAGCGCGAGTTCGGGGACGGTGTCGCGGCGGGGTTGCTTCTGCATCCTAGTCCGCGCCGCCTCATTGTCAGGTTCAGGTCCCATCGGTTGCCTTAGGCCATGATCCGTCGGGATACTTGTCGTCGCGAGCTTCAGCGCCTCTTCGCCAGTATTGACGTCAAGAGTTCATCAGTGGAACATTCCAGGGCTGAGGTGTAACGGCGCCTCGTGTGAAAGCGCTTGCACCTCGAGACTGCGAAGCTGGCGCTGGTGGTGCTGACTTGGCTCCATGAGGCCTGACACGCGGCATTCAAGCCCAGCCATGAACCGCCGGACCAGGCGGGGATTTCCGTCATCGGAGATCCGGTCGGAGGTGGTCGGTGCGAGTCTCGCATTTCGGGACCGGGCGCTCGTGGCGCCGCGGCGGGCTTACCGCTTTCGTCCGGCTCACCCGATCAGGTCGAATTCTGGTGTGAGTTGCTCCCGAGGGTAAGCGATTCCTGGGTGGCCCAATGGGGTGGCGCGCCAGTCGCGATAGCAGCACTTTGTTGCACGTGAGCCAGGCGATGAACGCCGTCGTCGTCGACGCGGTTCGAAACGTAGCCCCGTCCGCCCACAGGGGCCCAGTTAACCACGACGGCGCGACGGGTGCGACCTTGATTGGAATGGCGGTGCCTCTCACTTGAGCACGTGCAAGCGGATTGGCGACCACAGCGTGTGTAGGTCGGGGTTCCCGCGCGTAGTCATCTTGGGCACATCTGATCGCTCGGCCGATCCGGTTTAGGTGTCGATCATTGACTTCGCCCGCGTTATAGGCGACCACTTCTTGATTCCCGTCGTTTATCGGTCCTCAACTAACTTAACCGCGCCATCCAGGGCGGGACTAAGTTGAAGGAGGGCGACTGGTGGCGAGGTGGTCTTGGGAGGAAGTCAACGTCAACCACAGCGGCTCCGCGGGTGACGTCTCAAAATTGTTCCGCAACGAGGGGGTGAAGGAACCCGGCGTGCTTGCCATCGACGCGCCCCAAGCCGACGCCACTGTCCTTGCCCGAGAGGCCATCCAGAACTCATGGGATGCAGCTCGCGAAGTCCGTCGCCACGAAGGTTCTTCGCCGTTCGTCCTCCGTTTCATCTTTCGGTCGTTCGAAGGGGCAGAGCGAGACCGGCTGGTTGATGCTCTCGGGCTCCGCGAACTTGCGGAACGCGCCGCGTCGTGTGAGCGTCGCGACTTGGGGCTAGCTGATAAAGACTTCCTTACATTGATAGACACGGCGTCTCCACTAGGC
>JANZZE010000289.1 GCA_026419545.1 Acidimicrobiales bacterium
GCCCGGTGTCCTCCATGCCCAATTTCGCCGCCACTTCTTGGAACCGGCCGAGGGAGAAGGCCACCATCGAGACATCGGGGCGGATTCGGTGCCACAGCTCGAGCGCTTGCTGTGCGAGCTCGTCGGTGTCCGGTGGCGCGACCCACATGTTCAGCGCCCCGAAGTATTCGATGCTGCCGGACAGCATGACCCCGCCGCCGTAGAGGTAGGCGGGATGGGCGTGGGTGACGATCTGCCCTGGCCGCCAGCCGTTACGCCACCACACGCGAGCGGCGGATTCGTATTCGATCCAAATGTCTTTGCGAGTGAGCAGGGCGACGGTGGGCCTGCCGGTTGTACCGGTCGACTGTCCCATCCGCACGCATTGTTGGTGACCGACGAACCGGTAGTCACCCCAGGGCGGGTGTTCGGCCTCGGCGTCGCGGAGCTCTTGTTTCACCGTTGTCGGGATGGTGTTGATGTCGGGGAGGTCGGTGATGTCGTCCGGCGAGGTGATGCCCGCGGCACGCAGCTTTCGTGCGAACAGTGGCACGGGTGTATCGAGCGCTCGGCCTATCAGCTCCCGAAGACGACGCAGTTGCATGTCTCGTAACTGTTCCCGCGGCATCGTCTGCATCTCGGGATCCCAGAACTTTTGGTCTGGGTCGCGGGGTTCGGGGCCGAGTTGTCCACGGTAGATGGGGGGCATCGGTGACCTCCGGCGAGCGAGTGGTTCTAGAAACCGACGCTCGCGATCGCTGCTCGTGGTGCTGATGTTGGATTGGCGCCTCGGGAGGGAGAGGCGCCCCAGCAACGATAGGCAAACCTGACACTCGTGTCACTGATGAGGGCTTGGGGGTTGCGCCGTTCGCGGGTTGGCTTGTCGTTCTGCTCAAGGCAAACCTGACACTCGTGTCACTGATGAGGGCTTGGGGCTAGCGTGGCGAGGTCATGAGCAGGTCGGTGGGTGACGTCACTGCAGGTCTGGACATCGGGACCACCTCGGTCAAGGCCCTGGTCGTCGACGGGGAGGGCCGTGTCCTGGCTCGTGCCCGCAGAGCGCACGGAGTTCGGACACCTGAACCGGATTGCTTCGAACATGATGTGGCCCGGGCGTGGCGGGCCAATGTCGAGCAGGCCTTGCGGGAGGTGCGGCACGCCGCTGGTGTGCCCATCGCGGCAGTGAACGTGGCGGCCATGGTGCCGTCCTTGGGCGCGGTCGACCGTGATGGTGCTCCACTGACACCCGGGCTGCTCTATGGCGACCGGCGCGGCGGAGAGGTGACCGGCAAGAACCCTTCAGAGAGTGGTGAGTTCGTGCACTTCCTCGAATGGTGCGCTACGAGCGCGCCGGACGCGGCGGGCTATTGGCCAGCCCAGGCGGTCGCAAACCACACGCTTTGTGGAACGGGTGCCATCGACACGGTGGTGGCGATGACGACGGTGCCGTTGTTCGACTTCACCGGCTGGGACGAGTCAATCGCGACTTCGGCGGGCGCGAGGGTCGACCAGCTCCCGGCAATCGTCGTCGGGAGCGAACCTGCGGGCGAGATGAGCGACGGCACGCTCGTGGGCGGCGGCACCGTGGACGCCTTCGCCGAACAGCTCGTCGCCGGTGCTGACGATGAGGGCGACGTTCTCGTGATCCTCGGCACCACCCTCATCACCTGGGCGGTGGTATCGGAATGGATTGAGGCCCCAGGACTGTGGACGGTGCCCCACACCGCGCCGGGCAAGGTGCTCATCGGCGGGCCGTCGAACGCAGGCGGACTCTTCTTGGGTTTCGTGGATCGGCTTCTCGGTCACGGCGTCGCGCCTGACCCTGCCGGGGGAAGCGAGATG
>JANZZE010000290.1 GCA_026419545.1 Acidimicrobiales bacterium
AGACGACGGTGGAACAAACGAGGTAACCCGATCGCAGCGCCACTCACTACGACCTGGAACGCAGCGAAGGCCATCAAGGGCACGGCTTCCTCGCCGATCGCGGCCGCGCCATCGACATTCCCGACCTCTCCGAGTTGCACCATATAGACGCGGGCCGTGACAGCGATACAACCCATCGCAACCACGGGTAACAGCGCCAACCATGCCGCGATCAACGCTCGTCGCCGTTGCGCGGTTGTCCCAGCCTCCTCAGCGCGCTGGCGCGACCAGGCGTGTAGTTCGGCGAGCCCACCAGCAGCCAGCACGACGACGAATGCAAACAGGACCGGCTTCGTCGAACCCTCCTCGAGATTGAACAGCGCGGCGATCGGGTCTACGAGCGCCCAGATCTCGGCCGCCAGGACCAGGACCAACCCAGCCCACTCCCATGGCCAAACACGCTGGCGGAAGCGGCGGGGTGGCCGGGGGAGGGACTCGCCTCGACCATGTGCAGCAAGCAACTGCTCCGCATGGGAACGGTATGCCATCGATTCCTCGCGCCAATTCCGCAGCGCATCTTCGACCTCGGCCAGACCCGTGTTGTACGACGCGAACAGCTCCGATTCGCCAGGCGTCGGGGTAGGTGTCTGATGATCGAGCGCGAGATTCGCGTCACGTTCGCCGAGTGTCGCTGCATCACGCACGAGCGACTCCCGATATCGCCGGATGATCGGCTCCAACGCCGCGTGGGGACCTTCGAAAGGTTGCTGTTCACTCCACATGCTGGCTTCCCTTGAAGACGAACGACGCGATGACTGATGGATCAATGCTGAGTGGTTGCAGCGCGGACCGGACGAGCTCTTCGACGATGACGTCGTCGAAGAGCTCGATCGAGCCCATACCATGGCGGGCTCGCTCGGCATTGAGCGTCGCGACATACCGGTTCACCTTCGCGATGCACACCTTTGCCAGTGAGGTGACATCACGGGCCAGCGACGCCTGGGCATGCTCGAGCGTACGGATGGCCTCCTCGCGCCGACGTCTCGCTTCCGCCAGTGCCTGATTCGCTGTTGCAAGACCGCGATGAGCGAGCGCAGCCACGGTACGGCTCGTTTGTACTGCGGTGCCGCTCTGGTCGGTCCCGGTGATAGGTGACTGCTCAGTGAGCTTCACGACCTGCTCCTGGCGCTCGCGTTCAACGTCCCACCCGCGCAGCGCAGCATCCGCTGCGGCTAACTCGTCGAATGCCGCTCGCACGCGCGTGTCCCGGTGGGCCTCGCCAACCAACATTTCGGCGATCTCCGCCAACATGGCTTGTGCAATTGGCTCATCCCGGGTCTGACCGTCGAATGGTTCAACTGCTCGTTTGCGCGCAACACGGCGCAATTTCCGCCACGTCATCCCTAGAAACGTCGAGGGCGGCATCCCGGCGGTCTGCCCTTGGCGACCTTTCATCGACACCTCCGCGTCCAGCCGACTCCACCGTGATCTGTAGCGGGCTGCTGTGACACCCAAAGCACGTTTGACAGACCGTTACGGCTCGATACCCGAGTCAAGGTCGAGATGGGACGAATGCGCGGACGGTTTGGCTCTGAACCCTTCGTCAGGCACTAGGGGCTCGGTGTAAGACGCAGTGGACACCGAACCCCCGTCCGAACGAGCTCACTCGACCACTGAGCTGTTGGTAGCGGGTGGATGTGCCATCCAGGTGGCACCGAACCCGGAGGGGGAGCAGTACGTCGGCGCTGGCCGTGTCTGCTCCGGCTCAGGCACCGGCGGGTGGCTTGTGACCAGTGACGGTCGTGTAGATG
>JANZZE010000291.1 GCA_026419545.1 Acidimicrobiales bacterium
GCGACGATGATGGCCAGCGACGCAAGCACCGACAACTGAAAGCCGACCACACCGACGAGCATGGGATCAACGAGGAGGACGCCGATCACCGCCAGGGCGAGGATGCGTACCCCCGAGATCGGCAGACCTCCGCTCACCGCGAGCACCGAAACCACTGCCATCGCCGTTGCTCGCACGACTGAGGGCTCGAATCGGGTGAGCATGGCAAAGAACATCAAGATGGCAATCGTGACGATCACTCTCGTGCGCAATCCGAGTCGAGCCAACAAGGGCCTGGCCAACAGCACGACAAAACCCACGTTCTCGCCCGACACGGCCAGGAGATGGGTGAGGCCCGACGCTTCGAAGGCATCGGCGATCTCCGGGTCTTGACCACGGTCGTCGCCGAGCACGAAGCCGGCATAGAGCGCTCGCTCGGAAGGGGCGAGCGATCGAGCACCCGAGTCGAGCAGGCGGCGAAGCCCATTGGCTGCCCTAGTCGGAAACGAACCCGGCCACCATCGACCGACGCGCTCGACCTGCAGGCGTTCTGCGATATGACGGCGCTTAAGGTGCTCGGACCCGTCTGGGAGGGGTTCGGTCCGACCCTCGACCTCGACGAGCTCACCGGCAGCGCGCGAACGCAGAAGGCCGGCCGAGCCGGAACGGGCCCAAGCGTCGAAACGCCGACCCTCGAGTTCGAGCCAGACCCGAACCCCACCAGTGATCGGCTCCGGGTCAGAAACCAACAGCGCCCGACCACTGACCACACGCTCAGGTAGCGGCTGGACCGACTGCCACGCCTGGGCTGCCAAACCTGAAGCCAGAAGGAATAGACCGGCGAGAAACACGAAGCGATTGCGCCGCAACGCCCCGACGGCTGCGCCGAGTGCTCCGATTGCGAGCGGGACGTCGCGAGCAATCCACGCACCCGTTGCCGTCGCGATGGCCAGGGCCACCACGAAGCCGTCACCAAGTGGGAGGCGCTCAGACATGTGGCACTCCGTGATGCACGCTTCGCCAACGCCAACTCACCCCGACGGCAGCGCAAGCGGGTAGACCGAGCTGGAGGCGAACGACGGGAAAAGCGCTTCGCCAACGCCAACTCACCCCAACGGCAGCGCAATACGGTTCAGCCATCGACGCTCACCCGATCGCGGAGTAAGCGGAGCTTGGCCTCGCCAATGCCGCTCACCTTACGCAGATCCTCGACTGAACGGAACGGACCGTTGCGATTCCGGTATTCGATGATCGCACCAGCGAGCGTGGGACCAATTCCGGGCAGCGCCTCGAGGTCCTCGGCGGTGGCCCGGTTTAGGTCGACCCGAGCGCCTTGCCCCGACGGACCCGGCTCGGTACCGGCTCCCTGGCCGGACGAGGGGCCATCCCCTACAACCGCAGGCGGGACTTGCAGCTCACCCCGCCGAGGCACGTACAACCGCATGCCGTCACGAACGGGCGCAGCAAGGTTGACCCGATCGGCGTCCGCTTCCGGCGCGAAACCACCCGCAGCCCGCACGAGATCAGCCACACGCGAGCCGCTCGCCACGGTGTATAACCCGGGAGCCACCACCGCACCTGCCGCGTGTGCCGTCACTGCCTCCGATGAAGCCGTCCCAACGGTTCCTCCGGGCGGTTTGGTTTCCGGCACGCTGGTGATGCCAGATGTGAACGGCAAGCTGTGGTCAACCCGAGCCCCCAGCGACATCGATTCGGCGTCGGTCACGCCTTTGAACCATCCTGCTGCCAGCCATCCACTGAGCGCCGCGACAGCGCCGAGTGCGGCGCAGACCAGCACTATCCCGCTC
>JANZZE010000292.1 GCA_026419545.1 Acidimicrobiales bacterium
CGGGCGGCTTCACTGACTGCTTACTCCAGCGGGGCGCAGCCGAGGTTGTCGCGATCGACGTGGGCTACGGGCAGCTACACGAGAAACTTCGGGCGGACCCGCGCGTGCGTGTGCTGGAACGAACGGACATCCGGGACACAACCCCTGCACTAGTGGGCGGTAGGGCTTCAGTGATCGTCGCCGATCTCTCGTTCATTTCCTTGCGCCGCGTACTCGGATCGCTGTTCGCCCTGGCCGAAGATGGCGCATTGCTGATCCTTCTGGTGAAGCCGCAGTTCGAAGCAGGCAAGGTGGAAGCCGACCGGGGTCGTGGCGTCATTCGAGACCCTGCGGTATGGCGCAAGGTGCTCAACGAGGTGATTGCCGCGCTCAGCTACCACGGAGCCGCAATGATTGGTTGCATGGCTTCACCGATCACCGGCGCTGAGGGAAATGTCGAGTTCCTCGTGGTCGCTCGGGCCTCGATCGATGCCCGGCCGGTCTCAGCGGGTAGCAGTTCGGTCGATGTGAGCGCGCTCGTCGAAGGGGCGATCGAGGAAGGTCAAGCACTGACCCGGATGCAGGCCGGTGATTGACGTGTCCACCTTCGGTCTCGTGCTCCATCACGATCGCCAGGAAGCGCTCGAGCTCGCCCGTGACGTGTCATCCTGGCTCACCGAGCGCGACCACTCGGTACGACTTCCCGAAGCAGACGCTGAACGCTGCGGGCTTGGAGAATTCGCCGTGGCCGACACTGCATTCGCCGCCGGATTGGACGCGGTCGTGAGTCTCGGGGGTGACGGGACCATATTGCGGACTGTTGCTCTGCTGGGTGGGGCCGAGGTGCCAATCATCGGTGTCAATCTCGGTCAGCTCGGCTACCTCACCGAAGTGGAGCCAACTGGAGTCCATGAGGCACTGGATGCGTTCTTGAAAGGCGCGTACACGGTCGAAAAGCGAATGTTGCTCGCGGTCGGGATCGACTCATCGGCCGTGTCCACAGATGCGCAGGTGGCATTGAACGAGGCCGTGCTGGAAAAGACCTTGAGCGGGCACACAGTGCGTCTGGATGTGCTGATTGATGGACGTCCGTTCACGCCGTATGAGACCGATGGGTTGATCATCGCCACACCGACGGGTTCGACGGCGTACGCGTTCTCGGTTCGTTCGCCGATCATCGCCCCGACCCACCGTGCCATCATGCTGGCACCGGTCTCGCCGCACATGCTGTTCGACCGCACGCTGGTTCTCGAGCCCGATTCCATGGTCGAGGTGCGGGTCGCGGGTCATCGGCCGGCAACACTCACGATCGACGGCCGAGTCGCAGGTGAGTTGGCCGTCGGCGATGCGATTCGCTGCACCGCATCGCCCCATTCGGTGCACCTCGCGATGTTCTCGCCTCGTGATTTCACCGGCATCTTGAAGTCGAAGTTCGGCCTTAGCGACCGTTGAGCACATTCGGTGCATCGGCCGAGGAGCGCGAATTGGCTCATGTCGGAGAACTGCAGGCATACCGGTCATCAGTCGGTGCCGTGGTGCACACCGCGAATCCTCAAGATAGAGCACTGATGCTAGGTCCGACCTGTGTCGCTCGTCGCTGCACGGTGCCGTGGCGTGCGCGGCGAGTCCGGGAGGTGGAGCACTCATGCTGGACGAAATCCTGGTACGTGATCTAGGGGTCATCGAGCAGGCGACCGTTGTACTGGCGGGCGGTATGACGGCGTTGACCGGCGAAACCGGCGCAGGAAAGACGCTCCTCGTCGAGGCAATCGAGCTTCTCGTAGG
>JANZZE010000293.1 GCA_026419545.1 Acidimicrobiales bacterium
GCCCTATCCTGGTCGCTGATTGGGTGCTGGGCGGCTCGGCCCGGCCCTTACCTTCTGGACCTGGAGGCGAGCTGTGAGCCCGTTCACTCTGCGCCGTACCGCAGCCCGGATCGTCTTGCTTGATGCGCGCGGACACGTTCTGTTGCTCGAAGCAAGCGACCCTGCCGATCCCTCGAAAGGTCGGTGGTGGGAGATCCCCGGTGGCGGGATCGACCACAACGAGTCGTCGGCCGAGGCCGCCCGCCGCGAGTTGTACGAGGAAACGGGCATCGCAGACGTTGAGATCGGTCCTTGCGTGTGGGTGCAGCACGCACGCTTTCGATTCGGTGGCTTCGAGTTCGATCAGTTCGAACACGTTCATGTGGCCTGGACGAGATCAGCCCACGAGGTCAGGCCCGCGGGACTCGAGCTTCTCGAGGCAGCCGCCTTCAAGGGGCACCACTGGTGGGGGCTCGACGAGCTGTTGAGCAGTGAAGTCAAAGTTCTTCCCCATCGGCTGCGGGAATTCCTCCCCGACCTGGTCGCGGGCTCACTGCCACCTGAACCGATCGATATCACGCACACCGGCGGCTGGTGACGACAAGTAACCCTGGACGCTGAGCGATTTAACCTCGAACCGTTCGACATCACTGTCGCCCTGCGGCTGGTGACCTGCCCCGTTGAAGCAACTTCCACACCTCATCCGAGCGCCCGGGGTTCACTCTGAGTCCGGTCCTTGCCAACCGCGACATCCGCCCACAACAGTTTTGAATTCTCATTCAAAAATTTGACTCGTGATTCGAACATGATGAGACTCGCGTCGTGTTCGATCTGACAGGCCGGGTTGCGCTGGTCACCGGAGCGGGCCAGAACGTTGGCGCCGAGATTGCTTTGACGCTGGCCGCGCAGGGTGCCGCGGTAGGAGTGAATGACCTGTTCGCAGAGCGCGCCGAGGCGGTGGCCGCCACGATCGTCTCGGCAGGCGGACGTGCGGTCGGAGTCGAGGCCGACGTCGCTGATCTCGAGGACGTCCGTGAAATGGTGCAGACGGTCGAGTCCGAACTCGGACCGATCGACATCCTGGTCAACAACGCTGGCGTTCCACCCAACCAGGAATGGGATCTGATCCCCTTCCACGAAACGGCACCCGCTTCGTGGCACACGTGGATCGACATCAACCTGTACGGGGTCTTCAACTGCTGCCACGCGACGGTGCAGGGCATGATAGAGCGGGGCTGGGGCCGGATCGTGACGATCGTGAGCGAAGGTGGGCGGATCGGTGAGCCACTCATGGCGGTCTATTGCGCGGCGAAGGCAGGCGCAATCGGATTCATGAAGGCCTTGGCCAAAGAGGTTGCACCACACGGCGTAACTGCCAACTGCGTCGCCCTCGGGACCTTGGGTCCGCCCGATGGCGACCCCGAACTCGTTGCCCGCTTGGCGCGTCGGTATCCGGTTGGCCGGATTGGTAGGCCTAGCGACGTTGCTCCCGCCGTCGTGTATCTCGCCTCACCTGAAGCGGAGTGGGTCACCGGACAGACACTGCCGGTGAGTGGCGGCTACACGACTAGCTAGGCGGTTTGTTTCCCCACCAACTCGGGCACCACAGTCCCGTATCCGAGACTGAACCACCAGAAAACCCCCGCACCACCGACTCGGGCCGACAGCATAGGGG
>JANZZE010000030.1 GCA_026419545.1 Acidimicrobiales bacterium
GATCGAGGCATCCCCGATATCGCCCTCGGGTGTGCCGTCCAGGTGTCGGTGGTGTTCGCGGCTGTCTTCTGCTACCGGGGGAGCACCGATGCCAGGCCGCCGATCGGGGAACCCGGTCCCGCCCGAGGGCGGGATCTCTCGCAGATTGGCTGGTGGCAAAGTGCCGTTCTATACTGACTCGCCCATGTGGTCGGCGCTTTCGCCGGGCACGTCCTGTCGTCTCAACCGACGTCTGCGAAGGCCGGAACGTCCCTTGTGGGTCTTGCTCCGGAACCACGCAGCAAAACCGAGCTGACGCTCCGCCGGGTTCTGCCCGAGCGGAGCGTTCGCGTGAGCGGACAAGCCCACAACGGCTGCACCCCAGCGGTGCCCCGCCACCAGTTGAAGACTGTTCCCCACAGCCAGGATCCGAGAGAGAACGAGCCGTCATGGCGACAAAGGCAATCGTCGGCGAAAAGGTCGGCATGACCCAGATTTGGGACGACGAGCACCGAGTGGTGCCCGTCACCGTGCTGCGCGTATCGCCGGTGCGCGTTGTACAGGTAAAGACCCCAGAGCGCGATGGCTATAGCGCTCTGCAGGTCACTTACGGTGAGAAGAACCGCCGGAAACTCAATCGACCGGAGGCAGGTCACTTCGACAAGGCCGGCGTGAAGCCGGGAGTGCGCCTCCTAGAGCTACGGCTTGATGATGTGACGGGCTACGAGGTTGGTCAGGAGATCAAAGCCGACCTCCTCGAAGCGGGTGAACTGGTCGATGTCACTGCGGTCAGCAAGGGCAAGGGCTTTGCCGGAGTCATGAAGCGGCACAACTTTGCTGGCCAGAAGGCAAGCCATGGTGCGCATCGTATTCACCGAGCGCCCGGCTCGATCGGGGCCTGCGCGACACCTGCACGCGTGTTCAAAGGGACCCGGATGGCGGGGCGAATGGGCGCTCGACGGGTCACGACCTTGAACTTGAAGGTCGTCGAGTCAGATGCGGGCCGTGGGTTGGTTCTAGTTCGAGGCGCGGTACCCGGGCCAAAAGGTGGACTGGTGATCATCCGCGATGCCGTGAAGGCAGGCGCGAAGGGTGGCCGGTCATGAGCACAGTGACGGTGAGAACTCAGACCGGCGCCCAAGCCGGGAGCGTGGAACTTGATCCTCGCGTGTTTGGCATCGAACCGAATGTGGCGGTGATGCATCAAGTTGTCACTGCTCAGCTGGCGGCCCGTCGGGCCGGTACCCATAGCACGCGATCGCGTTCGGAGGTCTCGGGCGGTGGGTCCAAGCCTTGGCGACAGAAGGGTACGGGTAGGGCCCGGCAGGGTTCGATCAGGGCGCCGCATTGGCGAGGCGGTGGGATCGCCATGGGTCCAACTCCTCGTGACTACCGCCAGAAGACGCCGAAGAAGATGGTTCGACTTGCGTTGCGGTCCGCGCTATCTGACCGAGCAGCCGAAGGCAAGGTCATCGTCGTCGACAAGTGGGAATTCCAGGCACCGAAGACAAAGGATGCGGCTGCGACCCTGCGTTCTCTCGGCGTAAGCGGCAAGGCCCTGGTTGTCGTGCGACCCGATGAACGGACAACCTGGCTCAGCTTCCGCAACCTTCCGGACGTTCACGTCGTTGCTCCGGGCGAGCTCAACGCATACGACGTGTTGTGCAGTGATGTCGTCGTGTTCTCGCGTGACACGCTGCCGACAGCCACTGAAGGTGAAAGTCGCAAGGACCGAGCTCGCAAGCAGATTGCGACGCAAGCCGCTGAACTGGTTCGCGAAGCCAAGCTGGCGAGGACAAAACCGTCTACTGCACCGGCGCCGAGCACACCAGCGACGCCAGAACGTAGTACTTCCTCAGACGCGACATCCGCGTCGGCATCAGTATCGGATGCACCAACACCGTCACCGCAGGTTGAGGACCGGTCTGGAGGGGATGACGAAATGGCTGATCTTCCCAATCGCCCAAAGCCAAATCCCGATGAGGTCACCCGAGTGGTCGACCCAAAGGACCGGGTCAAGAGTGTCGCCGACAAGGAAGACCCGCGGTTTGCCGCGGCGCGTGAAAAAGCCGAAAAGGAACAGCGGCTTCGGGAGAAGACCGCTCAGGCCAGAGAAGCCAAAGAAGTGCCCAAGAACGCCTCTGAGGAGACTCCAGAGGAGCAGCCGGCAAAACAGAGAGGATCCTTCTCCTTCAACATGACTGGTGACGAGGGGGCGACCCGATGAAGGATCCTCGTGACGTGATCCTCGCACCAGTCGTGAGCGAGAAGTCCTACAAGCTCATCGACCAGAACGTCTACACGTTCAAGGTGCATCCAGATGCGAGCAAGCCGGAGATCGCTGATGCTGTGCAGGCGATCTTCGGTGTTCGGGTTGTCAAGGTCAACACGCTCAACCGTGAGGGGAAGCGCAAGCGCAATCGGAAGACGTGGACGTACGGCAGGCGACCGGGCAGCAAGCGGGCCATGGTCACGCTCGCGCCGGGTGACTCCATTGACCTCTTCAACGCATAGGGCAGGTTTGTTCAATGGCTCTTCGAAAGCGCAAACCCACGAGTGCCGGTCGCCGGTTTCAAACCGTGTCCGACTTCTCGGACATCACGAAGAAGAAGCCCGAGCGGAGTCTGCTCGCGCCGAAGCCCGCATCGGGCGGACGGAACAACTACGGCCGTAAGACGGCCCGCCACCGGGGTGGTGGGCACAAGCGGCAGTACCGGATCATCGATTTCAAGCGGAAGAAGGATGGCGTCCCAGCCAAGGTCGCGGCGATCGAGTACGACCCGAACCGCAACGCTCGGATCGCGCTGCTGCACTACCACGACGGCGAGAAGGCCTACATCCTCGCGCCAAAGGACTTAGCAGTCGGCGACACCGTCCAGAGCGGGCACGGAGCTGACATCAAGCCGGGCAACGCACTTCCGCTTCGGTATATCCCAGTTGGCACGACGGTGCATAACGTGGAATTCAAGCCGGGCCAGGGTGGCCGTATGGCCCGGTCAGCGGGTACGAGTGTGCAGCTAGTCGCAAAGGAAGGCGACTTCGCCACGTTGAGATTGCCAAGTACGGAGATGCGACGTGTACCGATCGACTGCCGCGCGACGGTCGGTGAGGTCGGGAATGCCGAAGCTGAATTGATCAAGCTGGGTAAGGCCGGCCGGAATCGTTGGAAGGGGGTGCGACCCCAAACCCGTGGTGTGGCTATGAATCCCGTTGACCACCCCCATGGAGGTGGCGAGGGAAAGACTTCGGGTGGGCGCCATCCCGTGTCGCCGTGGGGTAAGCCGGAAGGTCGCACCCGCGACAAAAACAAACCGTCGTCGAAGCTCATCGTCCGCCGCCGTCGTACACGCGGTAAGCGACGGTGACCGAAGGAAGAGGGAACCCGCGTAATGCCTCGTAGTCTGAAAAAGGGTCCGTTCGTCGACGACCACCTGCTGAAGAAGGTCGACGAGTTGAACGCCAAGGGCGAAAAGCGTGTTATCAAGACGTGGTCGCGCCGCTCGACCATCATCCCCGACATGGTCGGGCACACGATTGCGGTGCACGACGGGCGCAAGCACGTACCTGTGTACATCACCGAGGCGATGGTCGGTCACAAACTGGGTGAATTCGCGCCGACGCGGACCTTCCGGTATCACGCAGGCCAGGAGAAGAAGGGCCGTCGCTGATGGCAGTCGCACTGAAAAAAAAGACGAATGAGCGCCCAGGTGTGCGTGCCCAGGTGCGGTACGTTCGCTCCTCAGCGTTCAAAGCACGCCCCGTCCTCGATCTCATCCGAGGCCAGCATGTCGCTCGAGCCCTCGAGATCCTCGAGTTCTCCGAGCGGGACATCGCTCGTGTCATCCTCAAGTGTCTTGAATCGGCGATCGCTAATGCCCGGAACAACAATGGCCTTGCCGAAGATGAGTTGTATGTGTCGGCATGCTTTGCCGACGAAGGACCAACGCTGAAGCGGTGGAGGCCGCGAGCCCGCGGACGCGCTACCCGGATCCGGAAGCGGACCTGTCACATCACCATCGTTGTCAGCCGAATGGCTCCAGAAGAGCTTGCGCGGTTGCGTGAGCGTGAAGCGACCACTCGGGGCCGGGCTGGACGAGCCGCGGCCGAGGCCAGGCGGATTCGTGTGGCTCGGAGCCGACAAGCAAAGGCAGACAAACGTGCTGCTGACGCCCATGAACACGAGCATGAACATGAACACGAGCACGACGATGAGGGTGCCAAGCACGAGCAGGTGGCTGATCGAGCCGACGCAGTGGTCGACCCGGCAGACAGCGAAGGGAAACTCGCTGTGGAGGCCCAGCATTCTGAGGCTGGCGAGGAAGAGTCGACCGATTCGATCTCGGCCGCCGATCGGGGAGAAGGAGACGAGAGCTGATGGGGCAGAAGGTCAACCCCTATGGGTTCCGGCTCGGCATCACGACCGACTGGAAGTCACGATGGTTTGCGGGTCGTGAGGAGTATGCCCATTACCTCATTGAGGATTGGAAGATCCGCAACTTTCTGATGAGCCAGCTGCCCCACGCAGCGATCAGCCGTATCGAGGTCGAACGGACTCGTGATCGGCTGCGAGTCGACGTTCACACGGCTCGTCCGGGAATTGTCATCGGCCGCCGCGGAGCCGAGGCCGATCGTCTCCGGGCCGAGTTGGCCAAGATCACCGGCAATGTGCGGCTACAGCTCAATATCCAGGAAATCAAACAGCCCGAGCTCGATGCTACGCTGATCGCGCAAGGGGTCGCGGATCAGCTCACCAACCGGGTCGCCTTCCGACGAGCGATGAAACGCGCGGTCCAGAATGCGCAGAAAGCAGGAGCTCTCGGTATCCGAGTGCAGTGTTCGGGTCGGCTCGGCGGCGCGGAGATGGCTCGGACCGAGTGGTACCGCGAGGGGCGGGTACCGCTACACACGCTTCGTGCCGACATTGATTACGGCTTCCGCGAAGCCAAGACCACCTATGGCCGGATCGGCATCAAAGTTTGGATCTACAAGGGCGACATCCTGCCATACAAGAGTGTGCTCGAGGACAAGATCTCCCGTGAGGCAGCGATGGCTGTTGGGGAGACGTCAGGACAGGTGCGACCGAGAAAGGTTGTGTCCTCGGCGGCAAAGCGCCGGTTGGAGGAGGCGGACCGAGTCTCGGTGGAGCCAGCGGCGATCGACGATGCCGAAATCGCCGTAGAGCAAGCGACACCCTTGATCAAGGAAGTCGATCCCGACTTTGAAAGGTTGCTTGCCGAAGAGGAGGAGATCGAACGCTCGGTGCGTGAGCACCATGAGACGCCCCATTTCCGTCCGGGTGATGGTGACTGAGGGCGACGGAAGGTTCTGTAGCCATGTTGATGCCACGCAAAGTTCGACACCGCAAGACCCAACGGGGACGCCTGAAGGGTCAAGCAAAGGGCGGAACGTCGGTCACGTTTGGCGACTACGGGATCCAGGCACTGGAGCCCGGATGGATCACCGCTCGACAGATCGAAGCTGCTCGTGTTGCGATGACCCGTCACATACGCCGAGGCGGCAAGGTCTGGATCAACATCTTTCCGGATAAGCCGATTACGGCGAAACCAGCTGAGACCCGCATGGGCTCAGGCAAGGGCAACCCTGAAAAGTGGGTAGCCGTCGTGAAGCCAGGCCGAGTGATGTTCGAGCTGTCGTACAACGACCCAGCGGTAGCTCGTGCGGCTATTGAGCGTGCCATCCAGAAGCTGCCGATCAAGGCGCGCTTTGTTGCTCGCGAGGAGGCACTGTGATGGCGAACAAAAAAGCTGTACCGCTTCGGGAGCTGGGCGATGCAGAGCTGCTCGAACGTTTGGCCGAAACCAAGCAGGAACTGTTCAACCTGCGGTTCCAGTTGGCCACCGGCGCGCTGGAGAACACGGCGCGTCTGAAGCAGTTGAAAAAGGATGTGGCCCGAGTCCTCACCGAGTTGCGTGAGAGGGAGATCGCAGCTTCCGAAGCGCTCGAGGCTGAGCAAGTAGGGGAGAACGCCTGATGGCTGACGCGCAGACCAGTGGACCTGTCGACACCGGTCGTACGACGACCCGTAAGGTGCGGGAAGGCACGGTCGTGGCCAACAAGATGGACAAGACCGTGGTCGTCAGCGTCATCGATCGAGTGCGCCATCCGAAGTACGGCAAGACGGTTCAACGGGCCAAAAAGTTGTATGTCCATGACGAGGACAACACCCTTGAGGTCGGTGACCGGGTGCGCGTTATGGAGACGCGCCCGCTGTCAAAGCTGAAGCGCTGGCGGCTGTTCGAGATCGTGGAGCGGGCGAAATGATCCAACAGGAGAGTCGACTTCGCGTCGCCGATAACAGCGGCGCTAAGGAAGTGCTGTGCATCAAGGTCCTCGGCGGCTCCAAGCGACGCTATGCCTCAATTGGGGACATCTTTGTTGCCACGGTGAAAGACGCCATTCCTGGTGCAGCGGTGAAGAAGGGTGACGTTGTCAAATGTGTTGTGGTTCGGGTGAAGAAGGAGAAGCGCCGTCCCGATGGCAGCTATATCCGTTTTGACGAGAACGCCGCAGTGCTGATCAATGACCAGAAGCAACCCCGTGGAACTCGCATTTTCGGTCCCGTGGGGCGTGAGCTGCGGGACAAGAAGTTCATGCGCATCGTCTCGCTGGCTCCGGAGGTGTTGTGATGGCTGGGCTCAAAGTAAGGAAGGGCGATCGCGTCGAGGTCTTGTCAGGGAAACACGCCGGGAAGACCGGGGTCATCAGTCGAGCGTTCCCCGCCAAAGGCAAGGTCATTGTGGACGGGGTCAACATCGTCAAAAAGCACCAAAAGCCCCGAAGCGCAACGATCCAGGGGGGCATCATCGACAAGGAGCTACCGATTGACGTCTCGAACGTGGCGATCGTGTGCGACAAGTGTGGCCGTACACGGATCGGTTTTCGGTTCGAGCCTGACGGTACCAAGGTGCGCATTTGCCGAAAATGCGGAGGTGACCTGTGATGGCCACTATAGCGGCTGCCGTTGAGCGGACGTACCCGGTGCCGCGCCTCAAGGAGCGTTACAACACGCAACTACGCTCAAAATTGCAAGAGGAGCTCGGGCTTACCAACGTGATGCAGGTGCCCCGGCTTGAAAAAATCGTCATCAATATGGGTGTGGGAGCCGCCCTCAAGCAGCAGTCACTGCTTGAGGGTGCCGTCGCTGACCTGACTGTGATCGCAGGACAGAAGCCGGTGGTGACCAAGGCCAAGAAGTCCATCGCAGGTTTCAAACTTCGCGAGGGGAATGCCATCGGCGCCAAGGTCACCCTACGAGGCGACCGCATGTACGAGTTTTTTGACCGGCTCATAAGCATTGCCATTCCACGAATCCGTGACTTCCGCGGTCTGAACCCACGGTCGTTCGACGGGCATGGCAATTACACGTTCGGTCTTACAGAGCAGTTGGTCTTCCCCGAGATCGATTACGACAAGATCGACACTACCCGAGGTATGGACATAACGATCGTGACGACAGCACGAACCGACGACGAAGGACGCGCCCTTCTACGCGCGTTCGGTTTTCCGTTCAAGCGTGAGGGGCAGCAGTAATGGCAAAGAAGGCTCTCATCGAGAAGGCCAAGCGCAAGCCGAAATTCAAGGTCCGCGCCTACACGCGCTGCCAGCGTTGTGGGCGACCTCACTCAGTGTACCGGCGGTTCAAGCTCTGCCGTGTCTGTTTGCGGGAGCTCGCCCATGCTGGCGAAATCCCCGGCCTCAAGAAGGCGAGTTGGTGAGGGAGGTGGCGACACGATGACCATGACCGACCCTATCGCCGACATGCTGACCCGTATTCGCAACGCGAATGTTGCAATGCACGATGAAGTCCGGATGCCGTCTTCCAAGCAAAAAGAGGCGCTCGCCCGCCTCCTGCAGCGGGAGGGTTATATCGAGGGCTTCGACGTCGTTCCATCGGAAACCACGCCGGGGAACGTGCTGACCATCCGGATGAAGTACTCGCCCCAGCGCGAGCGCGTGATTTCTGGTCTCAAGCGGGTATCGAAGCCTGGCTTGCGGATTTACAGCAAGGCCGATCGTGTTCCGCGGGTGCTTGGCGGCCTTGGAATCGCTGTCCTGTCCACGAGTCAGGGCCTCATGACCGACCGTGAGGCGCGCAAGCGCCATGTCGGCGGCGAGGTCCTCTGTTACGTCTGGTAGGGAAAGGCTGCGACCATGTCACGCATTGGACGTTCCCCCATCCCGATACCGTCCGGGGTGGAGGTTGCCATCGGCGACAAGCAGATCAAGGTGAAGGGTCCCAAGGGCGAGCTTGAGCGCGCCCTGCCCCCCGCGATCAGCGTCCGTCGTGATGGTGATCAGTTGGTCGTCGAGCGTCCAGACGACCAACGGCATCACCGCGCGCTGCATGGGCTGACGCGGAGTCTGGTGAACAACATGGTGATCGGTGTCACTGAAGGCTTCCGCAAGGACCTTGACATCGTCGGTGTTGGTTACCGGGCCACTGCGAAGAGTCCGACGCAGCTCGAGCTGGCGCTCGGATTCAGCCATCCGGTTGTGGTTGATGCTCCTGAGGGAGTCACCTTCGAGACCCCAACCCCGACCCATATCGGTGTCATGGGGATAGACAAGGAATTAGTCGGGCAGGTCGCCGCCAATATCCGGTCCATCCGCAAACCCGAACCATACAAAGGGAAAGGCGTTCGTTACCGTGACGAGCGCGTTTTGCGCAAGGCCGGCAAGGCCGCGAAGTGAGCCGGGCTGGGAGGAAAAATGAGTACTGCGAAGCACAAGCGGGAGCTGCGACTACGCCGTCATGCGCGGGTCCGCAAGAAGGTACGTGGCACTGCGGACCGCCCGCGTCTGGCGGTGTTCCGCTCCAACAAGCACATCAGTGCCCAGATCATCGACGACTACGCTGGACGGACGCTTGTCGCCGCTTCCAGCGTAGAGCCAGATCTGCGCGATGGTGCAGGCAACATCGAATCGGCGAAGAAGGTCGGTGCGCTTCTCGGTGAGCGGGCCAAGGCGGCCGGTGTCAATCGAGTGGTGTTCGATCGCGGCGGATTCCTCTACCACGGGCGGGTCGCCGCACTTGCTGACGCGGCCCGAGAAGCAGGTCTGGAGTTCTGATGGCCATCAACCCCAACACGATCCAACTCCGCGAATCGCGGGTGATCAACATCAACCGAGTGGCGAAGGTCGTCAAGGGTGGGCGCAGATTCTCGTTCACTGCTCTCGTCGTGATCGGCGATGGGAACGGTCATGTCGGTTTGGGCTATGGCAAAGCCAAGGAAGTCCCCTTGGCTATCCAAAAGGGCACCGAAGAGGCCAAGAAGAACCTGATTGCCGTCCCCCTCGCCGGTAGTACCATTACCCACCCGGTGGTCGGTCGAATGGGCGCAGGCAAGGTGCTGCTTCAACCGGCAGCGCCCGGTACTGGCGTCATCGCAGGTGGCGCGGCTCGTGCCATCCTTGAAGAAGCGGGAATCCACGACGTTCTCTGCAAGTCGATGGGATCGTCCAACCACATCAACGTCGCGCGTGCAACCATGGCGGGTCTCAAGGCCCTCAAGCGCCCTGATGACGTGGCCCGTTTGCGAGGTCTCAGCCCGGAGGAGTGCGTGCCCGGCGGTCTTCTGCGCTCATTCAAGGCGCGCGAAAGCGGACTCCACACCCCCCAGGAGGTCCACTGATGGGTGCATTGAAGGTCACGCAGGTCCGGTCGTCGATTGGGGCAAAGCCAAAGGCCCGAGGAACGCTGCGAGCACTTGGGCTCGGCCGAATAGGCAAGACGCATGTGCTCCCGGACCGGCCCGAAATTCGGGGCATGATTGCTCGGGTGCCCCACCTGATCACTGTCGAAGAGGTCGAGTCGACCTCCGGAGGTTCGTCGTCGTGAAAATCCACGATCTCAAGCCAGCCCCGGGTTCGCGTCGCCGCCGCAAGCGTGTCGGTCGCGGCATCGCAGGCAAAGGCGGCAAGACCGCTGGCCGAGGTACGAAAGGTCAGAAGGCGCGGGACACCGTCCCCCTCGGTTTTGAGGGTGGGCAGCTTCCACTGCACATGCGGGTTCCAAAGCTCAAGGGCTTCAACAATCCGTTTCGTGTCGAGTACCAAGCGATCAACCTCGACACGCTGCAGGAAAGTGGTCTCGACGAGGTCACACCCGAGGCGCTGCATGCCCGTGGCCTTGTCCACAAGGGTGCGCTGGTCAAGATCTTGGGTAGAGGTGAGCTTTCACGAGCCATCTCGGTGAAGGCTCACGCGTTCTCGAAGTCGGCTGAGGAGGCGATTACTTCGGTAGGGGGGTCGGTTGAGAAGTTGGCGCTTCCATGGGGCGACCGTCGGCCGCCGGCCAAGGGCAACCAGTTCGCAAATCGCTGAGGCGACGCCCCGGACTGTCTCGGCCTCGTGAGGTTCGGCCTGGCAGGTCGCGTGCCGGTGGTCTAGCGTCGATGCTCAATCTGCGAGGGAGCTTCTCGTGCTTCAGAGTCTGAAGAACGTCTTCAAGATCGCCGACCTACGCAACAAAATCCTGTTCACGCTGGCATTGCTGCTCGTATATCGCCTTGGCTCCTACATCCCGGTACCAGGCGTTGACTTCACCGCAGTACAAGAGTTCAAGAAGTCAGCTGAACAAGGGGGAGTGTTCGGGTTCCTGGCACTGTTCTCCGGCGGGGCACTGACCCAGTTCGCGGTGTTCGCGCTCGGGATCATGCCTTACATCACTGCGTCGATCATCATGCAGATCTTGGCGGTGGTGATTCCCAAGCTCGAGCAGTGGCAGAACCAGGGCGCGGTGGGCCAGCGCAAGATCACGCAGTGGACTCGATATGTGACGATCGCCATCGCAGCGATGCAGGCCACTGGCTTGAGCTTCGTGCTTCACAACGGCGGCGGCGGCTTCGGTAGCGTTCAAAACACGAGCGGTCAGGATCTACTGCCGAATTTTGATGTGTGGCACGTACTACTCGTCGTGATCACCCTGTCGGCGGCGACGGCGCTGCTCATGTGGATGGGCGAGTTGATCACGCAGAAGGGCATCGGCAACGGCATGTCGCTGCTGATCTTCGCATCAGTCGTGAGTTCGCTACCCGGTCAACTGGGCACGATCAAGTCCGAGGGCGACTGGGGTGCAGTCATTGCCGTCATGATCGGTTTCGCTTTGATCCTGCTCGCGATCGTGTTTGTTGAGCAGGGCCAGCGGCGCATCCCGGTGCAGTTCGCAAAGCGCGTTGTCGGTCGTCGCATGATTGGTGGCCAGAGCACTTACATCCCGCTAAAGGTCAATCAGTCGGGTGTGATCCCGATCATCTTCGCCAGCTCAGTCTTATACCTTCCCCAACTTTTGACACTCGTCCTTCCCTCTGAGCAGAACAACCCTGACTTCTGGGGGAACAAGGTCCAACGATGGGTTGACGAATACGTCGTGAAACCCGATTCGCTCGTCCATATGACGATCTTTTTCTTGCTGATCCTTGCGTTCGCCTACTTCTACACCGCGATCACCTTCGACCCGGCGAAACAGGCCGATACCATCCGTAAGCAAGGGGGATTCATACCTGGTATCCGGCCAGGCCCTCAGACTGAGCGCTATCTGGCCAAGATTTTATCGCGGATCACCCTGCCGGGAGCCTTGTTCATCGCTGCGATAGCCATCGTGCCTTCGTTTCTTCTGACCCGCTTTCTGCCGGGCCAAAATGTTCTGTTTTCGGGCATCTCGATCCTCATCGCCGTCGGTGTTGCGCTCGAGACGATGAAGCAGATCGACAGCCAGTTGATGATGCGAAACTACGAAGGGTTCTTGAAGTAGTGGTGCGCCTCGTCATCTTCGGGCGCCAGGGTGCGGGGAAGGGTACGCAGGCGAAGCGACTGTGCGAACACTACGGCGCACCCCACATCTCCACTGGCGACATGTTGCGTGAGGCCGCGGCTGAAGGCACTGAGTTCGGGCTCAAAGCGAAGGAGATCATGGACCGCGGCGAGTTGCTGCCTGATGACATCATGCTAGGCGTCATCCGCGATCGGTTTTCTCATCCGGATGTCGTCGAACACGGTTTTCTACTCGATGGGTTTCCCCGTACCGTCAGCCAGGCGGAGGCACTCCTCGAACTGACGCCGATCGATCTCGCCATCAACCTCGAGGTTCCCGAGTCTGTGGTGCTCGAACGGATCTCGAGCCGACGCGTTTGCCAGAACGGCCACATCTATTCAGCCGACGACGAGCCGGCGCGCACCGGCGTCTGCCCCATCGACGGTTCGGAAGTCGTTCAGCGTGACGACGACACGCCCGAATCGATCATGGCGCGGCTCAAGGCGTACACCACCAAGACGATGCTGGCAATTGACTGGTTCGACTCGAAGGGTCTGCTCCTCACCGTCGATGGCGTGGGGAGTCCCGATGAAGTATTCGATCGCTTGTTGACTGCAGTGACCCAGCGGCTCGGGCACTGACCAACGCGCGCCAAGGGCCATAGTGCGCAGACCTGAAGTGCGGACAAAGTCCCCAGCCGACATCGCGGCTATGCGGAAGGCTGGCCGGGTGGTGGCCGAGATGCACGAGCGCATCCGTGCAGCGATTCGGCCTGGAGTGACAACCGGTGAGCTTGATGCAATTGGTCAGCAGGTCATTGCCGAGCGCGGAGCCTCTTCGAACTTTCTCGGATATCACGGGTTCCCAGCGGTCATTTGTACATCTCCGAACAGTGTGGTCGTTCACGGCATCCCCGGTGAGTATCGCCTTCAGGAGGGCGACATCATCTCCATCGATTGTGGTGCGGTGGTTGATGGGTGGCACGGGGATGCAGCGTTCACTGCGCCGGTCGGATCAGTTTCGGCGGGAGCGCTCCGTCTCATCGAGGTGACCAAGGCCGCGCTGTGCGCGGCGGTAGAGGTGATGATCCCGGGTAAGCGGATGGGGGACATTGGTGCTGCTGTGCAGCGGACGGTCGAGACAGCTGGATTTTCGGTTGTGCGTGACTACACCGGCCATGGAATCGGCCGGGCTATGCACGAACTACCCAACGTCCCGAACATAGGACGACCCGGCAGGGGGCCAGAGCTTCGAGTGGGCGACGTCTTCGCTATCGAACCCATGGTGAACGCCGGATCACCGGAGGTCGTCGAACTCGATGATGGCTGGACAGTCGTCACCGAGGACGGCTCACTCAGCGCACATTTCGAGCACACTGTGGCCATTACCGACGATGGCCCCGAGATCCTGACGTGCTGATCGGTAGAAAACAGGTCTCAGGTCCTTGCCATGCGCCGAGACGGTGACGCGTCCTGAAAGGGATCGCAGTGTGCCGACTGATTCGGGGTGCGGCCGCCAAAGTCGTGGACGGGGAGCTCGCCGAGCTCGTTTTGGCAACGGGTCGACGCGCCGCTAGGCTTACGCTCCGCCCTGGTGCCCGTGTGGCCCGGCGCGCCCCTTCCATCGGGGCGAAACCGCAGGTCGGAGCCCCGGCTCCAACACAGGAGGTCCATCCTGCCCAAGCCCAAGCAAGACGCGATCGTGATGGAAGGGACGGTGATAGAGCCGCTCCCCAACGCCATGTTCCGAGTGGAACTCGAGAATGGCCACAAGGTCCTGGCGCACATCTCGGGCAAGATGCGAATGCACTACATCCGTATCCTGCCAGGAGATCGCGTGCAGGTGGAGCTTACGCCATACGACCTCAGCCGAGGGCGGATCACCTATCGCTACAAGTAGCAGACAACCGAGAGTCCGGCTGGGAGCGAAGGGTCGTGCCGAAGCCGGACCCACCGGGGAGGGAGTTCGTCCCGGTGTTCCCACAACGGTCGACTGACCGAGAGAGCCGAGGGAGAGATGAAAGTACGCCCGAGTGTGAAGAAAATCTGCGAGAAGTGCAAGGTCATCAGACGACATGGCCGTGTGATGGTCATTTGCGACAACCCGCGCCACAAGCAACGCCAGGGGTGAGCTGATGGCACGTATCGCTGGCGTCGACATTCCGCGCGATAAGCGCTTAGAGATCTCGCTCACCTACATATTCGGCATAGGCCGCACCACGGCACAGCAGGTGTGCGAAGCGGTCCAGATCGATCCGTCGACACGGGTGCGCGACCTGACCGATGAAGAGGTCGCGAGGATCCGCCACTACATCGACAACAACCTCAAGGTCGAAGGCGATCTGCGGCGAGAGATCGCGCAGGACATCAAGCGAAAGATCGAGATCGGCTGTTATCAGGGCATCCGGCATCGCAAGGGCTTACCGGTGCGGGGCCAGCGGACCCAGACGAATGCTCGGACCCGCAAAGGTCCACGTCGGACGGTCGCGGGTAAGAAGAAGGCCGGCAAGAAGTAGGTCGCGGAGGAGGATCCATGGCTAAGCCAGGTAGCGGTGGACGCCGTCCCCGCAAGAAGGAACGCAAGAACATCACCTACGGCGTGGCTCACATCAAGAGCTCGTTCAACAACACGATCGTGACGATCACTGATCAGCAGGGCAACACGATCTCATGGGCATCAGCGGGCAACGTCGGTTTCAAGGGCTCCCGCAAGTCGACGCCGTTCGCTGCGCAACTCGCCGCTGAGCAAGCCGCCAAGCGGGCGATGGAGCACGGCGTGCGTAAGGTCGATGTTCTCGTCAAAGGCCCGGGATCAGGCCGTGAGACCGCAATACGCTCGATTCAGAATGCCGGGATCGAGGTGACCGGAATCAAGGACGTGACCCCGGTGCCCCACAACGGCACCCGTCCCCCGAAGCGTCGGAGGGTCTGATGGCACGCTATACCGGTCCGAGAGCCCGAGTCTCGCGTCGGCTGGGCGCGAACATCTTTGGGACGAAGGGCGAGACACTCGCTCTCGAGAAAAAGCCCTATCCGCCAGGCGAGCATGGTCGCACGAGGCGCCGCGGCAATGTGTCGGAATATCTGCTCCAGCTGCAAGAAAAGCAGAAGGCGCGATTTACCTACGGCCTGTCAGAAAAGCAATTCCGTCGGCTCTACGAAGAAGCAGCCCGTCGTCCGGGTGTTACCGGCGAGAATATGCTGCGCTACCTTGAGCTGCGTCTCGACAACGTCGTTTACCGTGCTGGTTGGGCGGCGACGAGACCCCAGGCGCGTCAGTTCGTCGGTCACGGTCACGTAGCGGTCAACGGGAAGCGGGTCAACATCCCGAGCTACCGCGTTCGCAAGGGTGACGTGATTTCTCTTCGCGATAAGGCTCGTCAGATGATCGTCGTCCAGTGGAACCGCGATGTGCTCGATCGGACACCCCCACCATGGTTGGAACGCGGCGACGACGAATTCGCCGTTACCGTCCGCGAGCTTCCGCTGCGTGAGCACATCGATGTTCCGGTGCGAGAGCAGCTGATCGTTGAGCTCTATTCGAAGTAGTACCCACACCTTCATTCCCCACCCGATCACCGAGGTCATTCAGAGGTGACACCCATGCTGGTCATACAGCGCCCAACCGTCGAAGCCATCAGCGACGAGGAGCACAATCGCCAGTTGTTTGCCATCAGCCCGCTTGAACCCGGCTTCGGCTACACACTCGGAAACTCGCTGAGGCGCACGCTTCTGTCGTCGATTCCCGGCGCCGCGGTTACCCAAGTGCGCTTTGACGATGCGCTCCATGAATTCGACACCATCCCCGGTGTGACCGAGGACGTCACTGACATCATCCTGAACCTCAAGGACCTGGTTATCCGGAGCTTCGCTGATGAACCGGTGACGTTGCGCCTCGACGTCCGTGGCCCAGCGGAGGTCACTGCGGCTGACATCCAGGCAAGCTCCGATGTCGAGATCCTGAACGGTGACCTGCATATAGCCACACTCAATGCGAAGGGCCGCCTTGCCCTCGACATTACGGTGGAGCGTGGTCGCGGCTATGTGTCGGCTGAACGTAACAAGACGTCGAACACCATCGGTGTGATCCCGGTGGATTCGATCTTTTCGCCGGTGAGGCGGGTCACTTTTCAAGTCGAACCGACTCGAGTCGAGCAGTCAACCGAGTATGACCGGCTTGTCCTCGATATCGAGACTGACGGATCGATCTCGCCACGTGAGTCGCTCGCGTCGGCCGGGGCAACGCTCCGGTCGCTTGTTCAGCTTGTCGAGGAAATGAGCGAGGAGCCTCAAGGACTTGAACTCGGTGAGGTCGGAACCACTGCGGCCGGTTCCCCCGACCTTGAGTTGCCTATTGAGGATCTCGACCTGTCCGAGCGACCACGGAACTGTCTCAAGCGGGCCCAAGTCAACACGATCGGCGAGCTCCTCGAAAAGACCGAGGACGATCTCTTGGCCATCACCAATTTCGGTCAGAAGTCGCTCGACGAGGTCATCGCGAAGCTCGACGAGCGCGGGCTCAAGCTGCGCACCCGCGACTGATCGTCGCGGCAGAGACGAGGAGACGACGATGCCAGCGACACCGAAGAAGGGACGCCGATTTGGCGGTGACGCCGCGCACCAAAAGGCGATGATGGCCAATTTGGTGGCTTCGCTCATCGCGGCTGAGGCGATCGTCACCACTGAAGCGAAAGCCAAGGCGATGCGGCCAATTGCCGAGAAGCTGATAACGAAGGCTCGCAAGGGTGGGCTCCATAATCATCGCCAGGTCGTCGCGTTCTTGCGGGACAAGGAAATGGCGTCGAAGCTCTTCGACGAAATCGGTCCGCGGTATGCCGACCGTCCTGGTGGGTACACACGAATCCTCAAGCTTGGCCCCCGCCATGGCGACAACGCGCCGATGGCACGGATTGAGCTGGTTTGATTCTCCAGCAGGTCCGCCCGCGTCCGAATGGCTCGCGGGCGCTTGGTCGGTTCGCCAGTTCGATGGTCGCCTGCCACGGGCTCGACTCTTCGAAACCGTCCGTCATGCGGCGACACGGATAGCGCTTCCATCAGGTCGGCTCCGCCGGGTGAAGCACACGCGATGAACCGGTCAACGCCGCCTCCTCCTGGTGCATGCCGCGTGAGGCTGACGCTGGCATACCACGGCACCGGGTTCCATGGCTTTGCTCCGAACCCTGGCGTGCGGACGGTTGCAGGGGTCCTTGAGACAGCCCTGGGCAAGCTCCTGAATCGTGGCCTGCCGGTTGCGATTACGGCAGCCGGCCGCACTGATGCAGGGGTACATGCTTGGGGGCAGGTGGTGAGCTTTGACGCCCCGGCCGAACGTGTCGATCCGGCGCGTTTGCAACGTGCTTTAAACAAGATGCTCGCTCCGGAAATCGTGGTTCGTGATGCGCAGATCGCGCCCCCCGACTTTGACGCGCGTTTTTCGGCCCGCTGGCGCATGTACCGGTATTCCGTGATCAATCGGCCGATCCCTGACCCGTTCCTGGCCGATACTGCATGGTGGGTCGCTCAGCCTCTGGACCTCCACGCGTTGTGGCTGGCGTGTGATCCGTTCATAGGTGAGCACGATTTCACCTCCTTCTGCCGAAAGCCTGACGTGACTCTCAGCGGTGTCGGGCCGTCGATGGTGCGTCGTGTGTATGACGCCCGATGGGAGGACGAGGGCGACGGGCTCCTACGCTTTTGGATCAAGGCGAATTCCTTCTGCCACCAGATGGTGCGTTCGGTGGTTGGAACGATGGTCGAGGCTGGCCTAGGCAAGAAGCACGCTGGCGATATCACCGGCATTCTTCAAGCCCGGGATCGAGCGGCAGCGGGGGTGGTGGCGCCCCCTCAGGGGCTGTGCTTGTGGGAAGTGGGGTATTGATTCGGCGGTGGTGTTGCGTACCGCGCCAAGTTGCTGGGGATGCTCGATCGGCCCTATCGTTGTCGGTCGCCTTGGCGCGCCGCTGCGCGCACTCGGCTGATGGCTGTCAACGTCTACAACGAGGGTCTGCGCGTGCGCACGTACTCCCCGAAAGCAACAGAGATCCAGCGTAATTGGTATGTCGTCGACGCCGAGGACTTGGTCCTCGGACGAATGGCGACCGAGGTGGCCCGCGTGCTGCGGGGCAAACACAAGCCGATCTTTGCTCCCCATATTGACACCGGCGATCACGTCATCATCGTGAACGCCAGCAAGGTTGTGCTCACCGCAGGCAAGGCGGACAAGAAAGTGGTTCACCGGCACTCTGGCTATCCGGGTGGTATCCGTTCCAGAACCTACGCTCAACTCCTGGCAACCAAGCCGGAGGAAGCGGTCCGGCGCACGATCCGGGGCATGCTGCCCAAGAACCGCCTTGGTCGGGCCCAATTGCGCAAGCTCAAGGTGTACGCCGGTCCTACGCATCCGCACCAAGCCCAACGTCCCAAGCCATTGCCGCTCGAGCACGCCAAGGCAAAGGCTGCAGCCGAGTAGTTGCCGTTGTCCTCATAATGCCCAGCAAGGTTTGATACGACCATGCCGAAGCCACTCATCCAATCGACCGGCCGTCGCAAGAGGGCAATCGCCCGGGTACGCATTCGCCCTGGAACGGGCAAGATAACGGTCAACCGGCGTGATATCGGAGAGTATTTCCCCTCCGAGACCCAGCGTATGATCATCACTGAGCCGTTGCGTCTCACCAACACCGCTGATGTATACGACGTTGAGGCAACGCTTTGCGGCGGTGGGTATTCTGGCCAGGCAGGTGCGTTGCGCCACGGCATCGCACGGGCGTTGGCCGAACTCGATGGCGATCTTCGGGGTGATCTCAAACGGGCCGGTTTCCTCACCCGCGACGCCCGCGAGAAGGAGTCAAAGAAGTACGGTCTCAAGAAGGCTCGGAAGGCACCGCAGTACTCGAAGCGGTGAACTGCCATCCGCTGCCTGCGCCGGGTCACGAACTCGGCTGCAGCTCTAGGGTGAGCAGGGCTTTGCGATGACACTCAAGTTCGGGACCGACGGCGTCCGTGGTCACGCAGATGAGCTGAGCGATGACCTCGTGTACGCACTCGGTCGTGCAGCAGTGCGGGTATTGGGTGGCACCAGGATGGCGATCGGGATGGATACGCGGGAATCGGGGCCGCGAATCCAACACGCGTTGCGTCTCGGCGTCGAGGCGGAGGGGGTCGTCGTCGACTTCCTAGGGGTTGTGCCGACGCCGGCAGTAGCGTTCTTCGCTGCGCGAGAACGGGTACCCGGCGCCATGATCTCGGCCTCGCATAATCCGTACTACGACAACGGCATCAAGTTCTTTGTTGCCGGAGGGTTGAAGCTCTCTGATGAGACTGAGAGCAGGCTCGAGGAAGAACTTGCCAGGATCCTGCCCGCGGCGACAGATCGGGACCCCACACGAGATGACGGCGATCAACCGGATCGCTGCCGGATCGAGCAATACGAGCAAGCACTGATCGACTCGATCGGGGGTCGCCGTCTCGATGGCCTCCGGGTGGTCATCGACTGCGCGAATGGCGCTGCATCCATGCTTGCGCCGGAGGTGCTCCGTAGTCTCGGTGCCGATGTCGTGGCGATCCACGCATCGCCCGATGGACGGAACATCAATGAAGCATGCGGCTCTACCGATCCTCGCGATCTGCAAGCCGCGGTAACCCGGTACGGGGCCGAAGTCGGGCTGGCCTTCGACGGAGACGCCGATCGTGTCATCGCCGTCGATGAGCATGGTGAACTCGTCGACGGCGATCAGATCATCGCCATGTGCGCCGTTGACCGAAAATCGCGGGGTCTACTACCTGGCCCTGCCGTCGTCGTGACGGTCATGAGTAACCTGGGCTTCCGGTTGGCTATGCGCGAGCACGGCATCGAAGTGATCGAGACGAACGTGGGAGATCGCTATGTCCTCGAAGCACTTGAGCAGCGCGATCTCATCTTGGGTGGGGAGCAGAGCGGCCACATCATCTTTCGCGACCTCGCGACCACAGGTGACGGTCTCTTGACGGGTGTTCAGGTTCTCGATCTGCTTGTGCGGCGGCAGAAGCCGTTGTCGGAGCTCGCGTCGGTGATGACCAAATTCCCCCAGGTGCTGAAGAACGTGGCTGTGGCCCTTCCTGATCATGATGTGTTGCGCGCCATCGCGGACCTCGTCGCAGATGAGGAAGCCAAGTTGGGGGACTTTGGCCGAGTCTTGGTCCGACCGAGCGGCACCGAACCGCTGGTGCGCGTCATGGTCGAGGCAAAGGATTTCGTTGCGGCTGAGGCCGCGGCGAAGCGCCTCGCCGACGCGGTCAGCGCCGTTTGTGGGGCCGCCCGTTCCTGACCCCACAACTCGCGCCGTGCCGTGGCGCCTTGTGACGAGGGTATCTCGCCGAATCATCGAAGCCGTACCTGAAGACAGAGAAGGTTGAGGTCGGCAGGTCTGGCTTCTGGGATGACCATGGCGACAGGTCTTGCCAAGGGATCTTCGCGTCGAGTCTTCGTCGCACCGTGGCCTAAAATCGGTTATCCATGTGCGGCATCATCGCCATCGTCCGAGATCGCGGCGATCGCAATCCGCCGAGTTCACGTGAGATTCTCGATTTGATCGAAGCCGTGCCACGTGCTTTGGCCTCGTTGCGAGAGGAGCACGTGCTGGCTGCTGGCCCGATCGTCGAGCTCGCTGAGCGAGCGGCCGCGGCGGACCACCTGCTCCGCGGCGTTCCGGGCCTCCGAGCGATGCTAGGTGACCGGGCGCTTGTGGCGACGATTGATGCCCACTGCGCCACTGCCATCAGCGCTGTAGCGATGATCGAGCGTCGGCTCGATGGTGGATCGATCGGCTCGGAGGATCTCGAGGCGATCAACGAAGCGTTGGTGTCCTTGAAGGACGCACTCTGGGCCATCCAGCGCGATCGCCTCCGTACCGCCGCGGCGGTTGCAGACCTTGCTGGTCCCGATCCAGGCCTCGCTGCTCTTGAGACCTATCTCTCGATTCAACAGGCGCTGTCTGCGCTCGACAGGCTCGAGGTTCGTGGCCGCGACTCGGCTGGACTCCAGGTCCTAGTCAGTGATCACCAACTCGACCTTGACGCCCCTTCTATTCAGGCGGAGTTGGCGAGACGCCAAGACCCTCTGCTCACCTCGATGGCGGTCGCGACCCCTGAAGGACACCTGAGCTTCGTGTACAAGGCTGCCGCCGAGATCGGTGAGCTGGGTGACAACACGAAAGCCCTGCGAGAAGCGATCCGTTCCGATGGCTTGCTTCGCCAGGCGCTAGTCGCCGACACTGCACGCTCAGTGGTGCTCGGCCATACGCGCTGGGCGAGTGTTGGAATCATCAGTCAGGCCAACGCCCATCCGCTCGATTCCGAAGAACTCGGCGACGAGACGAGCGATTCGCGGCCGTATGTTACCGCCGTGTTGAACGGCGATGTCGACAACTTTGCGGACCTCAAGGCGAATGAGGGCCTCCGCATCGCTTCGGAGATCACAACCGATGCCAAGGTGATCCCGACGCTCACAGCTCGCCAGATCATGACCGGCGTCGATCCAATTGAGGCATTTAGGCTGACGGTGAACCGGTTAGAGGGCTCGGTCGCAATCGCAGCGAACGTGGCGTCTCGTCCTGGCGAGCTGATGCTCGCTTTGCGGGGGAGCGGGCAGGCGCTCTATGTCGGTCTCGCCGAGAACCTCTTCATCGTGGCGAGTGAACCGTATGGTGTGGTTGAAGAGACAGCCACCTATTTCCGGATGGATGGCGAGACTCCCGCTGACCCGGATGATCCGACAGGGAGCCGGGGCCAAGTGGTGCGTCTTTGTCGCAACGGTGCAGGGACTCTTTCGGGAGTCCAACGGTGGGCGTACAACGGTGGTCCGCTCCCAGTAGGGGCTGATGAGCTGACAACTGCCCAGATCACCACCCGAGATATCGATCGCGGAGAATATCCCCATTTCCTGTTGAAGGAGATTTCTGAGGCTCCCGCCTCGTTCCGCAAGACGTTGCGAGGCAAGTTGGTGGAGCGGAACGGACGGCTCGCCGTTCATCTGGGTGAGGATGCCCTACCGACTTCTATCCGGGCCGACCTCCGGTCTGGGCGCATCGATCACCTGGTCGTCATCGGTCAGGGCACCGCGGCGATCGCAGGTCAGAGCCTCGCGGTCGCCATCAACGAGGCTGTCGGTTCGACAGGGAGACTCCGAGCGGATGCCTTGCTTGCTAGCGAGCTCTCTGGTTTTGCGCTCGCCAGCGACATGAGCAACACCCTGGTTGTGGCGATCAGCCAATCTGGTACCACGACCGACACCAATCGCACCGTCGACCTCGTCCGGGCCCGGGGTGCGCGTGTGATTGCCATCGTCAATCGGCGCAACAGCGATCTGACCGACAAGAGCGACGGGGTTCTCTATACATCCGATGGTCGTGACGTCGAAATGAGTGTCGCCTCGACCAAGGCGTTTTATTCCCAGATCGCTGCAGGATTCTTGCTGGCATCGGCGATTGCTGAACTGGTAGGACCCGCACCCGGGTACGACCTGCAGGGAGTGCTCCGTGCACTACGTGAGCTACCAGCGGCGATGGAGCGGACGCTTGATTGCCGGCCGGCGCTCGCCGAAGCCGCGCAGCGGTTCGCCCCGAGCCGTAGGCACTGGGCGATTGTTGGCAACGGGTCGAATCGCATTGCGGCGAATGAGATCCGAATCAAGCTCTCCGAGCTCTGCTATAAAGCGATCGCCTGTGACAGCACCGAGGACAAGAAGCACATCGACTTGTCATCGGAACCGTTGATCCTCGTTTGCGCAGCTGGTCTCGCAGGGTCGACTGCTGACGACGTGGCCAAGGAAGTGGCGATTTTCCGTGCTCACAAGGCGGCGCCAATCGTCATCGCAAGCGAAGGTGAGGAGCGTTTCTCTACCGCATTGCAGGTCGTGTACGTGCCGTCGACCCACCCCGCAGTGGCCTTCGTTCTGTCAACGATGGCGGGGCACCTCTTCGGCTACGAGGCAGCTCTCGCCATTGATGCCCAAGCGCGACCGTTGCGGGAGGCTCGGGCGGCGGTCGAGCGCCTCCTGTCTTCGCACGATGAGTTGACAACGGCGCAACGTGACGGCATGGGGACCGACGATGATCTGCTCGCACGACTTGCCGATGCGGTTGCCCCTTACGCCAGCCGCTTTTTCGACGGTCTGCGTAGCGGTGAGCTCGATGGTCATCTCGAAGCTTCGACAGCGGCTCGTCTGAGTTCGGTGCTGCGTTACGCGCTCGGCGTAAGTCCCCTGGACACCTACCAGCTCGATCACGGCAAGGTCGGAACACCGAGCGTTGTCATCGAGGACCTGATGGCTGCTCTCTCCAAAGCGATCGAGGAGTTGACTCGCCCGGTCGACGCGATCAAGCACCAGGCCAAAACCGTCACTGTCGGGATATCGAGGTCGGATGAGACCCTGTTGCAAGCACCGCTTGTCAAAGAGACCTTGGCGGCTGGTGCGGCTCGGGATCGGCTCAGCTATCAATCCCTCCGCACCATTGCGGCGCTTGATTGCCTGGTCGAGGAGGTGCTGGGTTACACCCGATACGCGATTGAGGGTCGCGTTGGTAGCGGCGCTGACGAAGAAGCGACGATTGCTGTTGTTGATCGGGGAGGGATCGGTCGCGAGTTGCGGAGCCGCACCGAGGACAACCCGGTGCTGCGAGGTACCAAACACCGCGTAGCAACCGAACGGCTGCCGCTGTTGGCCAAAGGAAGGGCCGACGGACGAACGGTGCTGATAGTGCCAGAGGTGAAGGACAACCAGACAACTGGGCTGACGCTCTTGCATGTCCGGCTAGCCGAGCGGTTGCCATTACCCACGTTGCGGACGGTGTTACAGGGTTATCGTGGGCGATACCAGGCGTTGAAGGACGCCGTTACCGAAACCGAACCGACTTTCCGCGATGACCTGCTTGTCGAGATCCCGATTGTGGAGTTGATGACGGAACCCATCAACGATCTGGCTGAGCATTGGCGCTCGTAGCGGATCGGGTGAAGGCACGGGGACTCATGTCGTGATCGGCCTGGGAGTGGACCTTGTAGAGCTTGATCGGTTTCGCGCCGCTCTTGCTCGCACTCCTTCACTTGTCGATCGCGTGTTCACCCCTGCGGAGCAGGTCTATGCCGTCCGCCGCCGTGACCCAACCGAACGATTCGCTGTTCGGTTCGCTGCCAAGGAAGCCACGCTGAAGGCGATGGGCGTCGGCTTGTTCAGCGTTCCGCTCACTGATATTGAAGTGCTACGGGCTGAGACGGGTGAACCTAGGTTGAGGTTGCTGGGCAAGGCCGCGGTGGTCGCGCGGGAGCGGGGAATCGCTGAATGGCGGCTCAGTCTGACCCACACCGAGCATCTGGCCCAAGCAGTCGTGGCGGCGTTCGGCCCGGTGGGGCTGGCGGCGGAGACAACGCGAGCACGAACGGTGCTAGCGGCGGCCGATTCAGAAGCGACCGTTCGGTTCTATGAGGAGGTGTTGGGCTTCCGGCGTACCGGCCGTGACCCACTCCTCCCGGGAGGACTGCGAGTCGCCCTAGGTGGCACTGTGATGATCATCGCTCCCAGCGGGGAAGTGGCTCGGCGTGTTCGTGGCAACGAGCCGTCGGATCGGGCCTCGGTGACGACCGTCCTCTTGATCGAGGTGGCCGACCCTGGCAAGGTCAGTGAGAGGGCAAGACGTCATGGTGTTCCCACCCATGTCCTGCCCGGCACTAAGTCTTCCTTTACTGTAATGGACCTGTCTCTTATACACATCT
>JANZZE010000294.1 GCA_026419545.1 Acidimicrobiales bacterium
GCGGTTCATCCCCACGGGCGTGGGGCGGTTGCCCTGTTTCTCTCAACCCCGAAGGGCAGGAACGGTTCATCCCCACGGGCGTGGGGCGGTTGCCGTCGAGCACCGGGCTACCAAATGCATACCCGGTTCATCCCCACGGGCGTGGGGCGGTTGCCGACACCCATGCTCTTCAGGCTTCCCACACCGGTTCATCCCCACGGGCGTGGGGCGGTTCAGCACGAGCAGAGCTCCGTCGGTGCCCGCTCCGGTTCATCCCCACGGGCGTGGGGCGGTTCCAAGGGCCATTGCGCCCAGCTTTTCAGCAACCGGTTCATCCCCACGGGCGTGGGGCGGTTCCGATACGGCTAGACGCGATCTCTCCGGAGGACGGTTCATCCCCACGGGCGTGGGGCGGTTGTTCATCCTTTTCTTTCTCCTTGTTTGTGTCTCGGTTCATCCCCACGGGCGTGGGGCGGTTGCTGGGGCTACCTCGTAGCCCATCTGCAAGAACGGTTCATCCCCACGGGCGTGGGGCGGTTTCGAAAACATCCGACGGCGGCGCCGAGGCCGCCGGTTCATCCCCACGGGCGTGGGGCGGTTCCGACAGCAAAAACCAGCCGAGACCCGTTGACCGGTTCATCCCCACGGGCGTGGGGCGGTTACGTGGCGGCGTCAAAAAGGAGTATCAGAAAGCGGTTCATCCCCACGGGCGTGGGGCGGTTTTCTGGAAGCTTGCCAAACACCCTTTTGATTTCGGTTCATCCCCACGGGCGTGGGGCGGTTCCCAGGTCCTTGAGATCGGCGATGCCTTCGATCGGTTCATCCCCACGGGCGTGGGGCGGTTGAGACCGAGTTTGTTGAGTGCGTACGACCCGACGGTTCATCCCCACGGGCGTGGGGCGGTTTAGCTGACGGCTGCGCATCGACCGGCGCTGACATCTTGAGATGCGAACGGTTCATCCCCACGGGCGTGGGGCGGTTCCCTGATCTCTTCCGGGTTGAAAGCAAAGACCCGGTTCATCCCCACGGGCGTGGGGCGGTTCCATCACGTGGCAAGTTGGCAATCACATCTGCCGGTTCATCCCCACGGGCGTGGGGCGGTTGTACACGAGGTGCATCACGAAGGCTTTCTCCGCGGTTCATCCCCACGGGCGTGGGGCGGTTTAGATGACGAGTGGGAAGAACTGGAGGAGGCGCGGTTCATCCCCACGGGCGTGGGGCGGTTCGCCAACGTGACCGTGATCGGGCCCCTCGACCCGGTTCATCCCCACGGGCGTGGGGCGGTTATCTCGTGGACGATCGCATCTTCTAGGCTCCTCGGTTCATCCCCACGGGCGTGGGGCGGTTAACGCCGTCTGATGTAGATGCACATCGCCTCAAGGTTCATCCCCACGGGCGTGGGGCGGTTCCTTCGGCTCCGAACCCGAAGCAGGACGTCGACGGTTCATCCCCACGGGCGTGGGGCGGTTCGACTATTGCCGAACTTCCCGGATTCGGTAGTCGGTTCATCCCCACGGGCGTGGGGCGGTTAACTCGCACTCTACAGTGATCAGGCCCTCAGGCGGTTCATCCCCACGGGCGTGGGGCGGTTCCGCGGCGGGCCGCCGGAATAGCGCATCCGAGCGGTTCATCCCCACGGGCGTGGGGCGGTTTCTTGTGT
>JANZZE010000295.1 GCA_026419545.1 Acidimicrobiales bacterium
CTCACGTCGACCGGGCCCTGGAGTGGATCGAAACCTACGGTGACCGCGACGGCGATGGTTTCGTCGAGTACTTGCGCACCTCGCCCGCTGGCTTGGTCAATCAGGGATGGAAGGACAGTTGGGATGCGATCAGTTTCGCCGATGGTCAGTTGGCTGAGCCGCCCATCGCGTTGTGTGAAGTCCAGGGGTACGTGTACGCCGCGTTCGGTACGCGCGCTGAGCTCGCGGCTGTTGCGGGAGACACGCAGACCGAACAGCGCTACCGGCACGCGGCGCAGCGATTGCGGGAGACTTTCAACCGGGAGTTCTGGTTGGCTGACCGCGGTTGGTATGCGGTGGGCCTGGACGCCGACAAGCGCCCGATCGATTCGCTGACCTCGAATATCGGGCATCTGTTGTGGACAGGGATCGCTGATGCAGACAAGGCCGCAGTCGTGGCCGAGGTGTTGTTGTCGGAGGAGATGTTCTCTGGCTGGGGTATCCGGACCCTGGCGACGTCCATGGCGCGTTATGACCCGGTGAGTTATCACAACGGGTCGGTGTGGCCGCATGACAGCGCCATCTGCGCTGCGGGCCTGATCCGGTACGGGCACATCGACGCTGCGCACCGGCTGATCGATGGGCTGTTGGATGCCGCGGACGTCATGGGGGGACGGCTGCCTGAACTGTTCGCCGGCTTCGATCGAGCGCACCTCGGTGTACCTGCTGATTATCCGACGTCTTGCTCGCCACAGGCTTGGGCCGCTGCTGCGCCTCTGCTGCTCGTGCGCGCAATGCTTCGGTTCGACCCCGTTGTGCAGCGAAATTGCTTGCATGTCGCGCCGGTGCTGCCGCCGGCCATCGATCGATTGGCGATGACCGGTATAGAGGTCGACGGGTACTCGGTGACTGTCGAGGCCGATAGAGGACGGGTCGAAGTGTCAGGACACGATGGCCTGAAGCTGATCGAGGAGCCACTCGCGGCAGATCAGTCCGACCCGTTCGGTTGATCTCGGCCGTCTAGGGAGTCCGTCCACCCAAGTCCCGCCCTGACGGGTGCTTGTGTCCCTCCGTATTGAGGGGTTTTGCGCACCCGCCTGGAGCTTGGTCCTCGGATAGCGTCGGCAGTCGTGAGCGGAGACGAGAATGCGGCCACCACGGCAACCGACGGCAACGAGAAGCTGCCTGAACGTTCAGCCCGAAGCAAGATGCGGATGGTTCTTGTCGCCAGTGCAGCCGTTGGCGCGCTGCTTGCCGGTCTCGCTGCCTTCCTGTTCAAGCCGCATGTGGTCACCGGAGGTCACATGGAACCGACCATCAAAGTTGGTGCCACGGTGTGGGCTGTGCCGGCTTCCGGTGATTCGGTGGCCCGGGGTGACATTGTCATTTGGGAATCCAAAGACAACCGGTTCCCGACTCAGGTCCGCGTGAGTCGTGTGATCGCAATTGGTGGGGACACCATCGAGTCGAGGGACAACGATCTCTATCTCAACGGCGAGGTCATCGACGAGCCGTATGCCGCGCCTGATCCAGTGCGGTTCCGGATCCCCGTCCCCCCGACGCGCTGTCTCTTATACACATCT
>JANZZE010000296.1 GCA_026419545.1 Acidimicrobiales bacterium
GGCTGAAGCTGAGCGAGATGGTGTCGAACACTTCTTGGAGTGGGCCCGCCGACACGATCAGGACTTGGAAGCTCCCCACGGCGCCGATCGCCAACCAAAGCTTGGCGTTGGTCAGGGTTTGGCGCGTCAGGATCGACGCGTGCTCCGTCCGGGAGTTGAGCACATTGGCGAGTTGGAAGAAGACGAAGGTCGTAAACGCCATCGTGAGTGCGGTCTGCTCATCCCACTGCTGACGAGCGAGTGCCAGCAGTGCCAGCGTGCCGATGGTCATCACAGCGGCGGCGACCAGGAGCGGGATGATCCGAGCCCGGTCAAGGATTGGTGCGCCTGGTATCCGAGGTGGCTGTCGCATCGTCTGGGGGTCGGGTGGATCGAGGCCCAGGCTCATCGCCGGGGGACCGTCGGCGATGATGTTCACGAAGAGCACTTGGATAGCCGAGAGTGGTGCGGGAAGCCCGAGGAGGCTGGCGCTGAGCAGCGTGCCGATGGCGCCGAGGTTGGTGGTCAGCTGGAAGCGGACGAACTTCACGATGTTGTCGAAGATGGCCCGTCCGCGCTCGACGGCACCGACGATGGTCGCGAAGTTGTCATCGGCGAGCACCATGTCGGCCGCTTCCTTCGTGACTTCTGTTCCGGTAATCCCCATGGCTACGCCGATGTCTGCGTGCCGCAGCGCTGCCGCGTCGTTCACTCCGTCACCGGTCATGGCCACGATGTGACGATGACGTTTCAGTGCCTGGACGACGCGAACCTTGTGGTCGGGGCTCACGCGAGCACAGACACCGATCTGATCGATGGTCGCGGCAAGCTCGTCGTCTGACATTGCGTCAAGTTCTGCTCCTGTGACGACCCGGCCTGCGATGCCGAGATTGGAGGCAATCGCTTTCGCGGTGAGTGCGTGGTCGCCGGTGATCATCTTCACGCCGATTCCGGCTTGTTGGCACAAAGCGATGGCGTCACGTGCCTCGGGGCGTGGCGGATCGATGATCCCGAGGAGTAGTTCGATCGTCAGGTCGGTGATGTGAGATTCGGGGTCGATGACGTGACCGTCCCGGTCAAGAACTGATGCGGGCAATTGGCGGAACGCAACTGCGAGGACGCGCATACCCTGTTGGGCCAAGTCGGTGTTCGCCGTTTCCCAGTCGATTCGTGTGGCCTCGGTCAATGGCGTAATGCCGTTTTCCGCTACCGCCGAGCTCGCCCGGTCCAAGATGACATCTGGTGCTCCCTTGACGAGGCAGAGCACGCCGTCATCGGTCGGGTGGAAGGTCGCCATGTATTTCGACGCAGAATCAAATGGCACCTCACCGATGCGGGGTGACGAGAAACGCACGGTATCGGGGTCGATGCCTGCACGAACCGCTGCTTGGAGCAGAGCACCTTCGGTCGGGTCGCCGACGATTTCCCCGTCGGCGAGGCCTGAGTCGTTACACAACGACGCGTGGGCGAGCGCATCGAGCACCCCGTGGTCCAAGCCGTCGTGTGATTCGTTGCTCGTACCGTTCTCGCCGTTGTGGCATGTCTCGCCGTTGTGGCGTGGTGTGAGCGGGAGGCGCTCGGCTCCTCGCGCCAGGAGCTCGACTGACATCCGGTT
>JANZZE010000297.1 GCA_026419545.1 Acidimicrobiales bacterium
CCGAGACCCTGGGGCGACGTCGACGCGCTCCGAGCTCCTCACCCTCGCCTGGCTCAACTGGTTCAACCACCAACGGCTCCACAGCCACTGTGGCTAGCGGCCCCCAGCAGAGTCCGAAGCAGCCATCTACGCTGCCCAACAGACCGAACCCGCCGGGCTTGGAAACCAATAAACCGAGCCTCCATCAGACCCAGAGCGGTTCACGCAGGTACCTCTGCGCAGTGCTCGCCTGAGCCCGCTGTCGTAACCCGCAAGGTATTGCACGTGCCAAGGGTGGATTTCACGTGCCATGCGGAAGTCGAACACACTGGATTCCCGTGGGCAGCGGCGCAACGTTACGAGCAGTGGATGCAGTGCTCTACGACTTCGGCGGTGTCTTCATGCCCTCACCGTTTGCTGCCATTAGAACACTGAGCGAAGAGCAAGGCATCGAGTACGACGACGCCCTCGAAGTCTTGTTCGGGAGCTACCACGAAGACACTGACCATCCATGGCACCGCTGCGAACGAGGTGAGATCCCGATCACAGTTGCCCGACAGGAGATCCGCGAGCTCGGCCGTCGGCGTGGCCTCGACCTCGACCTGTTCCAGATTCTCAAACATCTTGGCGGCAATGGTCAGCCGATCGAGCCGATGATCGACTGCGTCCGCCGAGCCAGAGCAGCCGGATGTAGGACTGCGATCGTGACCAACAACGTTGCTGAGGCCAAGGATTTGTGGCGTCCCCTAATCCCGCTCGACGAGTTGTTCGACGCGGTGATCGACTCGAGCGAGGTGGGAATCCGCAAGCCCGATCCGCGCATCTACGAGCTGACCCTCGACGTGCTCGGCGGGATCGAGCCGACCCGAGCCGCGTTCCTCGATGATTTCCCAGGCAACGTGGTGGCCGCTCGGAAGCTGGGCATGATCGGGATCCTTGTTGAGGCCGATCCAACGCCTGCCATCAGGCAGATCGACGAGCTACTAGGTTGAAACGGCTCCGTTCCGTGGGTGGGCCAGGGTGAATGTTCGTTTGACAGGTGGTGGCGATGAGGTCGGGGCCCGGTGTGTGTCGCATTGGTTGTCACGTTGGACCGGTTGGCGGGTGCGATGCCGGCGATCGTGATTTCAGTGGCGGCGACGTGGTGCGCCGATTATCGGTTCGCGCCGGTTGGCTAGTGGTCGAGTTTGTCCATCTCGGACCGCGCTCGCTGGGGTCACACCACGATGAAGCAGCAGCTGCGCGTGAAACCGGGGGGCCGGAGGCCGGGGGCTGAGGCTGGGGTCGGGTCACACCACGGTGAAGCACCAGCTGCGCGAAAAACGCTGCTCGGGATTGGCGAGGGGCCAGTACGTCGCAACGACGCAGTTCTGACCTGGCTGCAGTGCCTCTATCTCCTTACCTGCGCCGGGTTGGAACGCGAAGCGACTTTGAGGTTCGATGACCGTCATCTGGTCTGACGGGATCGGGACACCGTTCACCATCAACTCCGCCCGCCAGTTGGGGATCAGGTCGATCACCACTTCGCTTTGTTGGGGGACCTTGGAAT
>JANZZE010000298.1 GCA_026419545.1 Acidimicrobiales bacterium
CGCTCCAGCAGCGAGCGGTTCGGCAAGAGATTCCCACCGCCAAGATCGACCCGGTCACCGCGCGATAGCACACCACCTGAATACCCGTCGGCCCGCCCCCTGGGAACCGGCACTCATCTGCGACACCAACGAGGTTCGACCGGCCCAGCAACGGTACCCGCGACACCATCCCCACCACCCCTGGTCGCCTCGCGGTCAGTCCCCATCGCCCAGCCACTTCCTGGCGCTGCTCAACAACGAGGTCACCCGCATCGAACAAGGTTGCTGTTCTTCACCCTCAGGTGCTCCTTGCTCTGGGCCTATGCGGCAAACACAAACACCACATCGCCCAGGTAACGGACCACCTGTCGCGTCAATCCGCGATCAGATCGCTAACCCACCGCAACATCCAGGTCAGAAGCTAGGGGATTTGAACATGCCTTCCACTGATTCTCAACGTGGGCGCGGAACCTCGATTACTCGTACACTTCGCCTCACACACCGTCGCGCGATCCTGGTCGCCCAGAGCGAACCGCAGCATCGCCGCTATCACGTACTCGAACGATCCGGTTTATGGCATTGAGGAAGGCGCGGGCCGACGCTTCGACTACGTCAGTCGACAGGCCCCGCCCGGGCATCGCGACACCATCGACTTCAAACCGCAATGCCACGTCAGCGAGCGCGTCGACACCGCCGGTAACCGAGGTGACGGCGTAATCGGTGAGCCGACCTTCGACGCCCGTCAGCTGACGGATCGCATTGCAGGCAGCTTCCACCATGCCATCACCGGTTGCGGTCGCCTCCAACTTCTCGCCCGCTCGATCCAGGACGATCGTGCAGGTCGGCGTGCTGTTGGTGCCACCGTGGCTGTCACAAGAGACGAGTTGGTACGCGTAGCGCACCGTGTCACCCACCTCCTCGGCGACGAGCGCTTCCAAATCCTCCTCGCTGAGGTGAACCTTCCGATCGGCAAGCTCCTTGAACCGAGCGAACACCTGGTTGAGCGCGTCGCCATGCAGGTCATAGCCCATCTTCTTCAAGGTGTCGGCAAACGCATGGCGGCCCGAGTGCTTGCCCAGCACGATCTTGCTCTCGCCAGCACCAACCGCGGCAGGATCGATGATCTCGTAGGTCTCGCGCTTGTTGAGCACGCCGTGCTGGTGAATCCCGGATTCGTGAGCGAAGGCGTTCCGGCCAACAACCGCCTTGTTGTACTGGACGGGATAACCGGTCAGACGGGACACGAGACGGCTCGTCCGAGCCAGCTCCTCGGCCCGGATCCCGGTGTCGAGTCCACCGAAGAAGTCGGACCGGACCCGCAGCGCCATCACGATCTCCTCCATGGCTGCATTGCCAGCCCGCTCGCCGATGCCGTTGATCGTGCACTCCACTTGGCGGGCACCGGCGTGCAC
>JANZZE010000299.1:0-338 GCA_026419545.1 Acidimicrobiales bacterium
ACACCCGCGTGGTGGGGCTCCAGCGAAACGATCACCGCATCACGGGGGTCGACATCGTCGACCAGGCCGGCCAGCGCCAGACCGTCGCGGCCGATCACGTCATCTCCACCATGCCCGTCAAGGATCTGATCGCGGGCATGTCCCCGCCTGCCCCGCACGACGTGCAACAGGTGGCGCAAGGGCTGCTCTATCGCGACTTCATCACGGTCGGCCTGTTGGTGCGGCGCATGAAGCGCCACCCCGGTGACAGCGACGGCGTGGCGGGCCAGCGCCTGCCGGACAATTGGATCTACATTCAGGAAAAAGAGGTTCGACTCGGTCGGCTGCAAATCTTCAAC
>JANZZE010000299.1:348-1301 GCA_026419545.1 Acidimicrobiales bacterium
CAACAACTGGAGCCCCGACTTGGTTGCCGACCCGGACCGCACGGTCTGGCTGGGGCTGGAATATTTTTGCAACGTCGGCGACGATCTATGGTCGCTGGATGATGCCGCTTTTACCCGGCTGGCGATTCAGGAGCTGGCCTCGATCGACCTGATCGATCCGAAGGATGTGCTCGACAGCCACCTTGTGCGGGTCGAAAAGGCTTATCCCGCCTATTTCGGCAGCTACGCCCAGTTCGGTGTGGTGCGCCAGTGGGTCGATGGCATGGCCAACCTTTGGCTGGTTGGGCGCAACGGCATGCACCGCTACAACAACCAGGATCACTCCATGTTGACCGCCAAGCTGGCGGTGGACGCCATCCTGGGAGGTGACGTTCCTCGGGAGGCCATCTGGGCCGTCAACCTGGACGACGAGTACCACGAGACGATCGAACACCCCGACGACCGCACGGCGCCCCAGCAGGGCTGAAGCACGCATGCGACTTTCGGGCCACGTGAATGTCGGCCGCCCCGTGGACAGGGCGGCGTGCCGGGTGGGCGGTTGGGGATGGGCGGCCCTCGTGTTGTCGATCTGGCTGCTGTGCCACCCCTACCGGGGCATCTGGCACGACGCGGTCATCTACCTCGTCCTGGCGTTGAACGAACGGATGCCACAGGCCTATGCCCGCGATGTGTGGTTTGCTTTTGGGTCGCAAGGCAGCCTCAGCCTGTTTGACGAAGCGTATGCCCAGCTGCTGCGCTGGGCTTGGCCCGCTGCGGCGGCCAAGGGGGTCGCGTTGGCAGGCGGCTTGATCTGGATTGCGGGTTGTCTGGCGCTGGCCGTGCGACTGCTGGGCTGGCGGGGCGGCGCCGCAGCCGTGGGCCTGGTCACGATCTTGAACCCCCCCTATGACTTAGGACCCAGCCTGTTGTTGCTCAACGAAAGCTTTGCCACGGCTCGCCCGTATGCGATGGGG
>JANZZE010000300.1 GCA_026419545.1 Acidimicrobiales bacterium
ACGCCATACGGAGCGAACTATTGGACGTACTCGCGCTCCTCGATGAGAAGGTTTGCCATCTTCATGCTCCGCTTGGTCTCTTGCAGCCGATCCCCCTCCAGGTCCATGGCACCTACACACGCGACGAAGTGCTCGCCGGATTCGGTGCGTCCACGGTGATGGCACCCCGTCCACTCCAGGCCGGCGTCTACTGGGATGTACCCAGCCAGACGGATCTGCTCTTCATCACGCTCCAGAAAACCGAGAAGGACTACTCACCCACCACGCGCTACCGCGATTACGCCATCAGCGACCGGCTCTTCCACTGGGAGTCTCAATCGATCACCGCAGCAGCAAGCGAGACCGGACAGCGATACATCAATCATGAGCGCCTCGGCACCAACATCGTGCTGTTCATCCGCACAGCCAAGCGCGACATCAACGGACGAACCAAGCCCTACTTCTGTGCGGGCCGAGCCCGCTACGTCGAGCACCGCTCCGAACGCCCGATGCAGGTCATCTGGGAGCTCGAGGTCCCGTTACCAGGCGATGTCTTCACGTCATTCCGCGCGGCAGTCGCTTAAAGACCTCGCTGTCATGACCCGATATTCGCCCTTTCGTTCGGCTGCAGCATCAGAACCTGGAGGTGTAAATGGTTCCAGTTCGTTGAACGAGCGTACGGGGATCTCCGTCGCACGCACGGCAGGTGCACCACACCCTCAGTAGCGACCCGGCTTCAGTGACCTGTCACGGCACCGAACCTGTCGTGACACACTGCACCGTCGGCACTGGCCTACCCCCTTCCGATCCGCCAGCTGAAAGAGCGTGTCGCAACGCAAGTTGACCGACCGCGTGCGACAACACGGCGTTACAGCGCTGTGCTCGGTCTCCACAAACCCTTAAGTGGTGCCAACTGTCAAGCGAAGCATCCGCAGTCGTCATGGCAGGGCTACCCGGTGGCGTCATTTTGGCGAAGTTGGAAGACCAACGCCGTTCGTGGGCGGTCGATCAGTTTACGGTGTGCCGAACCGGTTGCGCCTTCACACGGCAAGAGACCGCCACCCCAAATCG
>JANZZE010000301.1:0-369 GCA_026419545.1 Acidimicrobiales bacterium
CGCATCTGATCTGCCAGGTTTCGTTGTTGCCGTAGACGAGCTGTGTGCCGAGTTGGTGTAGGAGAAACGCTCGGGCTTCTTGTTGGATGATGTCGTTGCCGAGTGTTGCTAGCCGGTCTGTGAGCACGTGTGTGGGCGCGACGTTCAGGACGACTTGGATCAACTGCGGGAACGTTTCTGGCAAACCGGTGTGCGGGAACACTAGACCGGCTTGACGGACCAGTGGGTGGTGTGTTACCTTCGGGAGAGTGTCGGGTGAGGCTACAGCCACCACAACAGACGGAGGATCACTCATGGACATAGTTTCACGTTATTTGGAATTGCTCGAACAAAAGAAACAGATCGAAGAAGAACTCGAAGCGATCCTAC
>JANZZE010000301.1:379-995 GCA_026419545.1 Acidimicrobiales bacterium
ATCCTACCCGAACTCGTAGGGGTAGAGGACCCGCGGATCACTGTCACAGCGTCACGTCGAGAGAAGTGGCTCCCGATCGAAACCATCCGGTTCGTCGTCGCCGACGAGCATCTTCTCGCTTCGCTACCGATGCGGGTCGCGCTCAAGAAACAAACACTGCGTAAATTCGGATACAACCCGGAAGAGTTGATCGAAGAGATCACAACCTCCTATCGGGTGACACCAAATGTTCAGTGACGACATCCGCGACGCCGAAACCAGATTGGACGAAGCGCTGTCCGAGTTGAAACGGTTGACCATCGAAGCCGCCGAAGCCGGCAGGCGATACCGTCACGCTCGTGCACGCGCTTGGGTGTCATCTGACGCGTCGACAGTGAAACAACGCGAGATGGACACTGAAATGTCGACGGTGGAGGAACGATACGAGTGGGAGCTCGCCGAAGGGTTACGTGTGGCGCAGCTCGAAACGGTGCGAGCGTACAAACAAATCCTGTCAGCGAAACAAACCGTGGCGAACCTGCCAATCGATTGAAAGGACAAGCCCAATGGCACAGATATACGCGGCTCTCGCAGCAGTGCAAGCAGAGATCGGTGCTGTCGCGAAGAACAACAAGAA
>JANZZE010000302.1 GCA_026419545.1 Acidimicrobiales bacterium
GTGGGCGGCGGCACGGGGCTCGTCGATGCGCAGGTGAGCTGGGACTACAACGGCAACTTCACGACCCGCCAGGACCTCAAGCAGGGGCTCACCGAGTCGTTCGTGTACGATCCGCTCAATCGCCTGGACTACAGCCAGCGCAACGGGGTGACGAACCTCGACGTGACGCTCGATGCGATCGGCGACGTGACCTGGAAGAGCACCGTGGTTACCGCGCCCGATGCATGCTGGCCAGCGCGACGAGCGGCTGCATTCTGCCGCATACCGGACACTCGGATGGAGTAGAAGGCAAGGTCTGCTCAGGGTCGACTGCCGAAGTCGCGTGACCGCTTTCGGGAACGGTAAGATCGGTCAGCAGGGAGGCTGTCGTCATATCGGCAGAGCCGCGACCGATTGTTCCAATAGAACAGTTGTCAGGGCGCACAGTGAGCCGCTTTGTCGTACTCCTTCGGGGTGTGAACGTAGGCAAGGGCAACAAGGTTCCCATGGCCGAGGTCCGAGCCGCGCTGGAAAGTCTCGGCCACCACCAAGTGCGAACGCTCTTGAACAGCGGCAACGCCGTCTTCTCTTCCACTACCCGCAGTACCACCAAACTCGCGAGCGCCATTGCCAAAGCGGTGGAAGAGCGCTTTGGCGTCGTCACACCTGTAATCGTCAAGTCGGCGGCTGAACTCGAAGCGATCGTCAAGAACAACCCGTTCCCGTCCCCCGAGTCAGAGCACTCTCGTTTCCTCGTGGCGTTCGCGTTGGATTCCGCGAAACTACTGGAACTACACGGCCTGTCTTCCTTGCTTCAGCCTGGCGAGCGCTTCGCGGTCAACGAACACGCAGCGTACCTTCACTGCGCTGGCGGCCTTCTGCAAAGCAAGGTTGGCGAGGCCATTCTTGGACGTGCCGGACGAAGCGTCACCACTCGAAACTGGGCCACGGTCCTCAAGCTCTTGACCCTGGCTCGCGAGGGGGCGACCTGACCCC
>JANZZE010000303.1 GCA_026419545.1 Acidimicrobiales bacterium
GGGATGAACACCTTGGGGGAGTAGGTGACCCGTTGGTCGCGCCCCGCCCAGGTGAGGCGCGAGGCTTCCCGGAGGAGCTCCTCCAGGGGAATTTCCAAAAGGCGGCGGATTTCGGCTTCACTCATGGGCAGGCGGTCCACTCGGGGCCAAGGGCAGTGCGCCAGGGATGGGGGCGCAGGGCGACCAGCTCCACCAGATCCTGCACCCGGTCGAGGTCGAAGGCAAGGCCCGGCCGGCGCAGCAGCGCCACCTCTCGCCCCTGGCGGGCCGCCTCGGCGCGGTGCAGCCACAGGCTGCCGGGGCCGAAGCGCGGCCGCATCGCCACGCCGGCGGGCAGCGCCAGGGCGTTGGTGCCCTCTCCCCGCCGGTCGGGGGCGAGCACCACTGCTCCGGCGGCGACCCACGCGGCCAGGGCCGCGAGGTCAGCGGGAGCGAGGAGGGGCAGGTCGCCGGCCACCACCGCCAGGGGAAGGGGGGAGCCCGGGACTAGTCGCCCCAGGGCGCGGGCGAGGGCATCGTTGAGGTCGCGCCCGCGGTCGGGCAGCCAGCGCACCCCGCCGGGCGACGGCGGGCGGGTGGGGGAGAGCACCCAGATCTCGGCCACCGCAGGGCAGTGCCGGGCGGCGTCCAGGACGGCGGCCAAGAGCGCTTCCACCAAGCGGCGCCGCGGCTCGTCGCCGAGGTGGGCGGCGAGTCTGCTCTTGGCCTCGCCGAGGGCCTTGCGGGGGATGAGCAGTCGCAGCGGGCTCACCGCCGGCGATCAGGAGTCGGGCACGCCGGTGATGCGGATGCCGGCGTGGCACTTGAACTGGCGGTTGATGGCGATGAGCACCGGGGTGAGCGCCTCGGCGGCCACCGCGTTGGCCAGAGGGCCGGCGTGGAAACCGCGCAGTCCCGCGTCGCGGACCAGTGTTAACACCTGTTCCCGGGCCTCCCGGTCGTCGCCGGTCACCAGCACGTCGCAGT
>JANZZE010000031.1 GCA_026419545.1 Acidimicrobiales bacterium
AGATGTGTATAAGAGACAGATGTTGACAAGGTCGGTGTGAATCGTCTCGATGGGGCGCAAGCCCTGGCTTACGTGCGTTCTCGGTACTACCAGGAGCTGCACGACGGCAAGTGGGTCTACGTCGGCAACGCAGACCTTGGTCGGGTTGAGCGGCAGCGCACGTTTCTCAGCGCACTGATGGGCAAGATCGGGGACACGAAGAATCCGTTCACGTTGCTCGCGGTAGGCAGTGCAGTTGCCGACGGTGGGGGATTCAAGTTTGATGATCAGCTGACCTATTTCAAGGCGCTGGGTGTTGCTTGGCAGTTTCGGTCATTTCATCCGGAGAGCGAGACCGTCCCTACGACACCAGCTACTCGAGGAGGCGCCGCGGTGCTGGACCTGGCACCGAACGCAAGTGGCGTGTTGGCTCGGTACCGTTGATCCCTGTCTGACGAACCGTCAACTAGGAGTTGCCCGTTTCGCTGCCTACCATTCGGCCATGTCTGAGACTGACCTTCGCGTCGAAGAGCGCATGGAACAGCTCCTGTCTGAGTTTGATCCCCGCACCGCCGACCCCGTTGAGTTCCGGGGACGTCAATACGACTTGGGGCTCGCGTGGGTTCATTTTCCGGAGGGATGCGGCGGGCTGGGGGCGCCGCCTCGGCTCCAACGTGAAGTCGATCGGCGGTTGCGTGCCGCTGGCGCGCCGGTGCCCGACCATCGTCACTTCTTTGGCCTTACGATGGCCGGACCCACCGTCGTCACCCATGGGAGTGAAGCACTGAAGGCTCGTCTGCTGCGCCGGATGTTCACGGGGGAGGACGCATGGTGTCAGTTGTTCAGTGAGCCAGGGGCGGGATCGGACCTCGCCGGGCTGTCGACACGAGCGGTACTCGATGGTGACGAGTGGGTGATCACTGGGCAGAAGGTCTGGAACACCTTGGCCCACGTCGCTGATCGGGGGATGCTCATCGCTCGGACTGACCCGAACGTGCCCAAGCACCGCGGCCTGACCTATTTCGCCCTTGACATGCATTCCCCTGGTGTCGAAGTGCGGCCGCTTCGTCAGATGACGGGCGAAGCCGAGTTCAACGAGGTTTATCTCGACGAGGTCAGGGTGCCGGATGCCGATCGGATCGGTGATGTGGGCGATGGATGGCGGGTAGCGATGACGACACTGATGAACGAGCGGACGACGATCGGCGGGGGGTCGGCGCCACCACAGCGCGGATCGGGCGCGATCGCTGAAGCAGTGCGCATCTGGCAGGAGGAAGCCGTTGACCGCTCGCCTGCCCTGAAAGATCGACTCATGCGTCTATGGATCGAAGCAGAGGCGCTTCGCCTCACGAACATGCGGGCGGCCCAGAATCGCCGGGCTGGTAATCCGGGTCCCGAGGGATCGATCGCCAAGCTCATGTTCGCGGAGGTCAACGAACGAATCTACGAATTGTGTATCGACCTACTCGGGGCGGCGGGCATGGTGAACTACGACTACACCATGCGGAGGTCGGAGGTCATCGGGCTAGTTGGTGCGCCCGGCACGGCGAGAAAAATGTTCCTACGCTCAAGGGCCAATTCCATCGAGGGAGGGACTTCAGAGATCCAACGCAACATCCTCGGCGAGCGAGTTCTGGGGCTGCCAGGTGAGCCACGGGTCGACAAAGATCTCCCGTGGGTTCAGGTGCCTCGCAGTTGATGAACCTACTCGGGTCATCAGGTTGTTGACGCATCGTCGAGCCGGGGACGACTGACGTCCAGCTCGGCGGGTCGAGCGAAGACATCTGATTGGGCGGCTCCTTCACCATGACCGGACCGGTACGGAAAGTCGGAGTGGAAAGAGCCTTCACCTCGTCGGTCTCCGTCGCCCGAGCAGTTGACAGCAACGGAACGCTGCTTTGATCCCGACTACGTCGCGTGGTTCGGAGCGAGTCCTGGCCTCAACTCGTGTAGGCCAGCTTGTACAGCTGGATCTCAGACAGTGGGCCGTAGTATTCGTCCTTCTGGTCGGTGAGAAAGTGGTAGGCCCAGATCCCGAGGTCGGGGTGTAGAGCGTGGCCTGCATCATCTGTCAAGGCGAACGGCTCGACCCTGAAGGTACCGCGCTCGACGGTGATCCATTCACCACGAATGACGACTCGGGACACGTCGTTGATCTTGACTGGCACGTGTGGCTCCTTTGTCTCACGTTGGCTCCGATGACAATAGGCCGCGGTAGCAACCACGTCGGAGTACTCCAGTCCTTGTGCGTTCGGCAGCGTAGGCGGCCAACTGATCCAGTTCATTCCCAGGGAAGTCCGCAAGCCAGAGCCTCGTCGGCAGCTCGGCGGCCCGCTTCCGTTGCATCGTCGATCCGGTCGAAATCGAACAAGCCGATGTTGTGGACGTCGGGAGTGATGAGCAGGTCCGCGTCGGCGCGGTTTTGCTCCGCTCGGCTTCGCCCACCCAGCACCATCGCACGCGCCAGCGTGGAGATGATGCCCGGTCCGATCGCGTCCTTCAGTCCCTTCGAGGCCGGGCCGCGCTCTGCCTCGGCAAGCGGGAACTGACGCATCACGTCTATGCCGATCACTGGTCCTTCGTCGAGTTCGCGCATCACGTCAACTGGAAAGTTGTCGAGTAGTCCGCCGTCCACAAGGAGCCGACCGTCGAGGCGAACTGGAGGCATGAGTCCAGGGATGCTCATGCTCGCGAGAACCGCGTCTCGCAGGAGACCTTCGCGATGGACGGTAAGCTCGCCACTGGCAAGGTCGGCACTGACGACGAACAGGGGACGTGCAAGTTCCTCTATACATACGTCACCGAAGATCCGCTCAAGCATTCCGGACACCCGTTTCCCTTTGATCAGTCCTTCCCGGGGAACGGTGAAGTCGCTGAATGGCTTGTGGTCTACGAGTTCGCGGCGGCAAATCTCGAGGATCTCGTCTGCGGACCACCCGGCGGCGACCATTGCTGCCGCCATTGCTCCGGCGCTACAGCCGCCAGCCCGGTCGATCTCGATGCCAGCGTCTTGCAGTCGTTCGATGACGCCTATGTGGGCGAGTCCTCGGGCCCCACCCCCGGAGAAGACAAGGCCGATGGCGTGTTTCGTCATGCGGCGGGCAATTCGGTCCACGGCCGCGTCGAACCCGCCGTCGTCAGGAAGGTGGTGAAGAGCGCGCGGTTGCAAGTGTCTCCGTGCTGGCGCGATTTGCTCAGTCTTGAGGGCCGAGGACACGAAAACCAGGTCGCGGCCTAGTGCACGATCGTCTTTGGCTACTGCTGCCGGGGGAGCGCCTGCGCGCAACATGAACAAGACCCTGTCCGCCGACCGAAGGCAGAAGCGTGTCCAGGCGAGGTCGACGGTGGGGTGGCGCGAGACCAGCAGAACGAACGAGAAGTCATCTTCCAATCGATCGAGCCGCGCTGCCCACCGCTGTTCCCGACGCTCGGCGGAATCGCCGTGTGTGATTCCGGTTGGTCGCCCATCAGGCATGCCGTTGTCGTCCGCTTCTTCGGCGACGACCACCCCGCCATACTGAGCGACGGTCTGGATGAACCGGTCGAGAAAGCGTTGGATGGGAAGGCCGGGGTCGAATGGGATGATTGCGATGGTGTGCGGCGTATCAGGGTGCTTGAGCGAGCCGTAACCGTGCCGAAGGCGCTGAGCGAGTGCCCGAGCAACAGCAAGGCCAAGCCCTGGCTCCCGCAGCATCACCCGCTCGAACACCGCAGCGTTGACAACGAGTAACTCCGTGTCCCGCAAGGCGCGAACAGACGCCGACCTCGGTTCGCTCGTCAAGAGCGACAACTCACCGACCGTGGCCCCTCGGGCAAAGGTGCCGACGACCTCCTGTTCATGACCTTTGGGGTCGATCTGTCGCAGTACTTCGAGCCGACCCGACCAGACGACGGCGAGGTCATCAGCCGGATCCCCTTCTCGGAACAGATACGAGCCAGCCGGGAGGTAGACCCAGCGAGCGCCGCGGGCGAGGTCTGCGCGCGCGGAGGCAGGGAGCTGGGCGAACAGGCTCACGTCGGCGAGGAAGTCGCCAGCGTCGTGGCTAGGGGGTTGGCGACGACGGAGTCTCAACATCCACCTCTACCCGGCAGGGCGATATCGATCGTGTCACACCACATCACTGAGAAGGCTACGGTGCGCGAGCTCTGCTGAGGAATGCCGCGCCCTTGTTGATGGCGCCGTCGAGCAATATGGAGCTCTCCACCTTTTGCACAACAATGCCGGTGTCGCATGGCCACTCAGGGACGGGTTCACGCCTGAGGTTGAGCCTGAGGTGTGGGATCGCGTCATCGCGACCAATCTTTCAGGGACGTTCTATTGCGCACACTTTGCTATCCCGAAGATCGCAGAATCAGGTGGAGGATCGATCATCAACACGGCGTCTTCAATGGCGCACCTGCCACTGCCACTTGGGATGCTCGACGCGTACGCAGCTTCGAAGGGAGGGGTTGCACTGCTCACCAGGTCGATGGCGGTCGGTTGCGGGCGCTTGGGTATCCGAGTCAATGCGATCAGCCCTGGTTATGTCGACACGCCGATGAACGCCATGATTTGGGCCAACGAGGATTTGCGCGAGGCGTTTGCGCGGGGCCACGCAACCGGCCTGCAAACTCCTCGAGAAATTGCGGAACTGGTCGTCTTCTTGGCTAGCGACGCCTCTCGTAGTTTGACGGGCGCAGTACTGACCTGTGATCGCGGGTGGACCGCGTTCAAGCGCCCTGACGCGCTGTCATGACCATGTGTGGCGGACACGGCTCGCTCGGGCCGTTGTATCGAGGATCACAAGGTGCCTCGGCGAGTTCGGTACAGTGTCGGAGGAACTGTGCCAACTTTGCTTTCAGCGGATCACCCGTCTCGGCCGCCACTCGATCATGCCTGCGGGCTCGGTAGGCTTCGGGCGTGGTTGCGGATCGCGGCAAGCACCGGGCACTGCTCCAGGATCGATGGGTGACACCGCTTTGGCTTGCGCATCACTTTCCTGACGAGTACGAACGCTGCGTGCGGTTTGGCCGCACACGGGTTTGCCGCCGGTGTCTGGTGCTGTATCCGCTTGCGTTCGTGATCATGGTGGTGGGGCTCGGGTCAGGTTTTGGGACTGGGCCACTTGGAGCAGGGGCATTGGTCGCGTTGCCACTCCCAGCGGTGATCGAGTTCCTGCTCGAACAGTTGCGTGTTCTGCGCTATAACCCTCTCCGACAGGTCGCGGTCACCATCCCGCTCGCCGTTGGATTGGGGTTTGGTTTTGCGCGTTACCTATCGCATCCCGCTGACCCGGTGTTTTGGGCGGTCGTTGCGACGTATGCCGGTGTGTGCGCTAGCGCGCTTTTGTGGCGCTGGCATCGGCAGTAGCCGATAAGTTGACCGGGTGGGACCTGTACAACTGTTTTTCAACCCTCACTGTTCGAAAGCACGCAGTGCCCGGAGCCTGCTCGATGAGCGCGGTGTCGACTACGAGCTCGTCGAATATCTCAAGAACCCGCCATCTCGCGACCAGATCGAGCACCTACTTGCCATCCTCGAAGATCCGCCCGAGAAGCTGGTGCGAAAGGACAACCGCTTCAAGGAGCTGGGATTGGACCCATCCGATTACAACGATCGGGGTGCAATCGCTGCGCTTTTGGTCGAACATCCCGAACTGATGGAGCGACCAGTTGTTGTCGTCGGTGACCGCGCGGTGATCGGACGGCCACCTGAACGCGTGCTCGAGCTCCTTTAGCCAACGGCGCAACGAATCCGGTAGTGAGCCAACTCCGAACTTGGTGCTTTTCTCCCCGTATAGAGGGGAGAAAAGCACCCAAGGGGGGCTTACCTCGGGCGCCACGGCGGCGCACCCGCTCCACCGTGGACATGCGGGTAGACGCGAGGACAGGGCCTCAGCGGCGCCAGAGGGCGTAGGTTCCGATTGGAGCGAAGCCGAGCGCTCGGTACATCGGCGCCGCGGCCTGGGTCGGTTGCAGCGTCACCGGCAGTTCTGGGCAGATGGCCAATGCTGTTTCGGTCATCGCTCGAGCGAACCCTCGACCCCTGAATTTGGGAATCGTCCCGATGCCATAGATCCCAAGCACGCCGGCTGCTTCATAGGCCATGCTAGTGGAGACAAGGTGTCCATCGCACCAGCCGGCCAACACGTGCATCGCAGGATCGTCGAGTATCGCCGGACTGTGCAGTGCGAACGGCTCGACCGAGAACGGCAGCGTGAACGCGATCAGAATCGCTCGTTCAAACTGACGTAGCTCGTCCTGGTTCGCTACACGCCGGATAACGATCCCATCTGGCCGGGATGCCACAGTCACCCGACCTGGGGGTCGGGCATACCAAGGCGCGGTGCCAACTCGCTGGAGCCCAAGACCGCCTAGGTCGAAGGTCGCGAAGGAGTCACAAACTGACACCCAAGTTGCGTTGCTGGAGCGCAGGAGGTGGCCCAGCTCGTCGACCGCTGCCTGGTTGCTGGCACCGCGTCCGACAGAGATTGCCGAGTTATAAATGGCGGGAGCCGTACGGGTCGTTGTCCACCAGTTTTCAGTCGTCACGGTCGGCAATCCCAGGGCACGCAGCGAGGCGTCGTGCCAATCCGCGAGGTTGTGCGCAGCACACCGGATGAGGTCGCAGTCGGCCATTGTGCGGCCACGGGTGCGATGCACCTGTCCGCGAGACCGGTGCATCGCACCCGAGGTGTCCCCCCTCGTGTCGAATGTCGCGATGGCGCAGTCACTGACACGGCGGTCAGCTCCGGGGTACCTTAGTCCGCTACTTGACTGCCCAGTCAATTGGTGGGCCCGGGCAAGAGGACCACGTGGTCAGCAGGAAACGAGGCAAATCGCTCGAGCACGGCGTAGGCGTCCTCCACCACGGGAACAAGATGTTGGTATCGACGGAATACCCGGCGATTCATCGCCCGGAACCGGTCGAGATAGCAGCGCACGTCCTCGATCGCGAGCCAGCCCTTGTTGCCGACCGGCAGGACGATGCTCAACGCGGTCGCGGTTTCCTCGAGGGCGTAGGTGCGGGCGAGTTCGACGAGTTCTCGCCCCCACGCCAGCCGACGCGCCTCGGAGGCTGTCCATCCGAGGGCTGGTAATCCGTCCTTGAGCTGGGTGGGGTCGGCAAAGCCGGTGACCGGGCGCAGGTAGTCAGCCATCAGGATTCGGTACCACTCGCCGACGTGGCGTTCCTCGAAGCCTGCCTCCCACTCTTCTGGGGTGTGGGTTCTCAGGTGAGAGACATAGGAAGCGACATCGGGATCGTCGAGTCGCCAAAGGTCGGCAGCTCGTTGCCGGAGCCGGACCAATCCACACTCATCGATCAACCCGGCGAGCAATTCATCGAACTCATCGTGCATTGCGACTGCGTCAAGCGCCCAGGCCTTGGTTCCGCGCAGAAACGGGCTTCGTCGAAATGCCGGCGCCGCGGCGGTCATTGGTGCGCTCGACCTCAATGTGCCGCCGTTGGGTCGACGGGCCATCTGCATTGCCACCGCAAAAGCTTGCTGTGTCACGCGACACAAGTGGGGGATCCGAAGTTGAAAGCCAGGACTGGGGTGCAGGCGGAAGCGACGGATCCCGTCCCGGGCTCAGTGACACAGAGACCGGCAGGCCTTGATTTCCCCTGCCGGGCCCACCCGCGCTGATCTCTCAAGCGTAGTCAGTCAAGTCTCGGTACGGGTCCGCGGCTGGGAAAATCGGGGAAGTCCGAAAGCTTTATCGGGTTTCCCGCAACCACGAAGCCGGGGAGGTCGGGGTCGTCTAGTTCGACCAGCATGTTGCGAGCCCGCACCTGGGGATCTGCGAGCACCTTTGGGATGTCGTTGACCGGACCACGCGGGACACCAGCTTCGTCGAGTATGAGCAGCCACTCGGCAACTGATCTCGTGCGAAGCGCCGATTCGAGTTCCTCGGCGAGCTCTGCATGATGTTCGGTCCGGTCAGAATTGCTCACGAATCGGGGATCGACGCTCAGTTCCGGGCGGCCGATGGCGTCGCAGAGACGCTGGAAGAGATCGTCGTTTCCAGCGGCGATGACGATCCATCCGTCGGCGGCGGGGAACGCAGCGAAGGGTGTGATCGATGGGTGTCGCGAGCCGAGCGGCGCAGGCACCTCACCGGTTGCGACGTAGCGAGCGATGGCATTCTCGAGAATCGCCACTTGGCAATCGAGCATGGACACATCCACCTTTACGGCTTCGCCGGTGAGGGCTCGGTGAAACAGAGCGCTGCATATCCCGATCGCGCTGAACAGGCCAGCCGCAATATCACCGATGGAGGTACCAACCCTGGTCGGTTCACCGCCTTCCTGCCCGGTGATACTCATGATCCCACCCATTCCCTGGACCACGACGTCGTAGGCGGGCCGATGCCGATACGGACCGGTGTGGCCGAAACCCGAGATCGCGGCATACACCAGTTGGGGGTGTCGCTCATGCACTGATTCCCAACCGAGTCCTAGTCGTTCCATGGTCCCGGCCCTGAAGTTCTCGACCAGGACATCGGCGTCTGCGAGAAGTGTTTCGAGACGAGCCCGGTCGTGCGCGTCCTCGAGATCAAGGGCGACGCTACGTTTTCCTCGGTTCAGTGACGCGAAATAAGCCGAGATGCCATTGACGAACGGACCGATGGCCCGCGCGTCGTCCCCCGGCCCTGGGCGCTCGATTTTGATCACCTCCGCACCGAGATCTGCAAGCACCATGGTGCAAAACGGACCGGCAAGGACGCGTGTCAGGTCTATGACGGTGATGCCATCGAGCGGTCCGCGGCGCGCCTGGGCGGTCATGGATGAGCCTTGTCCGGCAGGAGTTGTGCCAATAGCGCCTCGAGGACCGGTGCGATCGCCGGCGTGGGTTCGGCTTCGATTGAGGTGATTGCGCAGAGTACTTCGGTATGGGTGGCGCGGCCCTGGAGCGTCATCACGACTGAACATGAGGGTCCACCCTCGAAGCGAACAATCATCTCTACGATGCCGAGTTGCTGGTCGTAGTAAGAGATCTCGCCAACGTTGCCGGCTGCCTCGTAAAGGATCAAATAGGCCTCATCCGGCGGCGCGTCGATGGTGAGAGTGTCGTTCCCGGCGATCCTGACGTCTGCGATAGCGCCCGCTTGGCTCTGGGCGCTCTCATGGGATGCGGTCGGGCATTGATGCTGTCGATCGAGTTCACGAAGGACCAGCGCATAGGCCTCGGTCACTGCTGCGGTGCGTTCCGTGGCTCTGCTGATCTGGTGGGCCGAGGCGTGATCGGGATGCAACGCGCGAACAAGTGAGCGATAAGCGCTGCGGATCTCGGCTCGGGAGGCTCCTGGAGCCAATCCCAACACCGCCCAAGCCTCGCTCGTTTCCATCGCCGCAGCAGGCTATCGGCCCCAGATCGAAGGGGACGGGGTTGAACAGCAATCGGGTCCAGCGGGCCCCAGCGGCAAACGCCACGAGCGGAGGCCCGCTGCTGGAGGCCGGACAGTCACCACTGTCGAGGGCACGCATCATCTCGTTGCTGACAGCTCGGGCGTGTAGGGTGACAGAGCCGTCGCTGCCTTTGATTGATCTGGTACAGCGTGATCGATCCGGTTCGTGACCAAGTCGCCGACCTTTCCTCCCTTCCCCTGTTCATTGATGTGGCGCTCGGTACCCGGTCCTTTCGAGACAAGACGGAGGTAAGGCTGTAGGAGAACGAGGGGTAGCGCTGTAGATTCTGCCGTGGAAAGTCGGGTCCGGCGGTGGATATCCGAGCTCACCAGTAGCTGCAGCGCGAGACACGGCAGCACAGAAGCTGGCGTGGGCTGAAATGCTCCAGTGCCTATTGGCCACTGTGTCAAGCTAGAGACTGTGAGTGGTACCCTGTCAGAAGCAGCGGACGGTATTGATGTCTCTTTTGCCTGTCCGCGATGCGGTGCTCACGTGAACGAGCGATTCTACGGGCCTTGTCGACGGTGTCGGGAAAGGTTGCGGGCAACGATGGGCTCTGACCCCGGGCTCGATGTGGCGGCCGAAGAATATGTGCCAAGGATGAATGTCACACCGAACGCGGTGGCACTCAAAGAGTAGGCATACCCCAGCGATCGAGGAGGCGTCGACAGGGCAGAACCTCGCGTTTCCTGGTCTGGTCAATGGCATCGATGTCCGAAACTGAGGCATCGCGGTCGCGATCGTGCAAGGATGGGCCCATGGCGCAGCCCCCAGAGATGCAAATCGACTCCGACAAGATCTACACCGCGACCATTACGACCAACCGCGGCACTATCGTCATCGACCTTGATCCCAAGATCGCCCCGAGGACGGTCAACAATTTCGTTGCACTCGCGCGCGCCGGGTACTACGACGGTCTCACGTTCCACCGTGTGGAACCTGGTTTCGTGATCCAGGGTGGGTGCCCGAAAGGCAATGGAACTGGCGGCCCTGGCTACACCTTCGAGGATGAGCCGGTCCAAGGCGACTACATCAAGGGAGCCGTGGCGATGGCGAACGCTGGGCCAAACACAAACGGCTCTCAGTTCTTCGTGTGTCTCGAAGATCTGAGCGGTCGGCTCGCGAAGAACTACAACCTCTTTGGTCAGGTCTCGTCTGGAATGGACACGGTGCAAGCGACCCAACGTGGCGATGTGATGCAGTCCGTCACCATTACTGAACGTGACGCCTGACGGCTCTAATCGCGCCGGTGATGCCAGCCGGGTCAATCGATTGCACTCGGCGTTCAGGTAGTCAGCGCGACCACGCTGTCGTCCACTCGCCCGCGTTGCGGGCGGCGGGTTCGGGGAAGGCGGACCCCGTGGTGGTGGAGCCCCGACAACCCCGACCAGAGCACCGCGTACAGCAGTCGTTCGACCTGCGCTGTCTCCACATCACGATGTTCTAGCCAGTCGAACGTCGCGGCTTCGAGCAGGCCGATGATGCTTCTCGCGAGCAGTCGGCCCTCGGGTGTCGACCCCCAGGCGCTGGCCATACGGTCGTAACGGCGCGCACGCGCCGCTTGGACGAGCGGATGCGATCGCACCTCGGTGCAACTGATGACCGCCCAGCAAGCTTCGTTCGTTCGTGCGAAATCGAGATAGCAGCGGATGATCGCTCGCAATCGCTCTTGCGGTGACGCCACGTCTTGCATCGCTTCGGCGAGCGCGTCGTCAAGCCGTTGGAAGTTCCGGAGGTACATGGCCGCCATGAGGCCACCTTTGTCGCCAAAGTAGTTGTAGACCAACGCTCGAGATACCCCAGCCGCCTCAGCCACCTGTTCGAACGTGACCTCGCTCGGATCGCGCCCGTGGAACACCCGTTCAGCCGCGTCGATGATCTGTTCTCGCCGTCGCTCGGGATCAAGCCGTCTACGTGTTGTTGCCCGACGCAACCTCCCACCCTCCTCGGTGCAGCGTGGACTGGAATCGTGCCGGCGTTACCCGGCTGGTTTTGGCGGAGCCGATGCAGAAACGCCTGAAACCGGTGGCGTCACAAGTTTCGGAGGTACCGGTCGACGAGTCGTTGGCGAAGTCATTGCGTTCATCTGCTGGGCGAGCTGTGCCGCTCCTGGTTTCGGGCCAATGGCGTCGAGGGGGAAGTGACAGGCGACGTAGTGGCCAAGTCCGATTTGGCGCATCTTTGGTTCGACTTGGGCGCACATGTCCTGGACGCGTGGACATCTGGTTCGGAACCGGCAACCACTGGGGGGCGCGACCGGGGACGGGATCTCGCCGCCGAGCGTGCCTTCCTCACCCGGGCGGATTGACGGGTCGGGAACGGGAATTGATCGGAGAAGAGCCTCGGTGTACGGGTGCGCAGGCCGTGCGTACAACTCGTCAGGAGGAGCGACCTCGCACAGCTTGCCGAGGTACATCACCGCGACCCGATCGCTGACGTTCTTGACGACCGCTAGGTCGTGTGCGATGAAGATCAGCGTCAGGTTGTACTGCGCCTTCATCTCTTCAAGCAGGTTGAGGATTTGGGCCTGAACCGAGACATCGAGGGCTGAGACCGGCTCATCACAGATGATGAGCTTCGGATTCAGCACGAGCGCTCGAGCGATGCAAATACGCTGGCATTGCCCTCCGGAGAACTGGTGTGGACGACGGTCCCACGCTGCGGCCGGATCGATTCCCACGTTCTCGAGGGTTGTCTCCACGATCTTGTCGAGCTGGTCGCCTGCCGCCCGCTTCCAGATCCTGAGCGGCTCGGCGACGATCTGACTCACCTTGCGCCGAGGATTGAGCGACGAGATCGGATCCTGGAAGATCATCTGCATCTCGGGCCGCAGCCGGCGTAGCTCCGAGCTCGGCAAGGTCACCAGGTCATGCCCGTCGAAGAGCACGCGGCCCGAGGTGGGTCGCGGGAGCTGCATGATCGCCCGGCCTGTTGTCGACTTGCCACAGCCCGATTCACCGACGAGTCCGAGAGTCTCGCCAGCCCTGACGTCGATGCTGACGTCTGAGACTGCGTGGACTTTCAGTCCGGTGCGCCCAACCGGGAATTCGACTACGAGGTTCTCGGCCCGCAAAAGCGTGTCCCCGGCAGGGCGGAGGTGCTCAGTACCACTACCTGCCATCTCAGCTCCTCCCCGCCAACGACGCTGGCATCGGGACGTCGGTGACGGGCACGCCGGAAGCCGACGCTCCAGCGGCAAGATTCCTAGACAACGCCTCCTCGCCCTCGGGTGAGCCGACAGGGAACCAGCAGCGGAACATGTGGCCCGGTGTCTCGGCCGCTATCAGCGGAGGTTCTTCGTTGAGACAGCGCTCTTGGGCGTATTTGCATCGGGGCGCGAACCGACAGCCCCGCGGCGGATTGATGAGATCCGGGGGGCGTCCGGGGATGACCTCGAGCCGGGTGTGACTTGGGTAATCAAGCTTCGGGATCGAAGAAAGCAGCGCTTCGGTGTAGGGCATTTTCATGTTCGAGAACAGCACCGGTGTTGGTGCGTGCTCGACGACCTTGCCCGCGTACATGACCGCGATCTCGTCTGTGCGGCCAGCCACCACCCCGAGATCGTGGGTCACGAGGATCATCGCCATGTGGCGTTCTCGCTGCAGCTGCTGGAGCAGGTTCAGGATCTGCGCTTGCACCGTGACATCGAGCGCGGTCGTGGGTTCGTCGGCAAAGAGCAGTTTCGGTCCGCAGGCGAGCGCGATCGCGATGACGACCCGCTGGCGCATACCGCCCGAAAGCTGATGTGGGTATTCGTTCAACCGTTGTTCTGGCTCGGGGATACCGACTGAACTCAGCAAGGCGAGTGCCGTGTCGTGGGCGTCTTGCTTATCCATGTGGAGATGGAGGAACAGCGACTCGGTGATCTGCTTACCGATCTTCTTGACCGGGTTGAGTGAGGTCATCGGGTCTTGGAAGACCATCGCCATCTCTGATCCCCACACGTGCCGCATCTCTTCGTCGGGGAGTCCGATGATGTCGGTTCCCTCGTAATACACGTGGCCTTGGCGCACCACGTTTCGCTTGGGCAAGAGGCCCATGATCGAACGCGAGAGGATGGTCTTGCCGGATCCAGATTCGCCGACGACCCCCAGCGTCCGGCCGCGATCAAGCGTGAAGGAAACGCCGTCTACCGCTCGCACCGTGCCCTTTTCGGTGCGGAAATGAGTCTTGATGTCGACCACTCGAAGCAGCTTGGCATTGGGGTCGCGTCCGGTTCCGGTCGGCCCACCGATGACCTTGCGGCTCACAGGACGCTCTCCTTGATGTCGAAGTACTCACGCAGGCGGTCGCCGGCGAGGTTGAGGGACAAGACAGTGAGGAACAGCACGGCGCAGGGGACCAGTACCATGTGAGGCGCATCGAGGTAGAACTTTTGGCCGTCGTTGATCATGCCTCCCCAGGTCGGGTTGGGGGGTTGCAACGACAATCCGAGGAAGGCGAGTGCACCTTCTGCAGTGATTGCGATCGCAACGCCGATGATTCCGAAGGCGAAGATCGGCGGTAGCACGTTGGGCACTATTTCCTTGACCATTATCCGTAGGTTGCTCGCGCCCAGTGTTCTGGCAGCCAGGACGAACTCGCGCTGAGCGAACACCAATGTCGATGCTCGTACGAGACGTGCGATTGGCGGTACCGAGACGATCGTCAGCGCCAAGATCACTGCGACTTGCCGACTCAGTCGCGGTTCCTCGCCCGGGTTGGAGGTGCTTGCGAACGTGATGATCGCCAAGGCCAACAGGATCGCAGGGAAGGCGAGGAACATGTCGGTCAACGCCATAAGGACGGTCTCGAGCTTGCCTTTGAAAAACCCAGCGATCACGCCGATCGCCCCGCCTAGGACCAAGCCGAAAAAGATCGAGGAGAAGCCCACGAGCAGTGATACCCGGGCTCCCCAGACGATGCGGGAGAATATGTCACGGCTCAGGTTGTCGGTGCCCAGCAGGTAGCCCTGCTTGAGGATGCCGAGCTTGGAGCACGGCGGGTTCGCACACTTCACAGCCTTTGTAGGGTCAGGCAAGAACCCTGCTCGCTCCATGAGCGGAGCGGCGAGCGCTAGCACGACAATGAGAAGAAACCAGCCCGCTGCAAACCAGAACAAGGGCCCCAACCGTTTCTTGACGGCATCGGCAGGCACCTGATCAGGATCGAGAGTATGCAGTGCTTGGAGCTCCTCCACCTCTCGGTCGGCGAGTTGGGTGAGTTCGAGCATTTCTCTCGCGCCGCCCGCAGGAGCATCGATTTCCGGACGCGAGCTGATACCCGGCGCGTCGACTGGCGCGCCTCTATGCGATGGCTCGGGCATGACGGATCCTCGGATCTAGTGCTGCATACAGCATGTCGACGGCGAAGTTGATGAGGACGTAACCGACGGCAACCACCACGACACCGGCCTGAACCGCGAAGTAGTCGCGGCTAAAGATGCCTTGGACGATGTAGGAGCCGATGCCGTTGAGGGCGAAGATGACCTCGATGATCAAGGTCCCACCCAGCAGGCGTCCCGCGTTGAGTCCCATGACGGTCACCAATGAGAAGGTCGACGGGCGGAACGCGTGTTTGATCATCACCTCACGAGGCGACAGCCCCTTGGCCTTCGCCATTGTGATGTAGTCCTCCTGCAAGGTGGAGATGAGGTCGCTGCGCAGAAGGCGCAAGTACGCAGCCATCTCGGCCAAGGCCAGGGTGACCGAGGGAAGAACGAAGGATTTCAAGCCCTCGGTGCCGGTGGCTGGAAACCACTTGAGTCGCACGGCGAACAGATACACAAGCACTGGCGCCACCACGTAGGCAGGCGCAGAGAGACCAGCGAAGGCCAGAGTTGTCGAAATCCGATCGAAGATGCCACCAGCACGTTGTGCTGCGATGACTGCGGCCGGAACGGCGATTGCCAACGCGATGAGTTGGGAGAAGACGAGCAGTTTGATCGTGGTGGGGAGTCGCTGTTGGAGAGCTTCGGTGATTGGCTGCTGATTGGTGCCTGACTTCCCGAGGTCACCGGTTACTGCTTTCCCGAGCCATTTGACGTAGCGCAGGGGGATCGGCTGGTTGAGACCCAACTCTTCCCGAGTCCGCTCGAGGCTTTGTTGGTCACAACTGATGCCGCACTTGACCTGGGCTAGATCGCCGGGCAGCAAGCTCAACATCAGATACGAGAGGAAGGTCACGGCCAGCACCACGACAATGAGCTGAGCGAACTTCCTCCATACAAACCGCATGCAGATTCTCCCCTCCGTTGTCAGGCGGTAGGCCTGATCACTTTCCTCATCGGGCGAGATACGCCCGACGTGAGCGACAACCAGATCCTTTCCGGGTTACGCCGTCGTCGTTGAGCGGTGGCATGGGCTATTCGGCCCTGTCTCACTCTGCGATCCACACTTGCGTCAAGCGGTGCACACCAGGGAACCCCCCAGAACCACCGATCGGGTAGGAGGGTTGACCGTCCGGCAGTGGGCCATTGACGATGCCGCGAACCTTGTTGTTCGCCGCGATCGCCCAAGTCGCGTGGTCCAGCCAGGCATACGGCACCAGCTCAGAGAATTTGCGCTGCAGCTCCGCGTAGGCTTCCCGGCGCACCTCGGGATCGGGGTTCTCGCGGCCTTTCTTGAGCGCCGCGTCGATATCGGGGTTGGCGTGGCGGGCAATGTTCAAAGCAAGCTGATCGTCGGCATTGTCCGAGATCCACCAGATGTAGTCGAAGTCTGGGTCTGGGGAACCAAACTGCCGCCACAGGTTTGCTTGATAGTTGCCAGCCAGCGCTTCGACGATGTATCGGGACTGTTCGATGGTCTCGACCTCGACGTCCATGCCCACGTTCTGAAACGCTTGCTGGAGGAAGGACAGGGCATTCCGGGAATCGACGCCACCACCTTGTAACCGGAAGCTGAACGAACCCTTTTCGCGCTTGATCTCATCCACGAGCTCCTGTGCTGTCGCCGGGTCGTACTCCGGATACCCGTTGTCAGCGAGGTACCACGGGGTGTTTGGCGTGAACACGCTGTCTGCAGCCCTGTTCACTCCTTCACCGACGGCGTCGATGTACGCCTGACGGTCGATGGCATACGCGACCGCTCGGCGCGCTCGCACGTCGTCGAAGGGTGGCTTGGACGTATTCAGCATCACGAAGCCTTCCTCGGTTTCGCCGAGATCTTCGACCACCTGGATCTCACCCGCGTCGGCTCGTTTGCGGATGTCGATGATGGTGGGACCGTTGGTTGTGTGGAACATATGCAGCTGTCCCGCCAACAGTGAGCTCATGCGCGACTGGTTCTCGGGGATGGCCCGGAATTCGACAGCGTCGAGATACGGGAGTCCAGGTCGCCAGTAATCTGGATTCTTCTCCCCGACATAGATCGGCCCGTTCCAGCTCACGAACTTGAATGGGCCAGTGCCGATCGGACGAGTCGTGGAGTTCTCCTGATCGTCGAGTTGGGCCGGCGCCGGGATCACACCACCTTGGCCGGTGAGACTTGCGGGAAACGCGGCCCAGGGTGAGCTCATGTGGAACTCGACGGTGAGCTCATCTACGACCTCGGTTCTCTCAAGTGGCGTGAAGGCCGCACCTGTAAGGCCAGATTGCTTGTGGGCGTCGTAGACCTTCTTGACCGCAGCGGCGGTCAAGGGGGTTCCGTCGTGGAACTTCACGTTCGGCCGGAGTTTGAAGGTCCAGGTCTTGAAATCGCTGCTCGGGGTGAATGAAGCGGCCAGATACGGCTGCGGCTTTTGATCGGCGTCGAACGCGACGAGTGGATCAAAGACGGTCAGGCCGATCATCGTGCCCGAGATCGCCCACCTGTTCTTCACTGGGTTGAAGCCGTCGGTCTCGGCTTCGAGTCCGTAGACAAGGCGCCCGCCATAGCGAGGTTGACTGTCGGTTGCGAGCGTCACCGCGGCTCGCGCGCCCCCCTTCGTCTGCTTAGCGGCACCCTTCTCGGCTCCTTCACCCGCGGGTGTGCTGCTGTTGCTGCCGCAGGCACCGGCTCCGAGCGAGATGACCATGACCGCGGCTGCGACCCTCAGCAACGCTGTTGCACGCTTCGACCCCCGCAACTCGGAAGTTCTCACCAGTGTCCCCCTCGTTCTGCCTTATGGAGCGCTGCGATCGGGCGGCTGGCTGGATGGTGGGACAGCGGCCGCCAGCTTGCTGCCGTCATGACGCTGTGACCGTCGCCACGATCGGCCGAAACGTAGGTGCGCCGCTGCCGCATTGTCAATAACGAGCCGGACAGGCGTCGACGTGTCAGAATCCAGGTACTGCAGGTTATGGCTCACCGCAAGGCGACGCGCTGGGCAGCTCTGCCCTGTGACGGCTCAAGTGTTAACAAAGCGCGCTCGCTCCGCAGCAGGCTGGGCTCAACGTTTGCGTAGGAGTGTCAGGCCATCCGCAATGGGGAGCATGATGGTGTCAACGAGCGGGTGATCTCGTGCAAACGTGTTGAAGGAACGGATTGCTTCCGTATCCCCGTCGTTTGCACCAGGATCGAGCACTCGGCCAGACCAGAGCACGTTGTCGACCGCAATGACTCCGCCCGAGCGGAGTCTCGGGATCAGCTGTTCGACGTAAGCCCGATAGTTCACCTTGTCTGCGTCAACGAAGGCGAAGTCGATAGGAGTGTCGGTCGCGAGAGCAGACAGCGTTTCGAGAGCCGGCCCGATTCGTAACTCAATACGGTCAGAGAGACCGGCCCGTGCCCAGGCCTCGCGTGCGATCGCAGTCCATTCCTCGCTGATGTCACAGCACAGGAGCCAACCACCGCTGCTCAACCCGCGGGCGATGCAAAGTGCGCTGTAACCGGTGAAGGTTCCGATTTCGACGGCGAATCGTGTGTCGAGCACCCGCGTAAGCAGGGTGAGAAATGCACCCTGTTCCGGTGCGATCTGCATTCGCGCGATCTCGCCCAGTTCGGTGGTGCGATCGATTAGCCACCGCTGCGTTTCGTCCAGCGGGTCGCTGTGCTCGAGAAGGTATTGGTGCACCGC
>JANZZE010000002.1 GCA_026419545.1 Acidimicrobiales bacterium
GGCTTGTCGCGGACGCATCGACGACGAGCACAACCGGGGCAGCAAGGAGCGCCGCGATCTCCGCAGTCGACGATGGTGTCCCGTCGCCAGCGCCGTCGAACAAGCCCATCACGCCTTCGATGACCAGTAACTCGGCGCCCTGGCCCGCCCGGGTGGCTGTGGCGAGTACGCCATCGGTCCCACACATCCACAGGTCGAGGTTGCGCGACGGTCGACCGATCGCGAGCTGGTGGTAGCCGGGATCGATGTAGTCAGGACCGACCTTGGCGGCCGCGACCCTGACGCCGGCACGGCGAAGCGCGGCGAGGATCCCTGTGGTGACCGTGGTCTTGCCCACGCCCGAATGTGTCCCGGCGATGACCACCCGCGCTGGCATGGCCCCGGCCTGGTCGGTTGCCGGCACCGGGGCAAGCGTGTGAGGGTTGTAGTCGGGCCCGGGCAGGTGATCTGGGGTGTCGTCCTGGCCGGCTCCCTGCATCGGTGCAACCCTAGCAACGTAGGGTAGCGTGCCCTACGTTCGTGCTACCTTCCGGAGGATGCGTTCTGCAAGCTCGGCGTCCGGCGGTGTGCGTGGTTGGTGCCCGTCTGCCCACGAACCGATGCCGAGCGGTGACGGTTGGCTCGTGCGAGCACGCGTAGGTTGCCGACCGGTGACACCCGACCAGTGGGCGATGGTCGGCGAGCTTGCCGCACGTATGGGCAACGGGTTGGTAGAGCTGACCAGCCGCGGCAATCTCCAGATCCGAGGGCTTGCCGCCCGCGACACGCAGACTGTGACCAGTGGCCTGATCGAGTGCGGGCTCGTTTGTGCTGATACGGCGGCGGACCGCCGGCGTCTCGTCGTGGTGAACCCGCTAGCCGGCTTGGCGCCCGACGGTGTGCTGACGAGTCACCTGCGAGTCGAGGCGCACGGTCAATCGTCAGTGACCGTGCCGGTGACACAGTCCCCCGAGTCCGGCGAGTTTGTGAAGGGCGAGCTTTGGGCCGGCGAGGCCGACGGCGGCCGTCACCGGTTAGGAACCGCGTCGGCAGCACCAGGGGTGAACCCGGCCACGATCGCGACTGAGGTCGACGTGCTGGCCGGGGTCGAGGACCTCGTCGAGCATTTTGGTGACCAATTGCCAGCGAAATGGTGGGCAGTCGTCGATGCGGGCGCCCCATGGCCGATGGCGGTCGCGTCGTGCGATGTCGCACTGTGCCGGGAGCCAGGCGGGTGGCAGGTGCTCGTCGCCGGGAAGACCTGGCAGCGTGTGGCACATCCGATCCCCGTCGCACGGGAACTCGCTGAACGATGTGCATCCGATCGCTGCCGCGCATCAGAGCTCACGTGTGAGGCTCCTGAACCAGCGCCGGTGGTCACCGACACCCGGACCGCGTGGTGGGGAGCGCGTCTGTTCGGCGACGTCACCGTGACCCATGTCGCACCGGTGTTTGGCGTCATGCACGCGGGTGACGCCCAGTTGTTGGCCGAGTTATCGGGCACCCCGGTAACGCTCCGTCCGACGCCGCAGCGTGGGGTCCTCCTCATCGCTGCCCAGGCGTTCGCGCCGCGTCTGTCTGGGATCGTCGATCAGCTCGCAGCTCGCGGTTGGATCGTGGCAGGTGACGACCCGCGGCGAATGTGGTCAGCGTGCATCGGGAGCCGAGGTTGTGATTCGGCGCTCATCGACACCTGGGCCGTGGCCGACCAGCTCGCAGTGGCATCACCGTCGGCCCCCACCCACATCTCCGGTTGCCCCAAGCGTTGTGGCGCACCGCCCGGTGCCCGGGAGTTGATCGCCACTGTCGATGGTCTCGTCGAGGTCGGAGCGTGATCCTACCCATGTGCTTGCCCCCCGCGATCATGGCGTGCCCGTTCGGTCTCGTTGGGTGTGCGCCGTGACGACGCGACTCGACTATCAACGCGATCCCCGAGCGATCTACCGGGAATCGTTCGCAACCATCCGGGGAGAACTGGGTGACCGGCTTGCACCGTTCGGTGACCTCGAGCGGGTCGTCGTCCGGATGGTGCACGCAGCGGGCGACACGGCAATCGTCGACATGATCGAGGCGAGCGACGGGTTCGTGGCGGCAGCGTCCACCGCGCTGTGCGAAGGTGGCACGGTCTGGTGCGACAGCGAAATGGTGGCTCGGGGGATCACCCGTTCCCGGCTCCCCGAAGGCGTGAGCGTCCGTTGCTCGCTCGGGGATCCAGATCTGCCCGATCTTGCCCGTGCGCTTGAAACCACGCGCTCGGCTGCTGCCGTCGAACGGTGGCTTGGCTCGATCGACGGGGGGTTGGCTGTCATCGGCAATGCTCCGACGGCGTTGTTCCGGCTGCTGGAATTGGTCCTCGACGGCTCTGCGCGCCCTGCCGCGATCATCGGGGTCCCTGTCGGATTCGTCGGTGCCGCTGAATCGAAGGTCGCGCTAGCCGAACTGGATCACGGCGTGCCGTATCTCACCCTGCACGGTCGCCGAGGTGGAAGCGCCATCGCGTTCGCCGCCGTGAATGCCCTTGCCAACGAACACGAGATCTTGCCGCGATGAACCAGCCTGACCGATCCCCGAAGACCGCCGTGCTCGCACCGCAAACAGGGAGGCTCTTTGGAGTCGGGGTCGGTCCCGGTGACCCCGACCTGTTGACTCGGCGTGCAGTCCGTGTGATCGAGCAGGCCGAAGTCGTGGCGCACTTCGCCGCCCGGCGGCGGCCCGGCAACTCGCTGCGGACCATCGAGTCGCTGCTGCGGCCTGAGCAGATCATCGAACGACTCGAGTACCCGGTCACCACCGAAGCGATCCCACCAGAGGCCTACCGCGAGCTCATCGACACGTTTTATGCCGAAAGCGCTGCCCGGGTCGCCCGCCACCTCGACGCCGGGCGTGATGTCGCAGTGCTCAGCGAAGGTGACCCGTTCTTCTATGGCAGCTACATGCACTTGCATGTCCGGCTTGCTGGTCGTTACCCCACCGAGGTGGTGCCGGGTGTGACCGCCTTCTCCGCAGCCAGCGCGGCGGCCGGGATGCCCGTGGCCACAAGTGAAGAACGGTTCACGGTATTGCCAGGCATCCTGCCGCACGGCGAGCTCGTGGAGACGCTGCGCAGCGGCGACGCGGTGGTGATCATGAAGGTCGGTCGGCACCTGCCTGCGATCACGGAGGCATTGCGAGCCGCGGGCCGCGAACTTGAAGCCGTCTACGTGGAGCGAGCGAGTTTCCCTGAACAGCGAGTCCTGCCGATAACCGACCATGACGGCAGCGACGCACCGTACTTCTCGCTGGTGTTGGTCCCCGGTCGCCGATTGGTCGCTGTCGACGCGTTGACGGCATGAGCGGTCGGGTGAGTGTCGTCGGGCTCGGGCCCGGCCGGGCTGATTGGTGTATTCCCGAGGTCACGGAGCGTTTGCACCAAGCGACCCATCTCGTCGGGTACCGCCCCTATCTTGCGATGGTGCCGCCAACCGTGACTGGTGAGCGACGCCCATCAGGGAACCGGGTCGAAGCCGAACGTGCCACGGAAGCGCTCGACCTCGCGGCCGCCGGCGGTGACGTGGTCGTGGTCTCGTCGGGGGACCCAGGCGTGTTCGCCATGGCAGCTGCCGTCATCGAACAACTCGACGCTCACCCCGGCCGGTGGGACGACGTCGAGGTCGAAGTCCTGCCGGGGGTCACCGCAGCGCTCGCGCTTGCTGCCCGTGCGGGCGCGCCGCTCGGCCATGACTTCTGTGTCATCTCGTTGTCGGACGTATTGAAGCCGTGGTCGGTCATCGAGCGCCGGCTCGACGCCGCAGCTGGCGCCGACTTCGTGCTCGCGTTGTACAACCCCCGTTCTCGTCACCGACCGCATCAACTCGCAGACGCGCTCGCCATCATCGCTCGGCATCGCAAACCGGAGACCGTGGTCGTGGTCGGCCGCAACGTCGGACGCCCCGGTGAGTCGGTCACGGTCACGACCCTCGGAGAACTGGATCCGACCCAGGTCGACATGTCGACCCTGCTCCTCATCGGTTCGACGACGACCCGCACGGTGGCACGACCTGGCCGACCGGACCTCGTGTACACCCCGCGACGAGTCCTGCACGCGCAACGCGACGTCCACGATGATCGGGGTGCCGTCCCAACCGGCTTCTGGCTACTGACGGGAGGTGCACGGTCAGGCAAGAGCGCTGCGGCGGAACAGCTCGCAGCTCGGAGTGGCCGACCGGTGTATGTCATAGCAACTGCCGAACCAGTCGACGACGACCTCATGGCGCGCATCGCCTGTCACCGGGCCGCCAGGCCGCAGTCGTGGGTCACGATCGAAGCGCCGCTCGACCTCGTCGGCGCGGTGGCGCAAGTCCCGGGCGACGCGTGTTTGGTGCTCGACTGTGTCACCGTATGGCTCGGCAACCTCTTCCATCACCGTGGTGAGGACGCCCAGGGAGCCGATGACGCGGCAGTTGCGCTCGCTTCGGCGCTTGCCGCTCGCTCGGGGCCGTCCTTCGTGGTCACCAACGAAGTCGGGCTCGGGATCGTTCCTGACACGGCGCTGGGTCGCCGCTACCGCGACACCCTCGGTCGTGTGAACGCGACGCTGGCACAGGCCGCTGCCCGTGTCCTGTTTCTGTCCGCAGGACGAGCGGTGGAACTCGGCGCCATCACTGAGCTCGTAGGACGGTGACATAGGTGGCATGGCGGTGACCGCAAACGAGGAAGGATTCGTTGCCGAGGCAACCGAGCAGCGTGGTGCCGCGAGCACCTATGCCCGACCGATCCCTCTCATCGGTGACCGGACGACAGCACTCGAGCGGCGCGCCGATCCGGCTGGGTGGGCCTTGAACGATGACGAGATCGAAGTCCTCGACCGTACGATCCGGGCCCGACGCGACATCCGGCGCTTCCGGCCCGACGATGTGGCACCGGAACTGGTGCGCGAAGTGCTCGTCGCCGCCCACAACGCGCCGTCGGTCGGGCTCAGCCAACCCTGGCGGTTTGTGATCGTGCGCGATCTCGCGACCCGCCAAGCCGCGGCCGCGATGGCTGATCGGAACCGGCTGCGGCAAGCCGCGATGCTCGACCCGGAGTCCGCGCGTCAACTGCTTGCACTCCAACTCGAGGGTCTGCGCGAAGCGCCAGTCGGCATCGTCGTCGGTTGCGACCGACGCGCCCCAGCTGCGGGTGTGCTCGGTCGGGCGACGATGCCTGATGCTGACCTGTGGTCTTGTGCTTGTGCGATCCAGAATCTCTGGCTCGCAGCGCGGGCGAGAGGGCTTGGCGTGGGTTGGGTGACGTTGTTCGAACCCGCGGAGCTCGCCGCGTTGGTGGGTTTCCCCGAAGGGGTCGTGCCGCTCGGCTGGTTGTGTCTCGGCTATCCCGATGAGCGCCCACCGGCTCCAGGTCTCGAACGGCGTGGCTGGTCGTCGCGGCTCGGGCTCGACGAGGTGGTCATGCACGAGCGTTGGCCCGAGCAACGAGAAGTGCTGCCACCGGTGTCGCGTCTGGCGGAGCGCCCGCCAACGGAGGGGACCGACCGTCCCGACACAAGCGGTGTCGCCGACCGTCGCAAGCTGACAGTGACGTCGCGTACGCCGACCGAGGTTCGCGACCGTCGCGACGATCATCTGGCGCCCCCGGACGGACTCGGTCTGCTCGACCAGCAACTCGACCGGGTCGAACGGTTCGTCAGCGCCGACGATCCCCGCGCCGCTGGCGGCGGGGCGCTCGTCGTCGCGATTGGTGACCATCCTGTCGCTGACCTAGGAGTGACTGCGTATTCCCGATCGGTAACCGCCGAACTGCTGCGAGCGTCGCTTGCCGGTGAATCGATCGGTGCTCGCATCGCCCAGGTGTGTGGGCTGCGCTTCGAATGCGTCGATGCCGGGGTCGCGAGCGGTGACCTCGTGACGACCGACGCCCTGACGGAGGCAGCGGCATCGCAGCTCGTCGACCGAGGCCGAGAGCTCGGCCGCGAGCTAGCGGTCCATGGGCTCGTCGGGGTCGGCGAAGCCGGTGTTGGCAACACGACGATCGCGGCGGCGTTGGCGGTCGCGATCGGTGGCCTGGCGGTTGAGGAGGCGGTCGGGCTCGGAGCAGGCAGCGACAGTTCGATCGTGGCGACCAAACGCTGGGTGGTGGAACAAGCGACCGCTCGCGTGGGCCGACGCGATGCGATGGGCCTGTTGTGTGGGCTCGGTGGCCCCGAGATCGCGGTCCTCGTCGGCGTGATCCTCGGCGTGGTCGATAGTGCCGCCGTCGCGGTGCTCGACGGGATGGTCACCACCGCCGCTGCGCTGGTGGCAGTCGAACTCCATCCGGGTGCGGTCGAGCACCTGGTGGCCGGGCAGCGCAGCAACGAACGGGGGCATGCTCGGTTGCTGCGCGACCTCGGCCTCGAATCACTGCTCGACTGGCGCCTCCGGTCGGGCGAGGGCGTAGGTGCTGCCGTCGCCACGAGGCTGTTGCTCGACGGGCTGCGCCTGCGGCAACTCGCGCCACGGACCGCTCGTTGCGCCGACGGTAGCGCCGAGCCTCGACCCGGGACAGGACACTGGACCGTCGGCGACAACGCGCCAGACGAACCGCAGCCACGCAGTAGCTGAGAGGAAACTGTTTGCGATCGCAAGAGCGGCCCCGATCAGCGTCGTCGCGCTTGGCCGGTTGCGTCCGCCTTCCCGGTTGTTGCGGCCAAGGGGTCTTGGGGCCGACCAGTGCCGTTGCGCTTCGCCTATTGCGTCAGTAGGGGGCTAAGAATGCTGCAATGAGCTTTCTTTCCTTCGCCGGTCGCGCGCGTGCAGCGGCCCTTGTGATCGTCTGCACGGTTCATTTGGTGCTTGTCAGCTGCGGTGGGGAGTCGAAAGACTCGCAGGCCGAGCATCCGGGACAACGAGTGGCCGAGTCGAAAGGCTGCTTGTCGTGTCACTCGGTTGACGGTTCTCGCCGGGCAGGCCCCACCTGGCAAGGGCTGTTCGGCGCAGAGGTGAAGCTCACCGATGGAACCACAGTCGTGGCAGACGACGACTATTTGGCCCGAGCTATCAGTTCGCCGGGAACCGAGATCGTGGCTGGCTACCCGAATGCCATGCCCACGGTTTCGCTCACTGATCAGGAGCGCCAGGAGGTGATCGACTACATCAAGTCGTTGGGAGGTGACCGTTGACGCCGAGGGCGTTGTCTGGGGCGCACTCAGCCTTCGTCGGGTGCTTGGTTCTCGCCAGCGTGATCGCTACGGGCTGCGCCGCGTCAAGCGCACCGTCGGCGAGCAACAACGGGCTGGTGCTTCCCGATGTCGACGTCGTCGTCTTGGACACCGGTGCGACGGTGCAGCTTCGTGACCTCGTACGCAAACCAACGCTTCTGAACCTCTGGGCCTCGTATTGCACGCCATGCCGAACGGAAATGCCCATGCTCGAGGCGTTCAGCCAGCAGCACCTCGGTGAAATCGCGGTGATCGGCGTCACCGATGATCCAGTGTTGGACAAGGCCCGTGAGATCGCGTCCGAGACCGGTGTCACTTATCCGTTGTTCCAGGACGAGGCAGGTGTGCTCCTGCGGGAATTGCGGGTCAGTTCCTTGCCGGCCACCTACTTGCTCTCAGCGACCGGTCGGGTCGTGTGGTCGAAGGTCGGCGTCCTCAGCGACGCCGACCTCGAGTCCGTTGTCAAAACGATCGGGGAGTCACCCAATGTGTCCAGTTGAAGATCGGCCATGGTGATGTTCAGTGCTGCTTGTGATCGTGGGCCTACCCGAAGCGGGCGGAACGGGCGTCGGTCGTTGGCCGCCATCGTTCTTGTCACCGTGTTTGTGGTCTCCTGTGGTGGGACCGCCCGCCAGAACGGTTCCATTGGCGGCTCATCAACCACTGCCACCGAAGCAGCCAACCGGCTGAGCGGAATCGTGCGCCAACAACCACTCGACGTCTTCGATGTGTCGGTAACCGACGCAAGGACCGGACAGACCATGCCGGTCGCGCCGCCAGCCGGAGAACTCCGACTCGTGTATTTCGGCTATACGAGTTGCCCAGACGTCTGTCCAACCACTTTGGCTGATGTTCGCCGGGCGTTGCGGACATTGCCAGCCGACGAATCGGGAAAGGTTTCGTTGCTGTTCGTGTCGGTGGACCCAGAGCGTGACACCGCCGAGATTCTCGACGGCTATGTCTCGTCGTTCGTGACCCCCAATTACCTCGTTCGATTGGAGGATCCCGACGCGCTTGCACAGCTCGAGTCGCGGTTTGGGGCTCGATCCGAGCTCGGCCCCCGTCATGAGGACGGGAGTTATGAGGTCGCCCACACCGCACTGCTCTATGCCGTCGACCCGGCAGGGAAGGTCGTGGTCGAGTGGCCGTTCGGCACGCCGTCCGACGCAATCGCGTCGGATCTGAAGATCTTGTTCAGCCAACTGACGTGACGCGTCACTTGGTCAATCAACCAAGCAGATGGAGGAGACAGAACCAACATGATCCGGAACAAGCGTATTGCCGTGGCATTCGTGGCGGTGTCGCTGGGAGCAGCGACCGCAGCGTGTTCATCTGGTAACAAGCAAGAAGCCGCGACGAGTGGGACATCGGCGGTTCCAGCGACGACGGCGGCTCGGACCGGTACGACCGTGGCAACCGGCATCGAGGTCACCGATGCCTGGGCCAGGACCAGTCCGATGAACGCCAAGAACGGTGCCGTCTACATGAAGCTGACGTCGGCGGGCGAGGACAGGCTGGTCGGCGCCTCGGTTGCGCCGACCATCGCAGCCAAGGTTGAGCTGCACGAGACCGTCATGGCTGATATGAGTGGTTCCTCGACGACCATGGGAATGGGGGCTGACACCTCTACGACCATGGGCATGATGGCCGAGAACACCTCGAGCACCATGGGGATGGGGAGCTCGATGAACGAAGGCGAGGGTGCAGGTGGCTCGACCATGCAGATGAAACCGGTCGATGCCATCGAGCTCCCGGCCGGGAAGACAGTGGAGTTGAAGCCGGGTGGCTTGCACGTGATGCTCATCGATCTGACCAAACCCCTTGAGACGGGTTCATCGTTCGAGCTCACGTTGCGGTTCGAGAAAGCTGGCACCAAGACGGTGACTGTCACGGTCAAAGAGGGCTAGTCCATGCGTCGAGTGGCGTCATGCACCGGTCTGAGTTCGGATCGCTAAGGTGAGGGCGTGGCGATCGGTTCAGCTACCCGAGAATCAGTCGCCGCGACCTCACCACAGGCGGTGCGCGGTCGGCGTGGCCCCGCATTCTTGTTGGCCGGTGCAGCGGTCTTGATCGTCCTCGTCGGCGTGACCGCTTTGATCGTTGCGTCGTCGCGCAGCGATCCGGCCGTCTACCGGTTCGTGGTTCCGCCGGGGACTGGCGCTCGAATCGATGCTGGCGAGACCATTGAGTTGATCCCGACGTCGTTGGACGTCAGGGTCGGCGACGAACTGATCGTCGAGAACCAGGACGATCGGAACCATGTGGTTGGGCCTTTTACCGTGGCGGCGGGCGAGACGCTGCAGCACTCCTTCAGCCGCCCTGGCGTCTACGAAGGTTTCTGCACGGTGCATTCAGCGAACCGGGTGCGTATCACCGTTCGCTGAACCAGCCGCGTCTCACCCAACCATGTCCTCTGGGGGCCGGTCATCAGCGGCTGACCATGTTCGCTTGGCCGTCATTAGCGGCTGATCGCGTTCGCTGGACTGGTCATGCCCGGCGGCAGATCACTGTCGTCAGCCAGCTGAGTGCGAGATCGACGGTCTCGACGATCGGGCCGTTCGGTTGCGGTGGGCGCTCGATCATGACGACTGGTAGCTGCAGTTGGCGGGCCGCGACGAGTTTGGCTGCGGTGGCATCGCCGCCGGAGTTCTTGGTCACGACGACATCCACCGCATGCGATTGCAGCAGTTGGCACTCATCGTCGACGTTGAACGGGCCGCGGCTCAGCACCACGGCAGCTGATGACGGCAATCCTTCCGGCGGTTCGATCGAGCGGACCACGAGCTGCAGGTCCGTGTCGGAAGCGAAGGGCCCGATGCTTTGGCGGCCAGTGCTGAGGAACACCGTTCGGGCGCCGAGGGAGTGAACGGCGTCGTGGGCTGCGGCGAGATCGGGAACGGACACCCAGCGGTCGCCGACCGTCGGCAACCAGGGTGGGCGGAGGACGCGGCAGCGAGGCACACCGACCGCCGCAGCCGCCCGAGCAGCGTTGAACGGCATGCGCGCGGCAAACGGATGGGTGGCGTCGACGAGCGCGTCGATTCCTTCGTCGGTCAGGTACTGCTCGAGTCCGGCCACGCCACCGAACCCACCTGTGCGGATCCGGCCGGGCCGTGATCGCCGAGTAGAGGTGACACCAGCGAAGGAACTGATCACCTCGGTGCCGTGTGCTTCGAGTTCCGTTGCGAGCTCGGTCGCTTCGGTGGTGCCGGCCAGCACGAGGACCCGGGCCATCGCTCAGGAGTGTAGGAAGTTCGGAGGCACACCCACCTACTCGGTCCCTTTGCCTTCGCCCGCATCGTGGTATAGGGTGCGCCACGCAACGTACGGGAATCCGGTGTGAATCCGGAGCGGTCCTCGCCACTGTGACAGGGGAGCGACCACTCAATTCGCCACTGGGCTGCGGCCTGGGAAGGCGAGTGGTGGCGATGATCCTGGAGCCAGGAGACCGGTTGCGAGTCAGGTCCACGAGAGATGGAGAAGCACATGGCGACTGTTGTCACCCCGGTCCCGCCCGTAACCATTCCGCGCTGGTCGTGGGCGGTCGTTGTGCTCGCGTTGTTCGTGAGCTATCTCGTTCTTCAGGAGAACGGGCTGTTGCTGACCTCGGCCTGGGAGACCCTGCACGAGTTCTTCCATGATGGCCGCCATGGCCTCGGTTTCCCCTGCCACTGACGCGGGAGCCGCACATGGATCACATCAAGGCGTTCCTTTGGCGCGGGGCGCTCGCAGGAGTCATCGCTGGTGGGGTTGCGTCGCTCTTCCAATTGACGGTCACTGAACGCGAGATCCGGGCTGCACTCGCGTTCGAGGAGGTCCCGCTTCACGACCACGGGGCGCACCACGCGGCCGAGGAGATGTTCAGTCGATCGACGCAAGTGGTCGGGGGCATGTTGGCCGTCGTGCTCTATGGGTTGTGCCTCGGTGTCGTCTTCGCCTTCGCACTCGCGTTAGTTGCGCGACGCATTGACGGTGCCACGTGGTTTGCCCGGGCGATCAAGCTAGCGGCACTGCTGTTCGTAGGTTGGGTACTGATTCCCCAACTCAAGTACCCGGCAAATCCACCGGCTGTCGGCGATCCGGAGACGGTCGGCCAACGAACTGCGTCCTATGGTGCGCTGCTCGTGATCGGTCTGGTCGTCGTGTTCGGCGCGCTGTGGCTGTGGCATTGGGCGAGCGAACGCGGTCTTGAAGAGATCACGCGGTTCGTTGTTGTCGCCGGAGTCGCTATCGCCGCCGTCGGGGTTGCGTACGTGGTGCTTCCGGCTGCACCCGACCAGAACGCCCTGCCCGCCGATCTGATTTGGCGGTTCCGCGTCGAATCACTGGCCACCAACGCGATCTTGTGGATCGGGATCGCAACGGGGTTCGGATGGCTTGCGCGGGGCCGAGCCGACAGGCAGGTCGATGCGCCGGTCGACATCACTGCGCCAATCTCAAGCATCACATGAGCAGCGGCGGGACCGCACTGTCCGCTCGAGGAAGTCCAGCCGCGCAAGCCGTGTTGGTGATGTTGCTTGTTGGGGCCGGTATCGCGCCGCGTGTGACGATGTCATGAGCGCATCGGTGCTTGCCGGCGGATTGATGGTGTGCGGCACTACGTCGGATGCCGGCAAGAGCACGCTGGTCGCCGGGTTGTGCCGTTGGCTGTACCGTCGTGGCGTGCGGGTAGCGCCGTTCAAGGCGCAGAACATGTCCCTCAACGCGGCGGTCACTCCCAGCGGAGGTGAGATCGGGCGGGCGCAGGCTTTTCAGGCGTTTGCCGCGGGTGTGGCACCAGAGGTGACCATGAACCCGGTGTTGTTGAAACCGGTTGGGGAACGGACCTGTCAGGTGGTCGTGAACGGCCGGCCGTGGCGGGTGACGTCCGCGGCTGGCTATCACGAGCTCAAAGACGAGCTGTTTCCTGAGGTGGTCGCTGCGTATCGGTCACTTCGCTCCCGGTTCGACGTGGTGATCTGCGAAGGAGCGGGGAGCCCAGCTGAGATCAACTTGTTTGATCGCGACATCGTGAACCTGCGGCTCGCCGATGCCGTCGGAATCGCCGCAGTGCTCGTCGGTGACATCAATCCAGGTGGTGTGTTCGCCTCGTTGTATGGGACGGTCGGGCTGTTGCCTCCTGAATGGTCACGCCTGGTGCGTGGATTCGTGATCAACAAGCTCCGCGGCGATCCAGAGTTGCTGCTCGACGGTTGTGCAAAACTCGAGGGGCTGACCGGTGTGCCGGCCCTCGGTGTGCTGCCGTGGCTCGAGACCGTATGGCTCGACGCCGAGGATTCGATGAGCATCGATCGGCCGTTGCCCGAGCCACGCCCTGCGCTCGCCGACGAACTCGATGTTGCGGTGATCCGCCTGCCACGGATCGCCAATGCGACCGATCTGGATGCTTTGCGCATCGAACCCGGGGTGCGTCTGCGCTGGGTCCATGACGCAGCTGGGTTCGGTCGGCCGGACTTGGTGATCCTGCCTGGATCGAAATCGACCGTCAACGATCTCGCGTGGCTCCGCACGCGAAAGCTCGACACGGCACTTGCGTCGACCGATGCGACGGTGCTCGGCATCTGCGCGGGCTATCAGATGTTGGGCCACTCGATCGATGACCGAGTGGAGTCGGCAAGCGGTTTGGTAAAGGGACTCGGGTTCTTGCCGGTTGACACTGTCTTCGGCCCCGAGAAAGTGACGCGGCTCCGCACGGGTCACGCCGACGGGGCCCGGGTGTCGGGCTATCAGATCCACCACGGCCGGGTGCGCCAAACTGGAGGTGATCCGTTCGTCGTGTTCGACGACAGTGACCCAGCTGAGCTCGACGGGGTTCGCGCTGGTCGGTTTGTGGGGACGACCCTGCATGGGCTGTTCGATGCTGACGAGTTCCGCCGGAACTTTCTCGGTCAGGTCGCCGCGAGCCGGGGCAAGCGTTGGTACAGCGATGGTCCGAGTCTCGAAGCGCTGCGAACAGCCGCTGTCGATTCGCTTGCCGACGTCCTCGAGGAACGCCTCGATCTCGATGCGGTGGAGCAATTGATCGCGTGGTCCGACGCTGGCGCGGCAACCGCTCCGGGAGGGATGCGATGAGTGCTGCGAGTGCCTCCTTTGACGAGATTGTGGCCACCGTGCAATCCCGAGCTCCGTACCTTCGTTGTGCCCACCTAGATCCCGGCCTGATCGACGACGGCTGGATCCGGGTTTCGGACCTGCTCGGAAATGACAGCCTGCTCGAGTCGCACATCGCTTCGACCGGTGACGCGCGCGGTGCGCCGGATGCGGCAGTCGCGGCGTCCCTGTTTGTTCAAGCGTTCGCGTTCCGCGTGCCGAGCATGGCAGTGGCGGCGTGGGCACTCGGGTTGCCATCGACCACGCTGGAGCCGGACCAGCTGGTGATGCGGATCACCCGCAACCGTCCGGGCGAAGTTGGGGTGTTGTCGACGAGCACTCGATCTCACGATGCCGGGTCGCTCGCGGCCGCGGTCGTCGACGGCTTGATCGAGCCACTGGTTTGCGCGGTGCGGCGCAAGATCAAGGTCGGCGAACGGTTGCTTTATGGAAACACCGTCTCGTCGTTGGCGGTGGTGTTCCGAGCCATGCAGTCCAACGGCCCCGCCGGCGACCGCATGGTGCGTGACCGCGGCGAGCAGATGCTGACGGCACACCCTCGCCTGCGCCGGCTCGGTCGGTGGCAGTTGCTCGAGACTCCGGGTGCGATCGGGTGGTACTGGGACCGTGGCAACTGTTGCCTGTGGTACCGGACCGCTGAAGCGGCGGGCCGGTACTGCGAGGATTGCAGCCTCGTCGACCCGGTCGAGCGTGAGAAGCGACGGCGAGTCGAACTGGCGGCAGGCGCGGGCGCGGCCGACCGATGATTCTTTACGTCACCAACGTCGACACTGAGATCCTGGCCTTACGGGTCGCGATCGAATCGTTACCAGCGGGGTTCGCTGTGGTACGGGCGAAACAACCATGGAACTTCGATGCGACCCGTGATCTCGATGGCGCTCGCTGTGTGCTGGTGCGGCTGTTGCGGGGCCGTCGTGCTTGGGAAGACGGCTTCGACTCGCTGCGCGCTCACTGTGTCCATGCCGGGATACCGTTTCTCGCGTTCGGAGGCGAGGCCGTCCCCGACGCAGAGTTGGCGGCGCTCTCGACGGTGCCCGCTTCGATCCACACCGAGGCGTTCCGTTACTTGGTCCAGGGAGGGCCGGTCAACTTCGCGAATCTGCTCCGGTTCGTCGCCGACACCGTGCTGTTCGAAGGCTTTGGGTTCGAGCCGCCGACCGAGGTGCCCGAGCACGGTATCTGGTACGAGACGTCCGGATTTGGAGGCTTGCGTCCGCGGATCGGTGTCGTGTTCTATCGAGCTCACCTGGTCGCCGGGAACACCCAGTTTGTCGCCGACTTGTGTGGCGAGCTCGAACGGCGGGGCGCCAACGTGGTTGCCCTCTGGTGCTATTCGCTGCGGGGCGAAGCGGGCGCACCAGTGCTCGAGATGCTTCGCGAACGGGGCGTTGAGGTCCTCGTCACGACCGTGCTCGCATCCGGTGGGTCGGCCGCTGGGGCAGGCATCGCCGGTGGCGCTGGAGGTCTCGACGGCGACGAGTGGGACGCCTCGGCCCTAGCAGCCCTCGACATCCCGATCATCCAAGCGCCTTCCTCAGGCCAGTCATCGCAGGAGTGGTTGGACAGTCCGGCGGGTCTCGGGCCCTATGACGCCACGTCCGGGATCGCTATCCCCGAGTTCGACGGTCGGATCATCGGCCCGACCTTCGCGTTCAATGAACTGGTCGACGACGGCGACGACCTCGGGAACGAGGTGCATGCGTATCGCACCGTTGGCGACCGAGTAGCGCGCGTTGCTGGGCTGGCGTTGCGTTACGCCCGCCTCCGTCGCACACCGCCGGCTGAGCGCAAGATTGCGCTGGTGTTGTCGGCCTACCCGACCAAGCGGAGTCGGTTGGGCAACGCAGTAGGACTCGACACACCGGCATCGGCGATTCGGATCATCGACGCGCTGATCGACGCTGGTTATCGGGTTACGCGTAGGCCAGCGAGTGGCGACGCGCTGATGGCTGAACTTGCCGACGGTCTCACCTACGAGGCTGAAGCGCTCACACCGAAGCAACTCGCTATCGCGGTCGGCGGGCTCGATGTCGAGTCGTATCGTTCGTGGTTTGCCACACTGCCCGACGATGCCCGAACAGAGATCGAGCGGGTTTGGGGTCCCCCCCCGGGCCGCCAGCGGGTTCACGACGGCAAGCTGATGTTCAGCGGGGTCGATCTCGGTAACGTGATCGTTGCGATCCAACCCCCTCGGGGCTACGGCGATGATCCGGTTGCGGTGTATCACTCGCCGAACTTGCCGCCGGCTCACCACTATCTCGCCTTCTACCGGTGGCTCGACGAGATGTGGGGCGCCGATGCGATCGTCCATCTCGGCAAACACGGAACGCTTGAATGGTTACCCGGCAAGCCGCTTGCCTTGTCGGCCTCGTGTTGGCCTGACGCCGCGCTCGGTGACGTCCCGTTCTTCTATCCGTTCGTGGTGAACGACCCCGGGGAGGGCAGCCAAGCCAAACGCCGAGCCCACGCGGTGGTCATCGATCACTTGTTGCCACCGATGACTCGGGCCGACACCTACGACGAGTTGGCTGAGATCGAGCAGCTCTTCGACGAATACAGTCAGATCCAGAGCCTCGACCCCGCGAAGCTGCCGGCGTTGCGCAGCAAGATCTGGCAGACCTTGACCGACGCTTCGATCGATCGTGATCTGGGTCTTGATGCGCAACCGGACGGCGATGAGTTCGACGACGTCATCGCCAGCGTCGACGGCTATCTGTGTGGCCTGAAGGACGCGCAGATCCGGGGCGGCCTCCATGTGCTCGGTGAACCCCCGAGCGGTACGGCATTGATCGAACTCGTCCTCGCCATCACCCGGCTCGGCCATGGTCGGATCCCATCATTGCGGGACACCGTCGCAGCCGAACTTGGTGTCGATCGCCACGACCCGTTGGCACTCGATGCGATCGAGGCTCGCGCTCGGGCGATGGTCGAGGCAGCAGCGGCTCGTGGTTGGCATCCCGACGTTGACGAACCGCCGGTGTTGCAGTGGGTGTGCTCGTGGCTCGTACCGAACTTGCTGCGTGCCACTGATGAGATCACCAACCTGTTGGCGGGACTCGACGGTCGGTACGTGCCTGCCGGTCCGAGTGGGACCCTCACCCGCGGCGGTGCCCATGTTTTGCCGACCGGACGGAACTTCTATTCACTTGACCCCAAAGCGCTCCCATCGCAGCTGTCGTGGGATGTCGGTGTCCGGCTTGCCGATGCACTTCTCGAGCGCCATCTCGCTGAGACCGGGAGCTATCCGCGATCGGTGGGGTTGGTGCTGTGGGGAACGGCGCTGATGCGCACCCAAGGCGACGATGTTTCCGAAGCGTTGGCACTGTTGGGCATCCGGCCGGTGTGGGAAGCCGAATCGCGCCGCGTGGTCGGGCTCGAACCGATTCCCCTCGACGAACTCGGTCGGCCCCGCATCGACGTCACGTTGCGGATCAGTGGCTTCTTTCGCGACGCGTTCCCGAACTTGGTCCATCTCGTTGACGACGCGGTGCGTCTGGCCGCGTCGCTCGACGAGGATCCGGACGACAACTATGTCCGGGCCCATGGCGCCGACGATCCCCGCATTTACGGACCAACTCCTGGCGCGTACGGCGTCGGTCTGCTCAGCGCGCTCGAGCAGCGGTCATGGAGAGACGATCGTGACCTCGCGGAGATCTATCTGGTGTGGTCGGGTTATAGCTACGGCCGCCATGGTTTTGGCGTTCCTGACCGAGCAGCGATGGAGCGCCGGTTTGCGCTCATCGATGTCGCGGTGAAGAACCAGGACAACCGGGAACACGACATCTTCGATTCCGATGACTATTTCCAGGATCACGGCGGCATGATCGCAACGATCCGTTCTTTAACCGGGGCTGACCCGCGAGCGTGGTTTGGTGATTCGTCCGATCCGTCTCGACCTGTGGTGCGGTCGCTTGCCGAGGAAGCGGCCCGTGTTGTTCGCACCCGTGTCATCAACCCTCGTTGGATCGAGGCGATGCAGCGGCACGGCTACAAGGGTGCCGCCGAGATGGCTGCGACAGTCGACTTCTTGTTCGGTTACGACGCGACCGCTCGGGTTGTCGATGACTGGATGTATGAAAAGGTCACCGCGGCTTACGTTGCTGATCCCGGCGTGCGCAAGTTTTTTGGTGAGTCGAACCCCTGGGCGTTGCGTTCGATCGCGGAGCGGCTGCTTGAAGCATGGGAGCGGGGCATGTGGAGCGCGTCGGACGAATCACTCGAAGTCTTGCGACATGCCGTGCTCGAAGCCGAAGGGTGGGAGGAGCAGCGGTGACCCAGCGCCTCCCCTTTGCCGCGGTTGTCGGTCAGGAGGCGGCCAAGCGAGCCTTGTTGCTCGCCGCAGTGGAACCGTTGCTGGGCGGTGTGTTGTTGCGGGGCGACAAGGGTTCTGCCAAGACAACCCTGGCCCGGGGGCTCGCGGAGCTTTTGCCTGGTGATGCGCCGTTCGTAGAGCTCCCATTGGGGGCCAGTGAGGACCGGGTGCTCGGCTCGCTGGATCTCACCGAGTTGCTGGCCAATGCGCAGCCCGTGTTCCGGCCGGGCTTGTTGTCGGCAGCGCATAGTGGAGTCCTGTATGTCGACGAGATCAACTTGCTCGCCGACCATCTGGTCGATGCGCTGCTGGATGTCGCAGTATCGGGGATCAATCGGGTCGAGCGTGACGGGGTCTCGCACACCCATCCGGCGCGCTTTGTGCTTGTTGCGTCGATGAACCCGGAGGAGGGTGAACTACGGCCCCAGCTGCTCGACCGGTTCGGGCTTGCTGTCGATGTCCAGGCGCCGGCCGATGTTGCATCGCGGGTCGAGGCGGTCCGTCGCCAACTCGCAGCTGACTGGTCAGCTGTTGCCGATGGCTACGACGCTTTGACCGAGGACTTCCGGGCCCAGATCGGACGGGCCCGTGATCTGGGCGTGGCGGTACCTGACCACGTGCTTCAGGTCGCGAGCGCGCTTGCGCTCGAGGTTGGTGCCGAGGGCCTGCGCGCCGACCTGATGTTGGTTCGCGCAGCACGGGCGAATGCGGCGCTTGATGGCCGGGACCGCGTGACAACAGACGACGTGCGCCGAGTCGCTGCGCTCGTCCTGGCGCATCGCCGTAGGCGGCGCCCGTTCGATACGCCTGGTATCGAGCAGGAGGAACTCGACGACGCGTTCGCCCGCGCTCTGGCTACAGATCCGTTGAACGCGAATGGCAAAGCGTCTTATGAGCCCGGTGCTGCCGGTGGTCGACCTCGAGATCGCACGGCTCTGGCCTCCGCCTTGGATGGTGCGGGTTCTGGTGACGCCAGCGCTGGTGACGGATCTACGACAGCCCCGAGGCCGGAGCCAGGGTCAGACTCCGGTCCGGCGCAAGGGCTGAGCAACGGTGGCTCCGCTCCGGTTGACCGTCTCGATCGTGCATCGGAGGGCCTCGCTGGTCATCTCACGCTGCCGCAGGTGACGACGGTGGGGCAGCGCGGGCTGAGCGGTCGTGGCGTGACAGTTGATAGCCACCGTGGCCGGAAGATCCGGGCTTCTACTACCGACGTTGGCCCAGCTGACCCGTTGGCCTCGGCGATCGCGCTGGCTTCTCGGCGCGCGGTCCACGGTGATCCCTCGGCTCATCCCCAACCGGACGATCTGCGCACCGTTGTCAGGGAACAGCAGAGCGCAACGCTGATCGTCTTCGCGCTTGACGCATCGGGCTCGATGGGCGTCGAACACCGTATGGCCGTCACCAAGGCCGCGGTCTTGGGGCTGCTCACCGATGCGTACCGGCGCCGCTGCCGAGTCGCGGTTGTTACGTTCCGCGATGACGAGGCAGTGACGGTGTTGCGGCCGACCGGTTCAGTCGAAGTGGCCAGGGCTCGGCTCGAAGAACTCCGCACTGGAGGGACATCTCCCATCGCGGCGGGACTTCGGGAGGCGGCGAGATTGGTCGATGCCTCGGCGCGCGGACAGCACGCCGTGATCGTGCTCGTCACCGATGGACGGGCAACTGGATCCGGGATGGCGTCGCGGGATGCGATCAAGGACGCGATCGACACGGCAGCAGGGCTCGTGCGACGTGGCATCGGGCTCGTCGTGCTCGACAGCGAGCATGGGCCGGTCCGACTTGGGTTCGCACGCCAGCTCGCGGCTGAATCAGGCGCGACGCTGCTCGCACTCGACGATCTGGATCCACCATCCGAAGCCGTTGTTCCGCAACGGTGAAACAACACCTGGGAGTCAGGATGCCCGAACGTTCCCCCGACGACATCCCGACCGAGGACCCGCGGCCTGACGGGCTCCGCCGTGTCCCATCCCTCGTTCTCGTCAACACAGGACCGGGAAAAGGGAAGACGTCTGCGGCCATCGGTGTGGTCGTGCGAGCGGTGGCGCAAGGCTGGCCAGTTGCTGTCGTGCAATTCCTCAAGTCGGGGAAGTGGCGCACCGGCGAGGAGAAGATCTGCCGGCAACTCGGTGTCGACTGGTGGGCACAAGGGGAGGGTTTCACCTGGGACTCCGCTGATCTCAGCGTCGACCAAGCGGTCGCTGCTGGGGCATGGCGCCACGCCCGATCGATCATTACTGGTGGCGAGTACGGCCTCGTCGTGCTCGATGAGATCACGTACCCGATCAACTGGGGATGGATCGACCTCGAGGAGGTCATCGAGACGATCAGGACCCGCCCCGAGCGGGTGAACGTCGTGTTGACCGGTCGCAACGCACCCGCTTCGCTGATCGAGATCGCCGACACGGTCTCAGAGATTGCAAACGTCAAGCACGCGTACCAATCCGGGATCCGGGCAAAGAAGGGCATCGACTACTGAGGATCGGTGTGTCGGTCGGTCATCGACTACTGAGTATTGGAGTGTCGGTCGGGCATCGGTGGCCCGCGCGGGTAGGTCGCCTGAGCTACGAAGGGATTCGATTTTGATGGGAACGCTCTGGTACCTCGCCAATTGTTCCCTGGATGGGTTCACCGAGGACGAGTCCGGGTCTTTCGACTGGTCGGCGCCCGACGAAGAGCTGCACCGCTTCTACAACGATCTGATGGCAGGAATCGGGTTCCAGCTGCTCGGTCGGCGTATGTACGAGACGATGGCGGTGTGGGAGACCGATCCGTCGTTCGTGGCTCTGTCTCCGGTGCTTGCGGAATTCGCCGCGGCCTGGCAGGACTCCGACAAGATCGTGTATTCGTCGACCTTGACTGAACCCATCACGGCGCGGACCCGGATCTCCTCCAGCTTTGATGTCAGAGAGATCGAATCGCTCAAAGCATCGACTGCGGCCGATCTCTTGGTGAGCGGTCCCGAGCTGGCGGGCCATGCGTTGCGCGCTGGGCTCGTCGACCGCATTGGCCTCGTACTTGTGCCGGTGATCATTGGTGGTGGGAAACCAGCGCTTCCTCCTGGTCTGCGTCTCGAGTTGGAGCTTGTGGACCACCGGCGATTCGGTAACGGCTCGGTGTATGTCGCCTACCGCCCGCGTTGAGCGAGGAGCTTCGCGGTTCCGGTCAGATCGGTTATGTAACTGCGGCGCACGGCGTCCTGTACGCGTTGTGACGTGGCGGAGTTGTTCGGCTGGCACATCGCTCATGGTGATGAGAATGCGGCCCGCGTCCATTGGTTCGCTGTCGGCATCGCTTGGCTGGGGGGTGGTGTCTGTGCGAGCATCCAGCCGTGCCTGAGGAGCGGATCGAAGTCCAAAGAGCCATAGCGGCGGACCCGTCGACGATCTTTCGCACGCTGTGCGATCCGCAGGGACATGTCGCGATCGACAGCTCAGGGATGCTGATGGCCGCCACCGGGGATCCAGTGACCGCGGTTGGGGACACGTTCACCGTGCACATGGATCGGGAAGCGCTGAACGATTTCCCCTTGGGGCTTTATGACGTGACGATCCGGATCGTGACCTACGAACAGGATCGTGAGATCTCCTGGGTTGTCGAAGGGCAGCTCAATCTGGGCCACCGATATGGTTACCGGCTTGAGCCGATCGATGGGGGCACATTGGTGACCTCGTATTACGACTGGTCCGAGGTGGACCAGTCCTGGAAGGACTCGGGAATCTTCCCGGTCATCCCCGAATCAGCGTTACGTGCCACACTCGGCATCCTGGCGCGCACCGTTGCACCCGGCCGCCCCCGACCGGACGCGCTCGCGCTTTGACCTGTTGGCCGTTTCCAGCGGGGGCAGTGGCTGCCGGATTCGTCAGCGACTGCCGGCGCTCGGCGAGATGCACTAGTCAATGCCCAAGGGGAACGCACTGGAGTGGGACCCTACGAGGTCTGTTGGCTGACACGGTTGCGGAAGGCTGCGATATCGACGGTCCGCATCGACGCTGACTGGCTCGCGGTGGCGAGCAACCGACCATTCTGGCTCCACAGGTGCGCGGCCCCATGACCGTAATCGCCGACCGCAAGGTGGGGCCGCAGGTCGACCAATACCCATTCGGTCTCGTCGAACGCACCGATGCGGATCGAATTGTCGAGGCTGATGCCGAAGGCCATGACCCCGCAGGCCGCCGCGATCGACAGCGGTACGAGGTCGGCGATGTAGGCGATGATTGCGGGTGTCAGCGGCGCACGGTCACACCGTCGGACCCATAGGCACAAGCGTCCTGGTCCCGGGTCGGGGTGCTGACGGATCTCGGGCTCGCGGAACTCGATGACTGCCGCGAACCCTGATCCCCCTGACGGAAGGGGAAACGGATTGTCGATGCCGAGGCGGCGGGTCAGAACAGCGAACGGGTTCGAGGGCTCGGACGCATCAGGTGGATCGACCGTCGGCGCGTTCTCGAACACGCCCTTGAGGCCTTCGGCTCGGTGATGGCCAGTTGCCCCGAGCGAGGCGAACATGACGTCGCCAGCAGCGTCGGTGCCGGTGACCCGCACCTGGTTGGTGCGGCGGCCAGGCGCCAGTACCTCTGCGGTCACCTTGATGTCCGCGCCTGGAGGAGCAGTTGAAACGAACTGGGTCGTCATCCACAACGCCGGTCGTTCGGAGAGCAACTCGGCGGCGGTGATCGACGCGGCGATAGCTGTTCCACCGTAGAGATGGCCATCGAGGCGAGCGAGGTGGTTCTCCACCCGGAAGTGGTAGTGGCCAGGTTCGTCGCCCGGCCGCAGACCGAGAAACTCAGCATCAGATTGCATGGCGCTTGACGCTAACCACTCGGGGCATCGACTCCTGAACCGAAGGGCCGCTCAGGATTGGTACGATCCGTGTCGTGCCCTTGTACGAATATCGATGCCAGACGTGCGGCGTGACCTTTGAGCAACGCCGCCCGATGAGCGAGTCCGACGCGGCCGCGGTCTGCCCTGAGGGTCATGTTGGCGCTCGTCGCTTGCTTTCGGTTTTTGCTTCCGTGGGCGCTTCGGTCAACGAGACCGCGCCGCCGCAAGGACCTTGTGGCAGTTCGTGCGCGTGCTATCCGGGTTGATCTGACCGGGGCAGTGATGTGATCCGGTTGGCGCGGGCTCGTGCGCATCGCCGGGTTGACCGTTCGCCAGGCGCAACAGGGCGGGCGGTAGCGTCCCTCGGGTGAGCTTTCGCGACGACACGACGGTAAGGCGGGTAGGCGACACGTCCTTCGAGGCAGCCATCGAGCCCGGGTGGGATATCGCGGGGAACGCCAACGGTGGCTACCTGCTGGCGATCATCGCCCGGGCAATCACCGAAGCAACCGGCAAGCCACATCCCGTGACCATGACGGCCCACTATCTGGCGCCCGGCAAGGTTGGCCCGGTCGTCATCGAGGTCGAGTCGGTCCGGATCGGCAACCGCCACGCGACCGCGACAGCCAAGATGCTCGTCGGTGACCAGCCGATCATCGTGGCACTCGGCACGACCACCACCCTTGACGTCGCTCCGGAGCCGTTGCTGGTGGACGCCTCGCCGCCAGCGCTCCCGTCACCGGAGGATTGCGTCCTAATGCGGCCGATGAAGCCGTCGGGTGACCACGACCGCGTCCCGTCGTTTGTGGACCAGGTCGACCTTCGGCTTCATCCCGAAGACGCGGGCTTCATCGAGGGCGCCGTGACCGGCAAGGCCCGTGTGCGCGGCTGGTTCCGCTTTCGCGATGACGAGGAGGTCGATCCGCTGGGCTTGCTCGTTGCAGTCGACGGATTTCCCCCGACGATTTTCAACGCCGCGCTCCCGGTCGGGTGGACGCCAACCGTCGAGCTCACGGCTCATGTACGCGCAGTGCCGCAGCCGGGTTGGCTCCGGTGCTCGTTCTCAACTCGGTTCGTCACGGGCGGCTATCTCGAGGAGGACGGTGAAGTGTGGGACGCTTCGGGGCGGCTCATTGCCCAGTCACGTCAGCTCGCACTGGTGCCGCGTGGCGGCACCAGTGCTTAGCGTTGCCGCAGAAGTTGGAGTTCCAGCGGGGAAGATCGGAGCGGAAAGCAGGAGCAGTGTCAAGGCTGCGGCGCGATCAGTGCGGCCTCGAGCACGGCAACTACGTCGCTGGCATATGAGGCCGCCTCGTCGGATCCAAATTGGAGTACGGCCATCAGCAGCGACAGGCTGATCGCGACAAGACCGTTGGCTGTCGCCACCGGATCGATGTCGTCGCGTACAACGCCAGCAAGCTGGTCGGCGCGCAGCCGGTCAGCAATACCCTTGCGCAGTTCCCGAAGCGCCGGTATCTCCGCCATACGCATCGTCGCATGCGGTTCGAGGCCGGCAAGGACCCGGCGGGCAAGCGGGTGCCGTTCGACCGCCTCGACCAGTGTCAACAGCAGCGACTCGTTCCAGTGCCGATCGGTCGGTCCGACTTCGGTCAGGGGCACAGCTTCCTCGATCACGCCGGCTGCGTCCTCGTCGAGGGCGGCAAGGAAGAGCGCTTCTTTGTTCGGGAAGTACGCGTAGGTGATCGTTCCTCCAACGCCGGCGTCACGCGCGATGTCGGCGACTGACGTGGCTCGGAAGCCGTCGCGGGCGAACCGAGCGATGGCTGCGTCGAGGATGGCCCTGCGGGTCTGGGCTCCTTTACCTTCGGTCGGACTGGGCTTGGTGGACACGCGGGTCCTCCCGGCACGAGCGTGCGTGCTGGGCTCCGGGCTGCTGGTCTTGGCCTTGGTCTGCGCAGCCATCGTGACAAAGATAACACAATTGAGTGTTTGAGAGAAATACTCAATTCGTTTATCTTGGCCTTGATGGCGCTGGTCCCGGAAACCGGGGCCCTGGATCGAGGGGGATGCCGATGGCCACGACAACCAAGGAGACGTCGCCAACGCCGACAGCGCCTGCTGCTCCGGCCGGAGTAGACAAAGGGGCAGACAAAGCGGTGCGTGATGTTCCGACTCGACGGATTTCGTTCGAGGAGTCGCTGCGTTCGGTGCCCAAACATTTCGCGGCGGACGGGGATCTGATTGCGAGCCACCTCATCGCCACGCTCTCGTCGCTCTTCCCTGACGGCGAAGATTTCTTCGTACGCTCGGTCCGGCATTACCGCAGCCAGATCTCCGATCCAGAGCTCAAGCGTCAGGTCACCGGGTTCATCGGTCAGGAGTCGGTTCACGGGCGCGAGCACCGGGCGTTCAACGACCGGCTGGCCGAGCTCGGTTATCCCACCAAGCGCTACGAGCAGCTCGTGCGCTGGGCGTTGACCGCTCGGGAGAAGGTTGGACCGCCGCAGGTCAACCTGGCGGTGACGGCCGCTCTCGAACATTTCACCGCGACCCTTGCGGAACTCGTCTTGAGCGATGAGGACTTCCGGAATCGCATGGGCCATCCGGCAGTGCGCGATCTGTTCCTGTGGCACGCGTTGGAGGAAGCCGAACACAAGGCAGTGGCCTTCGACGTCTACCGTGCCATTGGAGGATCCGAGCGGGTGCGGATCTGGACGATGAAGGTCATCCGCAAGGCGTTTGCGGTGGTGACCGTGCTGATGGTGATCGGATCCCTGTTGCGTGACCGGGCGACCTACCGACCGGGAACTTTGCGAGCGAGCTGGCGCCGGTTCAAGCAGACGCCGTTCCTGCAGCGGCAGTTGTGGGACCAACTCCGTTCCTATGACCGACGTGGCTTCCATCCCGATGACCGTGACACCACCGAACTGGTGGCACAGTGGCGGGAGGCGTTGTTCGGGGCGGAGGGGACGCTCAACGACAAGCTGACCTCGGTCGCAGCGGCGGCAGCGTGAACGCACGCGTGGACGTGGAAGGGACACCGATGGACGATGCCCGCGCGCTGACCGAAACGGAACCGGAGCACTTCGACGTCCTCATCGTCGGCGCAGGTCTTTCGGGCATCGGCGCTGCGTACCGGATCCAATCGCAATGCCCATGGGCGACCTATGCGATCTTCGAGGCCAGGGATGCGATCGGCGGTACGTGGGACCTCTTCCGGTATCCGGGCATCCGGTCCGACTCAGACATGCACACGCTGGGCTACCCGTTCCGCCCCTGGCCTGGCGAGAAGTCGATTGCGGACGGTCCGTCGATCCTTCGCTACATCCGGGACACCGCGGCCGAATTCGGCATCGATACACATATCCGGTTCAATCACCGCATCCTGCGGGCTGATTGGTCGAGTGCCCAGGCCCAGTGGCGGGTTGAGGCTGAACGCACCGACACCGGTGAACGGCTGGTGGTCACGTGCTCATTCCTGTTCTCGTGCTGCGGCTACTACCGCTACGACCGGGGCTACCTGCCTGACTTCCCCGACATGGAGAAGTTCGCGGGCACCCTAGTGCATCCGCAGGAATGGCCCGAGGATCTCGACTACGCGGGCAAACGCGTCATCGTGATCGGGAGCGGCGCGACGGCGGTGACGCTCGTGCCGGCGATGGCCCAGACCGCTGCCCACGTCACGATGCTGCAACGGTCACCGACCTACATGATCTCGGTCCCGACGGTGAACCCACTCGCTGGGTTCATCCGGCGTGTGCTGCCTGAGCGGTTGGCTGGAGCATTGTTGCGTTGGCTTCACGCACTCGGTACTCAGGGCATGTACAATCTGAGCCGCAAACGTCCGCAGCTCGTCCGTCGCTTGCTCCGGCGAGGTGTCGAACGCCAACTTCCACCCGGCTACGACGTCGAGACTCATTTCAACCCGCGTTATGACCCGTGGGACCAGCGTTTGTGCGCGGTGACGGACGGTGATTTGTTCGCAGCGATTCGCAACGGCTCGGCTTCGGTCGTGACCGATCGGATCGACCGCTTCACCGAACGCGGCATCCTCCTCGAATCCGGTCGTGAGCTCGAAGCCGACATCATCGTGACCGCGACCGGGCTCGAGTTGTTGTTCATCGGGGGGATGGAGCTGGCCGTCGACGGCAAAGTAATGGACGTCACTAACAAGCTGGCCTACAAGGGAATGATGCTCGAGGACGTGCCGAACTTCGCGATGGCCGTCGGGTATACGAACGCAAGTTGGACCTTGAAAGCTGATCTCACCTCGCAGCTGGTGGCTCGCCTACTCAACGAGATGCGGGAGCGTGGGATGCGCCAAGCCACTCCGGTGAACCGCGATCCCGACGTGCATCCGCAGCCGCTGCTCTCCCTCACGTCCGGGTATGTGTTGCGCGCCGTTGATCGTTTCCCGAAGCAGGGCAACCGGTTCCCGTGGCGGGTGTATCAGAGCTACCTGCGCGACTACCGCGCCATGCGGTTGCGTCCGGTTGTCGACGAAGGACTAGAACTCTCCAATCCCGTTCCGGCTGAGCCGGTCAAGGCCTCGGCCGAGCCTGAAGGTCCTGAGACTGGCACAGCGGTTGTGGCTGAGCCCGCTGTTGAGGAATCGGCAGTGGTGAACCGTGCCGGTTCCGCAGTCGACGACGAGGATTTCGCGGCAGTCGTCTGAGCCGAGTCAATTGGGGGGAGCAATATGGAATGGTTCGAAGGGCGGGTCGCAGCGATTACTGGCGCGGCGTCAGGTATCGGGCGGGCGCTTGCGGTTGAGTTGGCCAGGCGCCACGCACCGCTTGCGCTGGCCGACATCGATGAGAGCGGCTTGGCTCAAACGGTCTCAGCATGCGAGGGGTTCGGGGTGAAGGTGACCGCCCAACAGCTCGACGTTGCCAACCGTGTGGATGTGTTCGCGTGGGCCGATCAGGTGGTCGCTGACCACGGCAAGGTCAATCTGGCCATCAACAACGCTGGGGTCGCGCTTGGAGCAACGATTGATTCGATGAGCTACGAAGATTTCGTGTGGCTCATGGACATCAACTTCTGGGGCGTCGTGCACGGCACCCAGGCGTTCCTGCCCCACCTCAAAGCGGCTGGCGAAGGTCATATCGTCAACGTGTCGAGTGTGTTCGGTCTGATCAGCATCCCGACCCAGTCGGCCTACAACGCAGCAAAGTTCGGCGTCCGCGGTTTCACCGATGCCCTGCGCATCGAACTCGAGATCGAGCGCTGCGGTGTGTCATGCACGACGGTTCACCCCGGTGGCATCAAGACCAACATCGCTCGCAATGCGCGCCTGCACCAGAGCGTGGCGCCATTCACCGGCAGCATCGACGATGCCCGTCGGGGGTTCGACGCCGTCGCTCGCACAACGCCGGAACGAGCAGCCGAGGTGATCCTTGCTGCAGTGGCCAAGAACAAGCGCCGCGTCCTCGTCGGGGCAGACGCCAAGTTCATCGACTTCATTTCTCGGCTACCGGCTGGCCTGTATCAGAAGGTCATCGTTACCGGAGCCCGGCTCCGTCAGAAGTATCGTTGAGCGCTTCCGGCCGGTTCGCCGATCGCTGTGAAGTGCACTGCTGAGATGTTCTGGAATTGTCCAGTCTCGTCAGAGGCAACGTCGACACCCGATTGGGTGATCTGTCAGTGACGAATGTCTGCGGGCTCTGCGCTGTGTCAAGAGTCCTTGTCTGGCAGTGCTCTATTGATTTCGCGCTGGATCTCTGATTCGGAAAACGGACGTTGGAAGGCGCTCAGGGCATGTATCAGCAGACCAATCCCCCAGGGAACGATGACCCAGATCGGCCAGAAATGGCCGCGAGAAGCGACCGCCCAAATGATGACAAGAAAGGCGTTCACCGCTAAATACACGGCCAAGTGTTGCCAGAACGCGCGCTTGTTCTCGAGTCGTCTGATCGCCGCAGCTCGCTCGTCATCCGTCGTGCCCATATGTTTCCGCGGTCTCCCTTACTCAGTGCTGCTCACCGAAGGGCGCAGATGTACTCAATGGGGTCATGGGACCACATTCATCTGGATGTCATCAACCAGATGGTGGTGCGATGGGATACACGCCGTATGGAGTCCGTTCCGGGCTTTCTTAGGGGTGGCTATTCGGTCGACGGGGAACTGATTCGCGACTTGCGGTCTGTTTGCGGTGCATCTCCACGGTCACGGGTGGGTGTTCGGTCGAAAGGGAACTGATTTGCGATGGGAAGCACGCTGCTCGATGTGCTTGTATCAGTTCAAGCGTTCAGGAGGGTTCACATGGGCGAGGACCAATCGTTCGGGAACGAATCCCGGAGCGGTGTGCTCCAACCGATGTCGGATGCCCACAAGATGGCGTTCACGGCACTCAACCTGTCCACCGCGCCGGTGTGGCTAGCAATGGTTCTCTTCCCCCGAGCGCGGCTGACCGCCTGGCTCGCGCGCCGCGCAACCTACGCGCTCGCTGGCCTGGGTCTCACCTACGTAACGCTGCTTGGGGTGGCTGTGGTGGCGAGCGACGAGCGCATTGACATCAGCGACCCGGATTCGCTGCGGCGGGGTCTTACCAATCCGACAGGCTTTCTTGCTGGCTGGACCCACTACCTCGCCTTCGATCTCATGGTCGGCCGTTGGATTTGGCGGTCGAACCTGGACGAGGGTCGCACGGCGCGGCTGCCTCTTGTGCTCACCTGGTGGTTCGGGCCCGCTGGACTGACGCTCGAACTCGCCCGCCGGGCACGTCGAGCGCGTCGGTCGGCTTGAGTGTCTCGTCGCCCCGTCGGTTGTGGTCGGCCAATGGGGTTCACGAGGTGCTCGCGATGAAGGGAGTCCTCCAGCCCTTGCCGTCTGTGCATTCTGGCTAGGGAGGAGGCGAGGGAAACCATCGACTTGACGATCGAAGGAGGCGAGATTTGCGATATTGCCGGTGTCGGGTCGGTGGCGGTCTCGGCGATCGAGAACCTGCTCGGCGCGGCCACCTTGGCGTTGGTGCTCACTGGAGGTGTTGACGTACTCAACGTTGTCATCTTGGACGGGCTGCCATCGCGCACCAGCGGACAGCGCTGTCGTGGCGAGAGTGTCGTGGATGGTTGCGACGAAGAACTCGGCTTTGAGATTGACGATTTCACAGGCTGGGATGCGACCTGCGTCACCCGTCTTGGTCGACAACACCACGCTCTGAAGACCCACCGGGGCTGGACTCTCTCCCGACCCGATCCCACCTCTGGCAAACGCAAACTCCAACCCCCACCAGTTCGCGACATCAGTTGACCCGCGGTCATTGTGATGCGAAGACGCCGCTGACCTGACTGTGACCTCGCGCGGCCGGGGCTGTTGTGCGGTGGTGTCGCCGATGCGTGTCTTTCGGCCGGGAGGCTGTGTCGTCGATGTTCGCCGACGATCGGGCCGGTGCTGGGCGTTCACGGGGCGTGGGGCGTTCGGCCGGGAGGCAGTGTCGTCGATGCGGTAGCGGCATGGCGGCTGTGGTTTTGTGGGGTGATGCGCTTCGACTTGATGACAGGTGGCCTCCCGCTGACCCGGATGCAGGACCTTGCCCGCGACGCCCATGCTGCAGGTTTCGATGGTCTCGTGGTGACTGAGGCCGGCCGAACGGCCTACCTGGGATGCGCCGTAGCCTCGCTCGCTGCGCCCGTCGACGTGCTCACGGGTATCGCAGTCGCGTTTGCGCGAAGCCCGATGGTGACGGCCGCGACCGCGTGGGAACTCGCCGAAGCTAGTGGCGGACGTTTCCGGCTTGGTCTCGGTACTCAGGTCCGGGCACACATCGAACGTCGTTACGGGATGTGCTTCGACTCCCCAGGGCCTCGGCTCCGCGAGTACGTGCTGGCCGTCCGCGCGTGCTTTGCGGCCTTTCGCGGTAGCGCCCCGTTGAACTTCGACGGGCAGTACTGGAAGCTGTCGTTGCTCCCGCCGATGTGGTCACCGGGGCCGATCGCATTTCCCGACCCGCCGATCGACGTGGCTGCGGTGAATCCTTGGATGTTGCGAATGGCCGGTCAGGTCGCCGACGGCGTGCACGTTCACCCGCTCAACACCCCGACGTATCTGCGAGAGATGGTCCTGCCCTGCTTGGCTCAGGGTGTGGCCGCGGCCGGACGGTCGCTAGGCGAGCTCGAGGTGATCGTCCCGTGCTTTATTGCACCGGGCGATTCTGAGGAAGATCGCCGCCAGTGGTGGGAGCTAGCACGCGCACAAGTCGCGTTCTACGGATCGACGCCGAATTACGCGTTCATCTTCGATCAAATCGGGTTCGATGGCACGACCGCGAAGCTCCGAGAACGACAGAAGGCCGGAGACTTGGCGGGAATGATCTCGGTGATCTCTGACGAATGTCTGGCTCACTTCGTGGTCGCTGGGACCTGGGACGAGATCGGTTCCGCTCTCGTTGAACGTTACCGGGGCGTTGCCACCCGCGTGGTCGACTACTTCGCCGCACAGGCCTGGGCCCGTGATCCCGGGTCGCTGAAGCGCTGGGCGAGCGTTGCTGATGCGGTTCATGCAGCTTGAACAGGGCTAGTCCTAATGACCAGGACTCGTGCGCTGAGCGGCAGTTGGTGCCGCATCGACGACTCCAGCTCGAACCTCGCCGCCTGCGGCACGCAGACCTTCTCCTGGGCTTCTGGTCACCACGTGCGACGCCGTGGGGGTTTGTGGTCGGCCTGCGACGTGGTAGGGGCGAGTGATGCGCCAGGTCGGTCCGACGGTCTCGTCATGCGCCAAGCTGGTAGGCCAACCCGGGACCGCGTGGGGGTGTGGTCAGCGAGGGGCCCCCTGAGGGTTGGTTGGTCTACCGGGGGCTGCGAAAGGGCTTGTGGCCAACCTTGAAACTTTGTCTCAGGTGGCCGTTCGCGGCGTGGCCAACTGAGCGGCGTTCTCGTACATGACTTTGTCGACTGCGTCCTGGTCAAGTCCGGCCGCAGTGAGATCCTCGACATATGAGAGCGGGTCGGGGAGGCCTTCGGCATGCGGGAAGTCGGAACCGAAGATGATGTGGTCGATCCCGATCAACGAAACCAACTCTGACAAGTCGTCCTCATAGAAGGGCGCGACCCACACATGTCGCCGGAAGGTCTCGCGAGGGTCTTCTGAAAACATCGGGCGGCGCATCTGCCAGACCTTTTTCAGTTTCTGGAAGAGCGGCCGGACCCACTCGGACCCGTTCTCGATGGTGACGATCCGGATGTTGGGAAACCTGTCGAATACCCCGTCGGCGATGAACGACGCCACCGTATCGCTGATCGGCGACATGGTCAGCAGCTGGAACAGTGCTGGCAGCCGGAAGGCCTGGAACTCTGGGTTCACGCCCCATTTCTCGAGCATGAACCCATAGCCAGCGTCCCCTGCGTGGAATGCAACCGTGATTCCGGCTTCGTTCACCCGCGCCCAGAACGGATCATGCGAGGGATGGCCGAAAGATCGATTTCCAGTCGGGTCCGCGATCGGTCCGGGGCGCATGTTGATGATTCGAGCGCCTGCGTCGAGGACGAACTCGAGCTCATCGACGGCCCAATCAACGTCGGCCAATGTGAGGTAGGGCGCTGCGTACAGTCGGTCCTGGAAGTTGAACGTCCAGTCATCGAGCAGCCAGCGGTTGAAAGCTCGGAATGCGGCGAGGATCGCAGGTCGGTCGTGGCTGAGGGCTCCTTCCATACCGACGCCGAGGGTGGGGAACAGAAAGGCAGCGGTCAGTCCCTGTTCGTCCATCAATCGCACCCGGGCCGCGGGGTCGCGGTAGGCGGGGCTGATGGGCTCGAGTTCACCGAACGCTGTGTGCAGATCGGTGATCGAGGTTCTGCCCCGGAAGTAATCGATGAGCGCGCCTGGACGGGAACAGGGATCGAACGTTGGATTTGGGATGAACCGGTTGACCTTGCCGCCGACTAGGAGGCGCTTCTTACCATCGATGTCAGCCCATCGCATACAGCGACTGCGCATCGCCGGATCGACGTGTCGGATGAACGCGTCCTCCGCCTCGTAGTAGTGGTTGTCGGCGTCGAAGGCCTTGGTGGGTCGTTCGGCCATGGCGTCCCCCTAGCCATTGGAATAGAACCGGTTCTCATACGTTAGTTGACGCTTTCGTCGGCGCCGTACTCGGCTCACCCGACCCTGCAACTCATCGGCCGCCCGTCACGTTTGAGCAGCACGTCCGGCGCTGGAACGGCGACTGCCTGCGAAGTAACCTGACACAAGTGTCAGGTTCAGTGCCCAAGATCATCAGCGTCGACGATCACGTCGTCGAACCCCCTCATGTGTGGCAGACCTGGTTGCCGAGCAAGTACCGCGACAAGGGGCCGCGGGTTGAACGGGCCCGATGGGCACCGTTCGAGCACCGCCCAGGAGCTAAGTACGTCAACACCATGGATCCCGATGGGCTGCCCGGCGACTACTGGATCTTCGAGGACAAGGTTATCTATGTGCACAAACGCTTCGTAGCCATCCCACTCGAGGCGACTCCCGACGGTGACATCTCCCAGTTCGACCGGACCGTGATGCAGATGACCCCGATCACCTACGACGAGATGCGGCCCGGTTGCTACGACCGCGATGCCAGGATCGCCGATTTCGAGTTGAACTGGGTCGATGGCTCGTTGCCGTTCCCTACCTTCCCCCGCTTCTGCGGTCAGACGTTTCTAGAGGCCGACGACAAGGATCTCGCCCTTGCATGCGTGCGGGCCTACAACGACTGGATGATCGAGGAATGGTGCGAGCCATCGGGTGGTATGAACATCCCGCTGTGCATCATCCCGTTGTGGGACGCGGAACTCGCCGCCGCAGAGGTCGAACGGGTTTCGGCAAAAGGCGCCCACGCAATCTGTTTTTCCGAGATTCCGCCGCGATTGGGCTTGCCGAGCATCCACACCGACTACTGGGACCCGTTGTTCGCGGTATGCGATGCCAATGCTGTCACGATCTGCATGCACATCGGATCATCGTCCACGATGCCAGCGGCGTCGCCCGACGCTCCGGAGGCCGTCGGCGGGACTCTTGCCTTCAACAATGCCTTTGCCTCGATGGCCGACTGGCTGTTCTCCGGCAAGCTCATCCGCTTTCCCGAGCTGAAGTTGGCCTATTCGGAAGGCCAGATCGGTTGGATTCCCTACGCACTCGAGCGTGCGGACACGGTTTGGGAACATCACGATTCGTGGATGCATACCAAGGAACGCATCCCTGAGCCGCCGAGTACGTACTACTGGGGTCGTATCTTCGGGTGCTTCACCGCAGATCACCACGGCGTTGCGAACCTCGAGGCTGTCGGGCGTCACAACATCTGTTTCGAGACCGACTACCCGCACACCGATACCACCTGGCCCAACTCGAAGGAGTACGTAGAGAAACTCGTCGCCGATCTCGACGATGACGTCGCCTACGACATCGTGCGAGGCAACGCCATCCGCATGCTTTCGCTCGATCGGGTGTGAGCGCGCGCCGCTCGTTGGTTTTCGGGTGTGGGGGTCTTGGATGTCGATTGGGTGTGAGCGCGCGCCGCTCGTTGGTTTTCGGGTGCGGGTCTTGGATGTGGGGCTGGTGTGCCCGGGTGGTGGCCCACGTCGGTCAGGGCGGCTAGGTCAGGGATAATGGTGTCCATGGGGTCGGGTCTCTTGCCGGTTCGGCGGGTGCGTTTCGAATATCCCGATGATCTCGATCCGTCTTGGTCACCCCACCTGCCTGAGTTCGCGGCCGCCGCGAATGCCATCTCGCTCGGGATGCCCTACGCCGAGCCCCTGTTCATCAAGGCGGTCCGGTCCACACTCGGTGAGCTCGATGAGGGTCTCCGCGCGAGGACTGAGACCTACATCCGCCAGGAAGTCGGGCATTACACCCAGCACAAGAAGCTCAATGAGATCATCGTGGCGCGCTATCCGTCGACACTGCGGCTGCAGGGATGGATGGAGGCAGCGGCCAACTTCATTTGGCGGCGGAGTAAGCGATTCAACGTTGCCTATGCCGCGGCTGGTGAGACGCTCTCCTATGGCGTCGCCCGCTGGGCTGAGTCACACGCGGCGTGGGTCATGGATCGCGCAGATCCAGTCGTGGCCAGTCTTTTCATGTGGCACCTGGCTGAGGAAGTCGAACACAAGTCATCGACCTACGATGTGTTCGAAGCGACGGACGGATCGAAGCTGCGCTACGCCTGGGCGCTCACCGTCGCGTTCTTGTCGCTCTGCATTTTCACGACCCTGGGCACCCTCATGCAGTTGTGGGCCGACCGGCGGTTGCGATACCCGGCGACCTGGTTTCGCCTGGCGCGACTTGCTTTGAGTGTCGGTTTCACCGTCCTGCCGGTGATGGTCGTGTCGGTGATGCCTGGGCATCACCCGCGCCAGTTCGCCGACCCGGTGCTGCTACCCCGTTGGATGCGGGACTACGACCCCGCGACTGGCCGTGTCCCGCTCTGGTGTGGTGCGGGCACACGGTCGAGCAGCGGGGGTGCGTCTCGCTAGTGCTGCTCGTCATGATCAGAACCACAGCTCACGCCTGGCTATGACCGCCTGGTTTGGTCGCAGGCTCAGCGCCATACGTAGTCAGCGGGATCAGGTTCTCTGGTCTGTTGCCAGTACTCGAGGAGCCCGAACGGCCAGTTCTGGGCCGAGCGGCCGTACTCATTGCGGTACCAGCTGTTGACCGTGGCAACCCCCCAGGACATCTGCAGGTTGCCCTCGTCGATCCGGCAGTTGTACTCGTCATGGACCTCCGGTCGGCAGTCCAGCGATTGGTACCCACCTTCGAGAAGCAGTCGGAGGCAGCCGAGCACATACCGCACTTCGCACTCCGAGAAGAAGATGATGCTGCCGTTGATCACGATGTTCGTGTTCGGTCCATACAGGAGGAACAAGTTCGGGAATGACGGAACCATGATGCCGAGATAGGCGCGGGCATCACCGTGCCAGCGTTCGTGGAGATCGACGCCGCCACGTCCCACGACTTTCATGGGGGTGAGGAACTTAGACGCCTGGAAGCCGGTGCCGTAGATGATCACATCTACGTTGTGTTCGGTGCCGTCGGCGGTCCGGATCCCCTGCGGCGTTATCTCGGTGATGGATTCGACGATCAACCGAACGTTGTCTCGTTTGAGGGTGCGAGCCCAAATGCCGTCGTCTCGAATGACCCGCTTGGCTCCTGGCGGATAGTGGGGCATGACCTTCTCGAGCAGATCGGGACGATCACCGAACTGCTCGGTGAGATACAGCGCGAGAAATTGGCGGAGCATCTCATTTTGAGAACTGACCGATTCCTGGCTCGTCCAGGTGGGGTCAACCTTCACGAGAGGGAGCATTCCTTCGGCGTTACGCCAAAACAGCCAGAACCGGTACCACTGCGCATAGGTGGGGATGTGGCGGAACAACCAATTCACCTCGTCCGGTACGTCCTGGTAGTACTCCGGCGTAGGTACCAGCCACGGCGGTGTGCGCTGGAACACCAAGAGCTCGCCTGCAACCTCGGCGACCGGAGGGATGAACTGGGCCGCGCTGGCACCTGTGCCGATGACCGCCACTCGTTTGCCGCGGAGTTCGACGTCGTGGTCCCAGCGAGCCGAGTGGAACGACGGACCAGCAAAGGACTCCCGGCCGGGGATGTCGGGGTAGCTCGGCCGGTTTAGTTGACCAACGGCGCTGATGACGGCATTAGCTTCAAGTGTTTGGTCGCCCTCCGGTGTGATCAGGTGGAGGATCCAGACGCTTCGTTCCTCATCCCATTCTGCTGAGGCAACTTCAGTCCGGAACCGGATGTTGGGTCGCACGCCGAACTCATCAGCGCACCGGCGGAAATAGTCGAGCAGCACATCCTGGGATGAGAAGTATTGAGGCCAGTCGTCGCGTTGGGCGAACGAGTAGCTGTAGAAGTGGTTGGGAACGTCAACGCGACAGCCGGGATAGGTGTTCTCGAGCCAAGTGCCGCCTACGTCCTCGTTCTTTTCGAGGACCACGTACTGGATACCCGCCTGTTGCAGGCGATACGCCGCGAGCAGCCCGGACATGCCGGCACCGATGACGGCGACGGTCAGGTCCTCGGCCCTGGGACCGGCGATCTCCTCGGCCCGCCAGCCGGGAGCGCGCAAATCCTCGCCGGGGATGCCGAGCTCTTCTTGGAACAGGGGCAGGTAGTCGTCGCTGACCTCGGCTGTGCCGACGACAAACTCCAGCATCTGCCGCAACTGCTGTTGGTTGGGCGGTGGAGCCATCTGATGACCCCCGTCGCGGAACCGACGGAGCGCGTCAAAGGCAATGGATCGCGCTTCGGCGAGCTTTTCGTCGGATAGACCGGCACCGGGCAGCAGCGACAGTGCTGCGTCGACCCGGAGATCGTCGCGAAGCAGTGACAGGTCGCCGGTCGTGTAGGCGAGCGCAGGTAGCAGCGCGGCGATCTCGGCATGTTCAAGTGCTCGACGGATCTCCTCGTCGTCACTCGGCAGCGGTGCGGTCACGTGATCAAAGGGCACGCCGCAGTCTCGCGCGGCGCAGGGCGACGCGTTGTGCCGACCCGATGCGTCCGGCTTGAAGCACAATCAAGCAGCCTGACCGTCAACCACCGAGCGGGCGCTTGTTGCCTTTGTGAGCCCCCACGAATGGGAGCACAAAAACGCTAGGGAGTGTGTGTCGGGCTGGGCCTGCGTGCCCGCCAGGAGGCACGTGTGCGCCGGAACCGCAGCGTCTGCCAGCAGCGGGCCGCGGCGATCCCGGAGAGCGCACGGTCTGGGTTCACACATACGGGATTTCCCACGGCTTCGAGCATGGGAAGGTCCGTCGCTGCGTCCGAGTACGCATAAGAGACGGCCAGGTCGATGCCGAGAGCGCCGGCGAGCTCAGTCATTGCTCGTGCTTTGTGGGGGCCATAGAGCCAGGCGCGGGTCTCTCCCGTGTAGCGACCCTCATCGTCGATGGCCGCCTCACTGGCAAGCGCCCCGTCGAGCCCGAGGAACTCGACGAGCGGCTCGACGACTTCCCGCGGCTCGGCCGAGACGAGATACACGGGACGGCCGACGCGTTGGTGTAGCCGCATCAATGCGACCGCTTCGTCGTATACGAACGGTGCCAGGACCTCCGGCAACGAACGGGTGACGATCGCGCGAACCTCCGCGGCGTCCCAGCCGGTGACGATCCGCGTCCCGACCCGGCGGAAGCGTGCCATTTGGTCCGGGGTGACCGGCAGGTACCGAAATCTGAGGTGGTTCCAGGCGGCGCGGGCGACCAGGCGACGATTGATCAGGCCGGCTTGGTAGAGCGGCCGGGCAAAGGCCACCATTGCCGGCTTCGCGACCACCGTGCGGTCCACGTCGAAGAACGCTGCGGCTCGGCCTGTGTGCGCGGACTGGGACCACGCCAGTGCGTCTCGGCACCCCTGGAATATTCCCTCACTAATGAGTGAATAATTACGCACCCAGTCGCAGGCGTCAACGGACGACCGGCAGGTTGGTAGCTGGGTCGGGGCTGTGGTCCGTGGGCTGCCGGCTGCGCCCGGTGTCGGGTCCCGCTGGCTGGCTGGTGCTTGTTCAGGATCCGCTCCGTGGGCCGCCGAGCTGGGACATGACCCCGAGGATGCAGGTCAGGCAAGCGTCGACGGTTGCCTCTCGGTCGAGTTCCCCAGTTACGTTCAGCTCGATCACCCTCAGGACATAGGCAAGGGTGCCGGAGGTGATGCCGACGAGCGTCAGCGGCGGTATCCCGCCATGGGCAAACAGCTTGGCGAGCTCACGGGCGAGCTCTGATTGCACCGCGACTGCTTCTTGAACGACCTCGGTTTCGCGCACCCCGAACGGATCGCGGAACAAGAGGTTGAACGCGTCCGGCTGCTGTTCGAAGAACCCAACCAAGGCGTCGACTAGGCGTTCCACCCTCCTGGCCGTGTTGACCGGCGCGGAGACCGCGGTCCGGACCACCTCGAGGAGTTCGGCAGTCAGGTCGGCCATGACCGCGGTGAACAGCTCTGGCCGGCCGTCTGGGTAGTAGTAATACAGGAGGCGCTTGTTCACGCCGGCCCGCTCGGCGATCTCAGCCAGCCCGCTCAAGGCGTAACCGCGCTCGGCGAACACCCTGCGTGCCTCTGCTCGTAGGAGCTCTTTTCGTGTCTCCGGGTGGAGTCTTGTTCGTGCTTGAGCGGCGTCGTTCATGTCGCCTCACTTCTCGCCGCGACCCCGGATGACTTCACCCCCCGGGGTTTCGTTGCGTGTCAGCCAAATCTTTTGCTTGACTCACTCACGGATGAGTGAATAATACTGCTCTGACCGGCTAGGTCAACGTAGCGGGTCACCACCGGGGAAGGGAGCCTCGGGTCGGCTTGGGCCGGCAGCGATTCATCTTGGGGGAAGCGTGGAGAACGATACGCGTCTGGGCGCGCGCGCCTCGACATCGCTTGATCGCCTTGATTTGCCCGCCGCGTTGCGGGACCTGACCTTTGAGGAGCTTGCTCAGCTCGCGGCTGAGATCCGTTCGGTCATCGTGGACTCGGTGCTCCGCCACGGCGGCCACCTCGGTTCCAACCTTGGTGCGGTCGAGCTCACGCTGGCCTTGCACCGGGTCTTCTCGTCGCCCCGCGACATCCTGCTGTGGGACACCGGTCACCAGGCCTACACCCACAAGCTCGTCACCGGTCGTCGTGCAGGATTTGAGGTGCTCCGACAGGAGGGAGGGCTGTCGGGCTATCCGTCTCGTGCCGAGAGCGAACACGACTGGGTGGAGAACAGTCACGCGTCGACGATCCTCGCCTATGCGCACGGGCTCCGTGCCGCCGTCAAACCGGATCGACGGGTCGTGGCGGTCATCGGCGATGGCTCACTCACTGGCGGCATGGCCTTCGAGGGGCTGAACAACCTCGGCAACAGTGGTGCCGACTGTCTCGTGGTGCTCAACGACAACGGTCGTTCATACGCGCCGACCGCGTCCAAAGTCGGGCCGGGTCTGTTGCGTCCGGGAGACAAGCCTCCCGAGTTCTTCGAGACCTTTGGTATCCGCTACCTCGGTGTCGTCGATGGGCATGACCTGCCGGCCCTGGAGGAGGCACTCCGAGCCGCGGCTGAAGAGCACGGTCCTCGTCTCCTGCATGTCCTCACCCAGAAAGGGCGGGGCTATCCGCCGGCCGAGACCGACCCGGTGAAGCGGCTCCATGACACGTCCCAGGCCAAGCCTGGTTCGTACACGGTCACGTTCTCCGAGACCCTCCTCGAGCTCGCGGATCGAGAACAGAGACTGGTCGCGATCACCGCCGCCATGCCTGATTCAACGGGATTGTTGCCCTTCGCCCGTCGCTTCCCCGACCGCTTCTTCGATGTCGGCATCGCCGAGCAGCATGCGGTCACCGCGGCGGCGGGTATGGCGATGGGGGGACTCATCCCGGTCGTCGCCATCTATTCCACGTTTCTCACCCGTGCCTTCGACCAGGTGATGTACGACGTGGGGCTGCACCGGCTTCCGGTGATCTTCTGCTTAGACCGTGCGGGGATCACCGGAGACGACGGCCCATCTCACCATGGCGTGCTCGATCTGATGTTGCTCTCGAAGGTGCCGGGGATGACCGTGCTTGCACCATCGTCGTTGTCGGAGCTCGACGCCATGCTGCGTTACGCGGTGTCGGTCGCGACTGGGCCGCGCCCGGGTCCGATCTCGATCCGCTGGTCCAAGACCACGCCGTCACTCGATCTCGGGCCGGTCGGCGAGGCCTGTAGCGCACGCAGAGTCTTTGAAGGAGACGACGTCTGCATCATCGCGGTCGGTAAGTGTGTGGAAGCCGCGGTGACGGCGCATGGTCTCCTCGAAGGGTGCGGTATTTCGGCGACCGTGTGGGATGCGCGCTGTGTGCGTCCCCTCGATCCGGGCATGCTCGTCGACGCGGCACGCCACCGGTTCGTCGTGACGGTCGAAGATGGCGTACGTGAAGGGGGCGTAGGGTCGGCCATTGCTAGTGAGCTTGCGGAGTTGACTCTTGGCATGGCTGCTCCGCCCCGAGTACGGGTGCTCGGCACCCCGCTCGAGTTCATCCCGCACGGCAAGCCCGACGCCATCCTCGCCCGACTCGGGCTGGGAGCGCACGGGATCACCGAGCACGTCCGAGAACTCGTCCGTTCCCGATCCCTGACCACTGCAGGAGCGCTGTCATGACCATTCGCCGTTCGTCGCCTTCTCGGTCGATTCCAGAAGCTGCTCGCTCCCGCGGTATCGATCCCAGGCGGATCCCCAGCCACGTGGCCTGTGTCATGGACGGAAACGGTCGTTGGGCCCAGCAGCGGGGACTGAAGCGAACCGAGGGTCACGCTGCGGGTGAGCAAGCGCTCGTCGACACCGTGCACGCAGCGGTTGACCTCGGCATCGAGTGGCTCACGTTGTATGCCTTCTCGACCGAGAACTGGAAGCGTCCGCCGAGTGAGGTCCGGTTCCTCATGCGACTCAACGAAATGATTCTCCGCCGGCGCATCGATGAACTCGACGAGCGAGGTGTGCGGGTCCGCTTCCTCGGTCGGCGCGACCGACGGGTACCGGGTCGGCTCGCTCGTGCCATGGACGACGCGGTAGCCCGGACCGCTGCGAACGACGGCCTCACGTTGACATTTGCCTTCAACTACGGCGGGCGGGCGGAACTGGTGGACGCGTTCAACCGGATGCTGGCTGACGGAGTGCAACCGGGATCAGTCGATGAGCGACTGGTCAGTCTCTACCTGTATCAGCCCGACATGCCCGATCCCGACCTCGTGGTGCGCACCTCGGGCGAGTACCGGATCAGCAATTTTCTCTTGTGGGAGCTTGCCTACTCGGAGCTGGTGTTCACCGATGTGCTCTGGCCCGACTTCGGCGCCGATTGCCTCTACGACGCGGTGCGTGAATACCAGGCACGAGATCGCCGGTTTGGGGGCATCAAGGCATCGCCGGTGCCTGCGGCTCCGGTGGCGGCTCCGGTGGCAGGTCGATGAGCGTTGCCGGAGATGGTCCGGATCGCTCGGTAGTGGATCAGTCCAGCACGGTGACAGTTGATCCCGATACGCCGAACTTTGCCTTTGACGGGTTCCCAGAGCCGTCTCGGCGTTCCGTTCGTTGGATCCGCCCCCGCGGCATCGCCGAGCGCCGTCCCCCGTCCCGCTCGGCGTCGGCCATCCGCTCGCCAGCGGTGCCGCCCTCGACGGCTGGGACCTCAGCCGTGTTCGCGCGCACCGCGGGTGAGCGGGGTCGGCACGTGCCCCGTTCGGCTGGGCAGGAGACCGCCTTGGTCGTGCGAGAGCTCACCAAGGTCTACGGGAGTGGGCCGTTGGCGGTCAGCGCGGTGCGCCACGTCACCTTCGAGGTGACGCGGGGGGAGGTCGTCCTGATCATGGGACCCTCGGGGAGCGGAAAAACGACCTTGCTGCTCATGCTTGGGGCGATGCTCCGTCCCACTGCCGGTTCGGTTGTGATCGATGGAACTGATATCACACAGGTACCGGAGCGCAAACTTCCACGAATCCGTTCCACCCACCTGGGATTCGTGTTCCAGGACTTCAACCTGCTGTCGGCACTGAGCGCGGCCGAGAACGTGGCGTTGGCCTGCAATCTCGCCGGGGTTCGGGGACGTAGGGCGTACGAGCGCGCTCGTCTCTTGCTCGAACGGGTCGATCTCGGGCACCGGATGCGAGCACGTCCCGACCAGCTGTCGGGCGGAGAGAAACAGCGGGTTGCTCTCGCTCGGGCTCTGGCCAACGACCCACCGGTGTTGCTGGCTGATGAGCCGACCGCAAATTTGGATTCGGCCCACGGCCGTGAGATCGGCGAACTCCTCCGTCGACTTGCAGACGAAGATCAGCGGACCAGTCTCATCGTGACCCACGACGACCGGTTGGTCCGTTTCGCCGATCGAACGCTGTGGCTCGAAGATGGGGTCTTGCACCAGCGAGGGCACCGATGACGGTGACCAGTGCACCGGAGGGCGCCGCTCGGTCGCGTTCGTCAGCGAACGACGAGCGCGTACCGGAGCCAGGGGTCGACCCGTCGCGCAAAGCCACTGCGACGCTGACCCGGCGACGGTGCCGCCAGATCATGGTCGGATCGGTGCCCGTCGGTGGTGACGCGCCGGTCACGGTGCAGTCGATGACCACGACCAAGACCCGCGACGTCGAGGCGACGCTGGCCCAGATCTATCAACTCGCGGCGGCGGGCGCCGACATCGTGCGATGCACCTGCAATGAGGCAGAAGCTGCGGCCGGGCTTGCCCAGATCGTTCCCCGGTCGCCGGTGCCGATCGTCGCAGACGTGCACAACAACTATCGGATGGCGCTGGCGGCGATCGAGGCCGGTGTCCATTGCCTCCGGCTCAATCCGGGCAACATTCGAAATCCCCGCCACATCAAGCTCATCGCGGCCGAGTGCCGCGATCGCCACGTTCCGATCCGGATCGGAGTGAACGCGGGATCACTCGACCCCGACCTCTACCGGCGTGATGGCACGGTCACACCTGAGGCACTGGTTGAATCCGCGTGCCGAGAGCTGGCGTGGTTCGCGGAGGTGGGCTTCGACACCGTGAAAATTTCGGTGAAGGCCTCTGACGTCCGCTTGATGATCGAGGCCTACCGGCTGTTGGCTGAGGCGGTCGATCATCCACTCCATCTCGGTGTGACCGAAGCGGGGCCCCCGCCGGAAGGTCTGGTGAAGGCGACGGCAGGTCTCGCGTCGCTGCTTGCCGACGGCATCGGCGACACGATCCGGTATTCGTTGACGGCGGATCCGGTCGAAGAGGCTCGGGCAGGTCGAGTCTTGCTGGAGGCGCTGGGCCTGCGGGAGCGGCGTGGTCTCGATCTCATCGCTTGCCCGTCCTGTGGTCGTGCCGAGGTTGACGTGATCGATGTGGCTCGGCGGGCACGAGCGGCGCTTGCGGATCTCGGAATCCCTGTCCAGGTCGCGGTGATGGGGTGCGTCGTGAATGGGCCGGGCGAAGCGCGGGGGGCGGATCTGGGCATCGCGGCTGGCCGGGGGCGTGGCCACCTGTTCGTTCGCGGGCAGGTGGTGGCGGTCGTCGAAGAATCCGAGATGGTCGAGGCGCTCGTCGAATGGGCTCGACGGATCCACGACGACGGTATTGACATGGCGCTCCGCGACGCAGATACCTCGGCGGCAGGAGAGGCCGAAGTGGATCGCCAGCTGTTGCTCGGGGAGCAAGGCCCCGACGTCAACGGCGCCGCAGTCCGCATCGGACGGATCAAGCGAAAGCTCGAGGAGTCAGCGCGACGGGGGGCTTCATGACCCGTGAACGCGCAGGTCGAGACGGTCAACCGGCGGCGATGTGCCCTCGGGAGTGCCCTCAGGAGCACAACATCCTTCAAGCACTTGGTCGAGGCGGTACACCGGCGACGATGTGCTCTCGGAGCACTTGAGGTGGGGAGTCACAGGCCGTGAACGCGCAGGTCGAGAAGGTCGTGCTCGCCAACCCGCGAGGGTTCTGGGCCGGCGTGGAGATGGCGATCAAGGCGTTGGCAAGGATGGTCGAACGCTTCGAGCCGCCCGTGTACTGCTATCACGACATCGTCCACAACGACACGGTGGTCGACCTGTTCGAACGGGCCGGCGTCGTCTTCGTCGACACGGTCGAGGACGTGCCGCACGGTGCCCCGTTGATGCTGTCGGCGCATGGAACCGCTCCGGAGGTGGTGGCTGCTGCGAGGGAACGAGCGGGTGTGGTGGTCGACGCCGCTTGCCCGCTGGTTGCCAAGGTGCACCATGAACTCAAGCGCCGAGTAGCAGAAGGGTTTGCAGTCGTCTACGTCGGTCACGCCGGACACGACGAAGCGGTCGGCACGGTCGCGGTGGCGCCGGAGGCGGTTCAGCTCGTTGAGACCCGCGAGGACGTGGACGCGTTGTCAGCGACGGACCGTCCGGTTGCGTTGCTGTCGCAGACCACCCTGAGCTTTGACGATTGGACCGACGTCTACGACGCTGTGCGGGCCCGATTCCCGGATGTGTGGACTCCGAGCCGCAGTGACCTCTGTTTCGCCACCACCAATCGGCAGCGAGCGCTGCGCGCGCTGGTGGAGAGGGTTGACGCCGTCGTGGTCATCGGATCGGCGACCTCCTCGAACACCAATGCCCTCGAACGGGTGGCGCGGGAGTCGGGATGTGATCAGGTCATCCGCATCGACACGGCCGGCGAACTCCCCGCTGAACTGTCGGGCACGGTCGGGGTCACGGCGGGCGCCTCAGTGCCAGAGTCGATCGTTGCCGAGGTTGTCGAACGACTCGCCCCCCGGCGCGGGGTCGAGGTCCTCACAGTGACTGCAGAGGACGAATACTTCCCGCTTCCTCGGGAGTTGCGGGCGATGCTCGCTGCTGCGGATCTTGCCGCCGACCGCCGAACGAGCGCGGGCAGCGCGCTGGCCAGACTGGCTGAACGAGTTGGGCCGAGCGAAACCCTTGACTATTCACCCTAGAGTGAATAAAAAGACCTGTGGGCGGCGGCTGCCGCTCGCGATAGGGACCAACTGCACCAAAGGGGAATTGCTCATGAAGCACCGATTTGCTTCCCGTGTACCGGAAGCGTCGCGGCGAAGGCTGAGCTGGATGAAGCCTGGGCGTGGGTTCGGCCTCGGGCGACGCCGGCTCGTCGCGGCGCTGGGGGTTGCTGCGGCGCTCGCCATTGCAACGGCGGCGCCACCAGCACAGGCCGAGCTGCCAGTCGGCGGACTGAACGAGGCCATTTCGGCCACGATGTTCTCGCCAAAACAAGTTCCAGGCGCCAACGACTGGAACTGCAAGCCGACGGCGGTCCATCCACGCCCGGTCGTGCTCGTCCACGGCACGTTCGAGAACATGGGCTTCAACTGGGCGACGCTGTCGCCGATGCTGAAGAACGCAGGCTATTGCGTCTTCGCTCTGAATTATGGCTACAACCTGTTGTCACTCGATCAGCGCTTCAGCGGGCTTGACGACATCGCAAAATCCGCTGATCAGCTCCGGGCCTTTGTTGACAGAGTCTTGGCGGTGACCGGCGCAACAAAAGTGGATATTGTTGGTCATTCGCAGGGTGGCATGATGCCGAATTACTACATCAAGCGACTCGGTGGCGCCTCCAAGGTCAACATGTTGGTCGGATTGGCCCCGAGCAACCACGGCACGACGTTGAGCGGCATTCAGACACTCGGTAAGCAATTGGGCCTGTTGACCGGCTTCAACACTCTTGCGATGTTGGCTGCCCCCAGTCTCGTCCAGCAACAGGTCGGTAGCTCGTTCCAGAACGCACTGTTCGCGGATGGCGACACCGTTCCCGGCGTGAAGTATGTGGTCATCGCAACGAAGAAGGACCTGATTGTCACGCCCTACACGAACGCCTTCCTGTCGGGCAGCAACGTGCGCAACATCACCATTCAGGACCAGTGCCCGACGAACAACGTAGGCCACATCGGGCTCAACTACGACAGCCCGACAATGCAGAACGTGCTGAACGTGCTCGGTCCGAACGTGCCGAACTTCCGGGCGGTCTGCACCAACTTCGGCCCGCCGATCTGATGCGTGGGGGACAACCCCACCGATCAGCTCACCCCGTTCCCAAACCCTGACGGGTGCGCAAGTACCGTCTATTCGACGAAAGGAGCACCCGTCAGGCGTGAGCTGGAATTTCGGATCCTCGAGCGCCCGGGTCTTTTTGGCCCGGGCGCTTTGGCAACTCGGAGCGGTCGCCACGGCGCAGCGCAGCGGTCAGCCGGCGGTAGGCGGCGATGCTGTCGTTGCCCATCGAGTCGAGCTCGAGGAACTTGCAGTCGCCGCTTGTGTTGTCGCGAGTGACGCCGGCAAGGCCGAAGCAGGATTCGAACTCGCCCCACTGATAGTTGTCGAACAAGGTCCAGTAGAAGTAGGCCCTGACGTCGATACCGGCTTCGAGCGCGTCAGCCAAGGCCGCGAGATGGTGGGCGAGATAGGAGGGTCTGTCCCAGCCATCGTCCCGCGGATGGGCAACACCGTCGATCACCGCGTTGCACAAGCCGTTCTCCATGATCCAGATCGGTACGCCGTCGAGGCGATGAGCTGCGAGGTAGCGCTGGAGGTGTTCAGGTCCCGGCGTTTGTTCCCAGTGCTTGGGATCAGGTCCCCAGTGTCTTCGCCCGGCGGTCCGCCGTCCGGGTCTGCACAGGTAGTTAGAGAGGTTCGGGTCGTAGTAGTTGACCTGTGTGACGTCGAGACAACGCTCGTGGTCGCTCGAGTAAATGGCATCCAGCGTGCTCGGTAGTGATCGCCATCGCCTCAGGAAGCAATGCATCCCGGCGTTGATCGTCTGCTGCCAGCGCCTATAGTGGGCGGGGAGTGGCTCGAGGACGGTGGTATGGAAAGCGCGACGCCGTTCGTCGAGCCAATCGGTCACGTCGTTTCGAGAAATGCCCATCGAACGGGCCGCGAGGACGTCGACGAGGAGACGGTCGACGTCGTAGACCCAGAACGCATAGGTACTGGTGCCGACCGTGGCAGAGGGCTGAACCCTGTGGATTGCCTCGTAGGCCAGAGCGTGGGCACAAAGCAGATGGTCAACCATCCGCATCATGAGATCAGGGCGCAGGAGCCGACCGGGCGGGAAATAACCGATCAAGTAGGTGCCGATAGCCAGCGCATTTATCTCGTTTATCGTGGTCCACCGCTGACAATATGGTGCGAGATAAGGAACAATTTTCGCAACCCATCTGCTGAAGTGTTTGGGAGCATCGGTACGAAGCCAGAAGTCGGTTCCCAGCCACTCAGGATGAGTGAAGTGGTGCAATGCGACGATTGGCTCAAGGTTGTGTTCGATGCATGACGCCAGGATGCGGCGGTAATGATCGATCGCGCCATCGTCGATCACCCCGGGTGCTGGTTCGCAGCGCGCCCATTCGACGCTCAGGCGGTAACTGTTGCACCCAGCTTCGGCAGCGCGGTCAAAGTGCTCGGGGTAGCGGTTCCAGAACTGGTTGCCGACCCCCGCCGGGGTCACGCGACCGTTGCGCTCCCATGAAGCCCAGTTGTTGGCGGGCTCACCGGGGCTGTTGTAGCCGCCCTCGGATTGGTAGCCGGAGTCGGACACGCCGAAGAGGAATCCGGCGGGCAAGAGCGGTGGCACTTCACGCGAGAGCGTCTCCTGCTCCTGCGGCTGAAGCTCACTCCCCATCCGACCCCCCGCACCAGCATTGACTCCCTCACTGGTGAGTGAATACTATGACCGGGTGCGGGGGAAGGCAACCACGGGACCAGGAGGTGCAGCCAGCGTCGAGACCAGCGCGACTTCGACGGAACGGAAGAGGGCGAGCTCGAGAGCCAGTGCCGACGCCAGCGCGAGGGAGAGCGCTAGAGCGAGCAGATGGCGGCTGTCGCCGGGGGAGTCCCGGTCGGTCCCAGTTGCTTGGCGGTTCTTGCTGAGCGGGCGAGGCCGGCTGATTGCGAGCGTCGCAGCGGTCGGGTTGGCTTTGATGTTGTTGGTCCTTCTCGAGGGACTCTCCACTGGTATCGATCGCCGGGTCACCGTTTATGAGGACCGCTCCGGGGCGGAGCTGTTCGTCGCCCAACCCGGCACTCGGAGCTTTCTGGGCTCGACGAGTGCGATCCCGAGTCAGGTGGTCGATCAAGTGCGAGCCCTTCCTTCAGTTACGTGGGTTTCGCGTGTCCGGGGGTTTTTCTCGGTCCAGTTGATCGAGGGCCGGCGAGTACCGGCCTACGTGGTGGGTTACGACGCCGGATCGCCCGGAGGACCGTGGTCATTGGTGCAGGGGAGGGAACCCGCCGCCGACGATGAGGTGGTCGTGGCCAGCGGGTTGGCGAACCGAGCGGGCCTCGCGGTCGGGCAGACAATTGCCCTTTTCGGCCGCCCCTTCACGGTCGTTGGTGTCGCCGGCGACGCCGACATGTTCATGGCTTCGTTCGTTTTCATGACCCACGCTGCAACCGACGCGTTGCTCGGCTCGTCAGGAACGACGAGCTTCGTCCTCGTCGGTACCGACGAGCCGGAGACGGCCATCCGCAACATCCGGGGCCTCGGGTTGCACGCGTTGACGACGAGTGAGATCCGCACGAACGACCTTGCGCTGAAGGGCCAGGCCTACACCGCTGGGCTCAGGCTCATCCTTGCGGTCGCGTTCTCGGTCGGGACGCTGGTGATCGCCTTGACGATCTACTCGACGGTAATGGATCGCCGACGCGAGTACGGCGTGGTCAAGGCGCTTGGAGCGAGCGGGATGCAACTCGGTCGTCTTGTGCTTGCGCAGACACTGGCGCTTGCGCTGGCGGGGCTCCTCGTGGGGTTGGTGTTGGCGGCGACCGGGGCGGCGGTGATCGGCTGGGTCCGACCGCAGTTCGCCATCGTCGTCACCCCTCAGGCGGTGAAGCAGGTCGTGGCCATGGCCCTGGCGATGGGCGTTGTGGCTGCGGTAGTGCCGCTTCGCCGGCTCGTTGACCTGCCCCCGGCTGTTGCGTTCGCAGGTGGCTGACCATGCGACAGTTGTCCCGGACTGTCCGTCGTACCGTGCGAGTGGTTCGTCTGCGGCTCTCACGACGCCGTTGGCTGACCACGCGGCGCTCCCGGCGTGTCGGCTCGGTCGGGTTGGTTGGCCCGGTTGGTTCGGTCGGGCCCGCGGGGTCCTCCCGGCGTGTCGGTTCCGTCGGGTTGGTTGCTTCGGCTCGGCCCGTCCGGTCGGTTGGGGCCGTGCCTTTGGCTCGCCGCAACTTGTTCGAAGATCGGCGCCGGAGCGCTCTGGCACTCGCTGGCGTCGCGAGCGGCTTGGTCATGGTGCTAGTGATGACCGGCGTCTACGCCGGCTTCCTGCGCCAAGAAACCAGCTACATCGACAGCATCGGCGCAGATCTCGTCATCTCACAGTCCGGTGTCAGGACCTGTCTCTTATACACATCT
>JANZZE010000304.1 GCA_026419545.1 Acidimicrobiales bacterium
GTCGGAGGGTCTAGGGCGGTAAAGGGTTCGTCGAGGAGAAGAAGCGCAGGGGAACGAATTAGAAGTTGGGCAAACCGAACACGCTGCTGTTGGCCGCCAGAGAGGTGAGAAATAGGCCGGCGAGCGAAGGGGGCAAGTTCGAGGAGCGTCAGGACTTCTTCGATTCGAGCGCGCAGGGAAGGAGGAAAAGGACGCCAAAAGCCGACTTCTGACCAAAGCGCCAGGGCAATCGCTTCTTCGACGGTAAGGGGAAATTCGAGCCGCCAGCTGGGGCGCTGCGGTAGGTAGGCAATCCGACCGCGCCATAACGCAGGGACGGTGATTTGCCCTGTCATCGGTAAAAGTTCCCCAGCAAGTACACGGAGAAGAGTGGTTTTGCCCGCGCCGTTGGGACCGAGGAGCGCGACCAAACTGCCCGTCGGAATGGTGGCCGTCAGGTGATGAATCGCCGGGTGGCGGTCGTAGCCCGCTGTGAGGTTGTGGATCGTCAGCGCGGCGCTGTTTGGGTCAAAGCGGATCATTTCGGCGAGAGCGCTTGGCTGCAGTGAGGGCAGAGCCCATGGACGACGACCTCCGCGCGGTGCGGCGCGTAACCCGGCGGCATAGGGGGAAGCGCTACGGGGGCAGGTTCCAAACATCGAACTTCCCCGCAGCGATGACAGAGAAAGTGAGGATGGTGGGGGCGATCGGCATTGAGCTCATAGCGAGCGGCGCGGTCTGTGGCCGCGATGCGGCGAACGAGGCCTTGCGCCACCAACCATTCCAGGGTACGATAGATAGTAACCCGATCGGGCGGGGAAGGAGTGGCCGCGGCGATCGCCGCCGCCAGTTCATCGGGTGAACAAGGGGCGGTCGCTTGGGCAAGGGTTTTAAGGATCCACCACCGCGCCGCGGTGCGGCGTCCATGGCGGACGAGGAGTTGAACGT
>JANZZE010000305.1:0-329 GCA_026419545.1 Acidimicrobiales bacterium
TGCTCTTAACTGAGCGTGAGGGTTCGAGTCCCTCTCTCCGCACCAAATATTGGACCCCTAGCTCAATTGGTAGAGCAACAGACTCTTAATCTGCAGGTTCTGGGTTCGAGTCCCAGGGGGTTCACCAACATTACAAGGAGACATATATATGTACAAAATTTGTTTTGATGATAAAAATTATTCTTTAAAATTGTTAGAGGTATTTAAACAAACTTATTTAAATAGTTTGTCAATGAAACTTGATTTAGTGCCACTTTTTAACAGTGAAGGAACAAATATTTATGTTACTAGCAATATTATTGACAGAACAATATTAAAAAACATAATTA
>JANZZE010000305.1:339-763 GCA_026419545.1 Acidimicrobiales bacterium
TCTTCAAAATTGTTTTTCTTGGTCAAAAATATAGACAACTATCCTTTTACTTTTAATTTTAATGAAGAAAAACAAAAATTATTGTGTTCTAATGGGAATATTTTAGAAATGAAAAATTGCTTTTTTTATATTTACCATTCAAATGATGGTTATGTAATTTTGGTAGCAATCTAAAAAATTTCATTTTGTTTGGTATTTAATACAATAAAATTATTAACAATTTCAATTGAAAATGTTTTAATATAAAATTTTTCAACAACATTATTTGATAAATTTGTAATTTTTATTTTGTTGTAAACAGATTTATTTAATAAAGTAAAAAAATAAATTCCTTTATGTTTAACTATTGCATTCTCTTTTATAGATGAATTTTTCACTATCTTGTCTGAAAAAACAAGATTTTTGTTTGAAAACAATTTATTGT
>JANZZE010000306.1 GCA_026419545.1 Acidimicrobiales bacterium
ACCGGGGCGTGAACGACGACGCCAGCCCGGATCGCCAGGAGACCTCGGCCGACGTTCCGGAACCGACCGGTGACGAGCCCGACGCTGCGGCGCTGCACGAGGCCGATCACGTCGTCGACGATCACACGGAACTCCTCGCCGTTCTCGGCTTCGAGGAGTAGCCGCACTCGCCGACACGACGAAGCCCCCGCCGAGGCGAGGGCTTCGAGTGGTCGGGAGCGGCGTCGATCCGCTGACCTTCCGCTTTTCAGGCGGACGCTCTGCCAACTGAGCTACCCGACCGTCACCCACCGCGAGCGGTGGGAGCGGTCCCGACGGGATTTGAACCCGCGACCTCCGGCTTGACAGGCCGGCGTGCACTCCAAACTGCACCACGGGACCGTGGAGACGGGCCGAAACCCGTGCCGCACCCCCAACGGGATTCGAACCCGTGTTACCGCCTTGAAAGGGCGGCGTCCTAGGCCACTGGACGATGGGGGCTCGCGCCTCGTGAGGGCCGAGACAACATAGCAGCCCGCCGACGGGGCCCAAATCGAGACCGTCACGCCAGGTCGTCACCGCCGTCGAGTTCCTCGGCGAGCACGACGGTGCATTCGTCGACGAGCAGGGCGAGCAACTCGTAGAGGGCCCACACGCGGGCATCGGGATCGTCGGGGTCGACCTCGGGCGGCTCGTCGTCCCGCACGCCCAGACGGGTGCCCAGCACGAGCCGCACCGCATTCAGGCCCTGCAT
>JANZZE010000307.1 GCA_026419545.1 Acidimicrobiales bacterium
AGGTCTTACACAACAGAAGTCTCAATGAAATGCCCGACAGCGAGGGCATTGAAACTCGAACACTTTGGCTCGATTGCCAATGTGGCTGAAGGTCTCAATGAAATGCCCGACAGCGAGGGCATTGAAACAAGGTTGGTGTCCCACGGAGTATCGCTCGCCATGTTCGTCTCAATGAAATGCCCGACAGCGAGGGCATTGAAACGGATCGGAGCACAGCCAAACCGAGTTGATATTCGGCCGCGTCTCAATGAAATGCCCGACAGCGAGGGCATTGAAACGTGCGTTCCAACTCGATGAGCTTCAGGACGAGTTCGGAGTCTCAATGAAATGCCCGACAGCGAGGGCATTGAAACTTCTCGGACATAATGTCTTGCACCTGGTCGAACAACCTGTCCGTCTCAATGAAATGCCCGACAGCGAGGGCATTGAAACGCGAGCAACAACCCCCTCCGGGGGGATATCAAGCTCGTCACCGTCTCAATGAAATGCCCGACAGCGAGGGCATTGAAACTGTGGTGTTAGGTTCTTGATCTTCATATATTCCTCCTTTCGTCTCAATGAAATGCCCGACAGCGAGGGCATTGAAACGCCGATCGCTCAGGCCCAGCGGTGCAGATCACCGCAGAGGGTCTCAATGAAATGCCCGACAGCGAGGGCATTGAAACAACCTGTTCTACACGTCCTGAGTCAACTGTCACTTCCGGTCTCAATGAAATGCCCGACAGCGAGGG
>JANZZE010000308.1:0-469 GCA_026419545.1 Acidimicrobiales bacterium
GGCCTACATCGACCACGCCTATGACTGTCTCGAGGCGACCAGGGCCGCGGCCCGCAACATGACGTCGATGGTCGAGGTGGGCCAGGGCGGTACCAACCAGGCCCGGTACGAGCGCGACGTCATCTGGGACACGATGCTCGCCCGTCTCTCGCAACTCGAGCTGGGGAACGCCGCGCTGTGCTTCGGACGCATCGACGAGGGGCCCGACGACCCCGAGCATCCGGGACTCGACGAGTCGGGCCGGCCCCGACGGGGTGAACCCGGTGCGAGCTACTACATCGGGCGCATCGCGGTGAGCGACGAACACCAGGAACCCGTGATCGTCGACTGGCGTGCGCCGGTGGCCGAGCCGTTCTACCGGGCGACGGGCCGTCAACCGATGGGCCTGGTGCGCCGTCGCCACTTCGCCACCCGGGGTCGCACGCTGCTCGGTGTCGAAGACGAGCTGTTCGGCGACGCCCTCGAGAAC
>JANZZE010000308.1:479-722 GCA_026419545.1 Acidimicrobiales bacterium
CGGTCTCGGCCGTGACGGCTGCAACGGCGCGACCTCGGGCACCCTCGACGCCGACGGCCGGCCGACGATCTCGGGTCACGGCGCGCTCATCGCGGCCCTCGAGACCAACCGCTCGGGCAAGCTCGGCGACATCGTCGCCACCATCCAGGGTGAGCAGGACGAGATCATCCGCTCCGAGCTGCCCGGTGTGCTGGTGGTACAGGGTGGGCCCGGCACCGGCAAGACCGTCGTCGCCCTCCACCG
>JANZZE010000309.1 GCA_026419545.1 Acidimicrobiales bacterium
GCCCCAAGACCCCCTGGCACATCGAGGACCCGGGTTGGGTGGCGCCCGACCTCGACAAGGCGAGGGACCACCTCGAGAAGTACAAGCAGGAGACCGGTCAGAGCGAGCTGAGCTTCGACATCAGCTTCGACGTCGGCTCGAAGGTCAAGGCCGACACGGCCGCCACGCTCCAGCAGCAGTGGGCCCAGATCGGGGTGAAGACCACCCTCACCCCGCTCGAGCAGACCCAGTTCCTGGCCGCGGTCGCGTTCGGCAACTACCAGATGTCGTGGTTCCGCAACTTCGGTTGGAAGGACCCCGACTTCAACTACATCTTCTGGCACTCGTCCACGGCCAACCCGCCCGGCCAGGTGAGCGTGAACTTCACGCAGACGAAGGTGCCCGCCCTCGACACCGCGCTCGACACGGGCCGCGAGAACACCGACGACGCCGTCCGCACCGAGGCCTACGGCACGGCGTTCCGCGAACTCAACCGGTACGCGTCACACCTGTGGCTGTACTACGCCACCTGGGCGATGATCGCCCGCGACACCGTGGCCGGTCTCGACGTGGTCCAACGCGCCGGCTTCGCTCGCCAGGACGCCAAGACCTGGTGGACCAGGATCTGGCTGAAGCAGTGACCCCCCCGGTGTCCGGCCGGACTCAGGCCGTGGCGGTCGCCGCGATCTCGGTGACGGCGATCACCAGGTGCTGCGCGGCACCGGCG
>JANZZE010000310.1 GCA_026419545.1 Acidimicrobiales bacterium
GTATCGATGGTAAGGCTACTTAAGGCAGCGGGACTTGCCAGCTCAAACTCTGAAGCAAAAAGACTTATAGAACAGGGCGGAGTCAAATTAAACGGAAACACAGTGACAGACGTTAATTTTGAATTTCAACCTAAATCTGGCGATATACTTAAAGTGGGTAAAAGAAAATTTATAAAATTGCTGGTAGAGAGCGAATAAATTTCTTGCAAAACTCTTTGACAGTTGCGACTACTTAACTATAATATATAGTGCTGACTCAAGTTGAGCCTTGAAAGGAGGCTTAATTGAAGTTTTATTTTAGACACGGAGGCAAAAAGGTGTAGGGAAGCCACTAAAAATGTGGCTTTTTGCCGAAGCCTGTTGCCTCTGTGGCAGCAGGCTTTTTTCTTTGAGAAACTTTCTTTCTCAAAGAAAAGAGCTCTGAAAAAAGTTGTTGACAGCAGTCAGCAGAGTTTGTAGAATTTTGAGTTGCTGTCGCTCAAAAAGTTGAGCGCAGCGCAAGTTGCACCTTGAAAACTAAACAGCGTGACCTGGTAGGTTTCAGGATCTGACTTTCCTACGGAGGGTTTGATCCTGGCTCAGGACGAACGCTGGCGGCGTGCCTAACACATGCAAGTCGAGCGGCAGCAGGCTCTGGCCTCGTGCCAGAGTGCTGGCGAGCGGCGAACGGGTGAGTAACACGTGGGTAACCTACCCTGG
>JANZZE010000311.1 GCA_026419545.1 Acidimicrobiales bacterium
GTTCAGGCTGGCCGATCAAAAAACGATCGCGGCGCAACGCCGGATGGCGACGCCGGAAGGCTATCAGGCCGCGCACAAAGGCCAGCATCGCCCCCTCGCGCTCAACGGCCCCCCAATCAAACCACGACAGCACATTATTCTGACAATAGGTATTGTTGTTGCCTTGTTTGGTATGGAGCACCTCATCGCCGGACAGCAGCATGGGCACCCCTTGGCTTAGCATCAAAAGGGCCATGAAGTTGCGGGTTTGGCGGCAGCGCAGACGCAAGATGTCAGGGTCATCAGTGGGTCCCTCCCAGCCACAATTCCAGCTCAGGTTGTGATCGTGACCGTCCCGATTGTTTTCGCCGTTGGCCTCGTTGTGCTTGCGGTTATAGCTGACCAGGTCATAAAGGGTGAAGCCATCATGACAGGTGACGAAATTGATCGAATTAGTCGGCAACCGGTGCCGGCCCTCATACATATCGCTCGAGCCAGCGATGCGGGTGGCGAGCTCAGGCACCAGACCAGGATCGCCCCGCACAAAGCTGCGGACGACGTCGCGATAGCGACCGTTCCATTCGGCCCAGCGATAACCGGGGAAATCGCCGACCTGATAGAGACCGGCGGCGTCCCAGGCCTCAGCGATGATATGTGCACGCCTCAGCGATGGTACAAGCTCGATCGACCATAGGACTGGGG
>JANZZE010000312.1:0-327 GCA_026419545.1 Acidimicrobiales bacterium
GGTGGTGCGGCTGAGCGATTTGGATTGCGTTGAAGGCAAAAGGACGGTTTCCATGATGTGCCTCTCTCAGTCCCGCAGGGCTTTGCCCGTCAGGTGGATGAACACGTCTTCCAGCGTTGGCGCGACGATGTTCAGATTGACCAGATGCGTGCCGTTGGTGTTGACCCGTTCGATGAGGTGGGGCAGAACGGCGCGGCTGTTTTCGGTCTGCAGGTGAATCTCCCAGATGCCGTCCTGCTCCAGAAAACGGGTGACCATCTGACGGATGCCCGCAAGGGATTGAATCGCGCCGGTCATTTCGGGCTTCCAGCCGGTAACTTCCATTTT
>JANZZE010000312.1:337-675 GCA_026419545.1 Acidimicrobiales bacterium
CATTTTAATCACGTCCTGCTGGCGGATGCGCTGTTTGAGCGCGGCGGGTGTGTCCAGGGCGATGATTTTGCCCTGGTCGATGATGCCGATGCGGTCGGAAAGTTGATCGGCTTCTTCCATGTAGTGGGTGGTCAGCAGGATGGTATGTCCCTGGCGTTTGAGGTCCAGCACCATCTCGCGGATGCGCCGCGCCGCCTGCGGGTCCAGCCCCAGAGTGGGTTCATCCAGCAGGATGATGGGCGGGCGCGCCAGCAGAGCGCGGCTGAGGACGATGCGCTGGCGCATGCCGGTGGAGTACTTCTCCACCAGTTCGTTGGCGCGGCTGGTCAGTTCCATGT
>JANZZE010000313.1:0-247 GCA_026419545.1 Acidimicrobiales bacterium
CCGCAGCGCGCCCACTGGGGCGTGCGGCAGCAATACTGCCGCGCGCCGTATTTGCCGGCGCAAGCTGGTTACATCATGCGAACCGTGCCGTCCATCAGGCTTCGCCAACTCTCGATCGCAAACCCCGCGCGCCGTCGCATTCCCGTCTTGCGCGGCAATGCGGAGTATGGTAGACTCGAACCGGCAACGCCCTCGTAGCTCAGGGGATAGAGCAGCAGTTTCCTAAACTGCGTGTCGCGCGTTCGAG
>JANZZE010000313.1:257-652 GCA_026419545.1 Acidimicrobiales bacterium
ATGAGACCCTCGCCTGTTTGTCTTGCAACGAGCGCGCCTATACCACAAAACACCGCAGTGTATAGCTGGCGCAGGTCGCGAACTATCTGAATATCAATACTAATGTCACCGCGATCCGTCAGGTTCCGCTCGCAGCAGGCTCTGCAAAACGATCGCCTAGTCTAATGCGGAGATTGTTTTCAGACCTCATAGTTTTCGGAGGGATTCTAAAAGAGTGTACCCAACTGGCACAAGTATTATCCCTGCCAGCTCAGTGCGCGTGTTGAGTACATCGTTGGCGCGCGAGGATAGCAGTGTAGCTGAACAGGGAATTTTAGCGATAATCAGTCTTCAGGACTTCCCAAGGGGGTGTCTATATTTAGTGGGTGGCCTGTAGTTCGCACTCAGATATTGCC
>JANZZE010000032.1 GCA_026419545.1 Acidimicrobiales bacterium
ACCGCGTCCCCGCCGAACGTGGTGATCCCTTCTGCGCGAACCGCAGCGGCGAGTTCTGGGCAGGCCGGTGTGCCGCCAGTCCACAGCACCCGAGCTCGTACTGCTGCGTCCAACCGTCCCTTGACCCGGTGGACGAGCTGGTTCGCGGCGTTGCGGTTCATACCCATGATCTCGCCGATCTCGGCAGGGGTCATGCCATGGCGCAAGTTGAGATCGAGCACTTGAGCGTCTCGTTCACCCAGAGCGTCGGCGGATTCCCACAGCAGCGCGGCGAGCTCACGGTCCTCGACCACGCGCACTGGGTCCTCCAACTCTGCAAACCGATTCACCAGGGCGAAGCCGGCGGGAGCACCCGTGCCAGTGCCTCCCGAACGTTCGATCATCGCCAGCGTCTCCGGATCAGCGGACGTTGAGCGCATCTCTTTGCGTTGGCGGTTGAAACTCGTATTGCGGGCAATGCGCAGCAACCAACCACCGAATGCTTGAGGGTCAGCCAGGCGATCCAGGTTCCGCCACGCGGCGAGGAACGTGTCGTGGGCCACGTCGGCTGCCGTCTCCTCGTCACGAACGATCCGGCGAGCCAAATCGAATACCCGGTCGAACCAAGCGTCGTACAGCTTGCCGAAGGCCGATTGGTCACCAGCGCGGGCCGCTTCGACGAGCGCGGCGTCGCGGCTTCGATGCGCGTACCGACCAGTGTCGGCGCCCAGCTCTGAGTTCGGTTGCTGATCGTCCATGGACCGTCGGTCATTGTGCCGCATCCCACGTTGGCCCTTCTTGACGGAGTGGCCTACGGCCAGCTCCGAGTTGCCTGACACCGGAGCCCAATGTGCGCTTACGGCAGTTCGCTCATTCCCGGACGATCATTGGCACGTACCCGCCGAGTCCAGTCGGCGGGAACCGATCCCGCTGGCCGCTTAGTCGATCGCGTACTCCTCGAGCAGTCGGCGGCCAATCACCATCTTCTGGATCTCGTTTGTCCCCTCGCCGACGATCATCAGGGGTGCATCACGGTAGAGCCGCTCAATTGGGTACTCGTTGGCGTAACCGTTCCCGCCGTGGATCCGAAGTGCTTCCTGGCATATTTCCCAACAGGCCTCGCTGGCGAAGTACTTGGCCATACCTGCCTGGAGGTCGCAGCGCTCGCCTCGATTCTTCCTTCTGGCTGCATCGTGGCAGACCAGTCGGGCAGCGTGCAGTTTCGTCCCCATTTCGGCGAGCTTGAACTGGATCGCCTGGTGCTGGGCGATCGGGCGCCCAAAGGTTTCGCGTTGTTGGGCGTAGCGGATCGATTCTTCGAAAGCTCGCCGGGCCACGCCGACCGCTCGGGCTGCGATGTTGATCCGACCGAGCTCGACCGCGGCCATCATCTGAGGGAAGCCGTTCCCTTCTTCAGCGCCGAGGAGGTTCGCGGCTGGCACTCGGTGATTGTCGAAGACGAGTTCGACGGTCTCCACGCCGCGGTAGCCGAGTTTGTGGATGTTGGGTCCGACCGTGATTCCTTCATATCGAGGCCCGGGCTCCTTCTCGACGAGCAGCACACTCAGGCCCCGGTGCCTGGTGTCCGGGTTGGGGTCAGTGCGCACCAGGGTGACGACGAGGCGAGCTTCTCGTCCGTTGGTCAGCCACATCTTCGTGCCGTTGACGACGTACTCGTCGCCGTCTCGTACGGCCCTCGTTCGGATCGCTGCGACGTCGCTGCCTGCGTCCGGTTCGCTGAGTGAGTACGCCGCTCGGATTTCGCCGGTTGCCATCCGCGGCAGGAATTTCTGCTTCTGCTCCTCGGTCCCGAAGGTCTTGATGAGAAAACACCCCATGAAATGCGTATTGAGGAACCCACTCACGCTCATCCACCCATAGGAAAGCTCTTCGACCACCATCACGTAGGTGAGGAGGTCGAGACCGAGTCCGCCGTACTCGGTCGGGACGGTGATGCCGAACAGACCGAGTTCCTTCATTCTTTCGACGATGGGTTCCGGGTACTCGTCTTGGGCGTCGTAATGGCTCGCTGTCGGGATGATCTCTTTGTCCCGGAAGCGGCGGACAACCTCGAGGAGCTCCTCGCGGACCTCGGTGTTTTCGTCAGCAGCGGCAATTGGCATGACCGCAGCATAGGAAGCGCCTTCGCGCTTGTGCTCACTTGCAGTCGGCAACGATCGGCAAGGCAGACTAGAACTCGTTTCACCTTCCCCGTCGTGCCCGGAGGACACCGTGGATATCAAGGACCCCTTCGACCATCCAGATCTCGGTCGCCGATTCTCCGGAAAGGCAGCACTAGTGACTGGCGCAGCGGGCGGTATTGGTCGGGCCACCGCTATTCGGCTGGCAGCTGAAGGCGCATCGGTCTGGTGCGCAGACCTCGACGGCGATGGGGCTGCGGCAACGGCCACCTACATAACCGAGCGCGGAGCGAACGCCCGGTCGAGTCAGGTGGATGTGACTGATCCAGTTGCATGCAACGGTTTGGTTTCCAGTGTCGTTGCCGCGTTCGGCGGGTTGGATGTCCTCGGCAACATCGCCGGCATCGGTGGTTCGCGCCACACGCTCGAGGAGACACCAGAGCGATTCCAGGCGATGATGGCGGTCAATGCTGCCGGGCCTTTTTACTTGTGTGTGGCTGCACTTCCCCATCTACTTGAGCGCAAGGGCAACATCGTTAATCTCGCCTCGACTGCGGGGATCATCGGTCAGGCGTATTGCGCCGCATATTGCGCGTCCAAGCACGCACTCGTCGGTCTGACCCGGGCGTTGGCCCTCGAATTCGGGCGGTCGGGTGTCCGGGTCAATGCGGTGTGCCCGGGAGGTGTCAATACGGGGATCATCGCCAACTTTGCTCCCCCGGAGGGCGCGAGCATGTCACTGATCTCACGCTCGTTTCTCACCCGCGACATGCAGGAACCCGAATCGGTGGCGGCGATGATCGCATACGTCGCATCTGACGAGGCGTATTACGTCAACGGCGCGGTGTTGTCGATCGACGGCGGAACGACAGCTGGGTGATCGGTCACCGAGACGAGGAGCTGGCGTTTGTTTGCGCAGCACGCCGGGCTGGTGGCGGCTTGTTTCAGGGTGATCTGTCCTCAAGGCGATGAGTTGGAGTTGGGCTGACGATCGAAGCCGTGGCCGTCTCCATTGGGCCGGTCGTCGAGTCGAGGTCGGTCGACTCGGTGGCGTATTCCCCGAGCGCACCGAGCCGCTGGTGCAACCAGGTCGGCGAGAGCGAAACGTCGTCGTCGTCCAAGCCGAATACCCAGCGGAGCTGGGCCACGATGAGATGGTGCACCGCTTGGCGTGCCAGGCCAGGCTCGAGGTAGCCATCGATGCAGCCGTCGTCGAGAGACCAGAGCGCGCTGATGAGCGCGGGCCAGGTGAAGGCGTACTGTCGGTAGCCACCGCGTGACCGGACTGCAGGACACAGATCGGTGAAGGAACTGTGACCGGCACCGTTGATCGTCGCGAGTCGTTTGGGTGGCGCCAACCACTCGTAGAGGACTGATGCGCCGGCAGCAGGTGTGACGGTGTCGCGTTCGGCAACAATCAGCAAGGTCGGCTTGGCCGGCGGTGTTCCGACGCGTGCTGGGTCTCGTAGCTCAGTCGCCCGAGCCGACGGATCGAGCGATACAAGAGCCTCGAGAGGGGCTGGTGTTGCCGGGGACCAGACGATAGCGGTGTCGATCACCGGGTCGTTCAGCAGTTTGAGGGCCGTCAGGGCGCCGGCGCCTACGCCAGTGACGGCGATCTGTTCGAAGTTGACAGCGCCTGCAAGCGGTTGGTCGGGCGTGACGTTTGCGACTCGTAGGGCTGTCAGGGTGTCGCGCACGTCCTCGCTGGGCGAGTCAGTGAGCGGCCGGAGTTGGTCGGGGGTTGCTTGTGCGGGTCGGGTCAACGGCGTTCGGTCGGAATGCACGGGTGCGGCAACGACGAACCCCCAGGACGCGACCTGCAGGAGCAGGTTGGAGTTAATTCTTGGATCGCTGTTCGTGTCGTGGCTGTGTAGCACCAGCGGAAAGGGAGCTTCATGGTTCGCTGGTGCGTCGACGAGCACTGGCGCGTCGTAGCTCACATGCTCGTCAAGTTGAGGTGGTATCGCAGATCGAAGTGGGGGAGGGACCAACTCATGGAGCACGTATCCGCTCAGCTCCCGTGTTCCGTTGGCGTCGCTGCTTGCGCTGGCTGGGTAGTAGACGATCGCAGTCCGATTTGATTGTTCGCAGTTGGGTGGGGCACTCCCGCCTTCGGTTGCGCATGAAGGAGTGGTACGGGAAGGGCCGATGTCTAGTTCGGTGACTCCCACTGGGTATGGACCGGGTGCGCTGTAATCGACTGGCGCACTCTTTCGCGGCACGGTGTCCTCAGAGGTGCGTGCCTGGTTTCGTTCGACTGGAACGCAGGCCACCCATACCACGGCCAGAGCGGCCGACAGCAGCAGTGCGGATCGCCCAAAGCGTTGAGGGGCCACCGGCGCAACCTAGCGAAGATGCGACACCATCTTCGGGTGTGCAAATCCCCTATGCGTGGAGAAGCACCCGTCAGGGGTTCGGGCGCTCGAATCCTCTCTACGCGGGGAAGCACCCAAGGGGGACTAGTCCTTTTGGCCTAGGCGCGCTAGCCTGCTGGTGACTGGATCGGGTCTCCAGGAGTGCACGATGAATCTGGCAGATCGACTGGCGGCAGCTCGTAATCAGCGCCGGATCGAAGCGGGGCTCCCACCGTTACCGGGCTTTGAGGATGCTGCTCCTGCTGCCCAATCACATTGCGGCGAGCAGAGTCAACTCGTGGTGCCTGCCGCAACACCCTTCGTTGGCCTGCCCGACGGCGACGAAGGAGCTGATGCGGGAGCTGGTGGAGGCGGTCTGAGTTTGGCGGGCGACGCGTCGGTCGCCGATGTCGCCGATGTCATCGACCTGCGGACCCGAGCCAAAGAGCCGCCGGTCCTTGATCTACGTACCGATCCCGGTGATGGTTATGACCTCACCGACCCGAACGCCGTGCTCACTTGGCGTTGGGAGGCTCGTGATTACAAGGTAGAGCCCCCGCCTACCCATGGCTCAGCGTGGGCCGCGTTCGACGAAGCCCGCCGTCAAACGAAGCTTGCTGGCCAGGCGGCCGATGCTGACGAGCTCAGCCTGCCGAACAACAGCACCTGGGCCGAGCGTTATCAGGCGCTCCGCAATCAGCGGGATACACGTCGCTAGTCAGTAGCGCCAGAGCCCACTCTCGGTGCGTATAACCGCTGGGCGCAGCGAGGCCGCCGCTATAGAACTCTGGAAAGCTTTCGCCACTCGGCTGCTGAGCCGTCGGACGCGGCGCACAGTTCAACCGTCGCTCGCCCGACGGACGCCCTTGACCCGGTACATGTCCTGGTCGGCTTGGCCGAGCAGTTCGTCGATTTCCGTGCGCGGGTCTTGGGTGCAGGCGACGCCAATACTTGCCCCGACCACGAGCCGTTGATTGCTGACGAGCATCGGGACCGCAAGCGCTTCCTCAATCCGGTCAATGACCAAGGCAACGTCTTGTTCGGGAAGCTGCTCGCACACCACGACGAACTCGTCCCCTCCGAGCCGAGCCACAGTGTCGATTTCGCGGATCACCCGCCGTAGCCGCCGGGCGACCTCCATCAGCACCTGGTCACCGGTCTTGTGACCGAAGTTGTCGTTGACGTCCTTGAACCCGTCGAGATCTATGAACAGCACGGTGACCGAACCAGAACCGCGCCGCAGCCGACCACACGCTTGGCGGAGCCGGTCCTCGAGCAGCATTCGGTTCGGCAATCCAGTCAAAGGATCATGGGTCGCTTGAAAGGCGAGTTGTGATTCGGCTCGTCGTCGATCAGTGATGTCTTCGATCGTGGCGATCCATCCGCCCGGTCGTGACCTGCGACCGAGTGGCATGAACTTTGCATGAGCCCACCGTTGGAACAGACCGGTCTCGACGCGGAACGTCACTTGCTGCGGGATGCCGGTACGAACCACCGACCCGGCGGCATCGGCGACGTCGGTCAGGTCGCCAGCGTTGAGGGACCGTTCCCAACCTCGACCGAGTAGCTGGTCCTCTGGCAGATTGAAGATTTGGCGGGCTGCCTCATTGCAGAAGACCACATAGCCACGCGCATCGGCCGACAGGATTCCCAGCGGCAGCATCTCAGCAAGTGAGAGGAATCGATCACCCCTCTCGTCGGTGTCTGCGAGTGGTCCTGAGCTCGAACCCGGTATTTCGGCAGTGACATCCCGGACTCGCAGCACTGCACCCCGCAGGACTGGGTGAGCGGTGGCATCGATCACGGTCGCCTCGAAGACACCCCAGTCACCGGATTTCCGCCGCGCCCTGACTCGGAGCGTTTCTTCGAAACCGGGGGTTGCTCTCGCCCGCTCGATCAGGTCGAACACCAGGGGTAGGTCGTCGGGATGAAGATGCTCGGCTATGTGTCGGCCAGCTCGCTCACCGTCGGCATAGCCGAGGACCTCGTCTTCTGAAGTGCTTACAAGCTCGCCTCGCGGCGTCAGCAGGAGTACGAACTCGGTCGCATAGTTGCGAAGCGCTCTCTTGATTGCAGCCCGGTCGCAAATGACCGGTTCCTTCTTCCCCATGCCCTGACCATTTCTGGCTGTGCGCCATCCCCCGCCTTATCTGAGACTAGGGATCGACCGTTTGCGGGCTTGGCTTCACTACAAATTCAGGTTTGTCATCATCCCGTCAACGGCTAGTTCGGTCCCCATGGAGCGCGCCGCCGGGCGTGTGTGTCCTCAACTCGTCAACGGGCTAAGTCGGGCCCTCTTGGTAGCGCCTTCATGAACCGAGACGGGTGACGAAGGTTGGCGGTCTTTCAATGGCCACCGAACATGGCGAGCCATTCCTGCTCCGAGCGTGGTTTGAAGACGTAGTTCCACCGTCGTGTTTCACCCATCGTGGCGGACGGCTCGGCCGAGTAGAGGTGCCCCGGAAAGAGGATGGCGTCATCCGGCACTTTGGCGAGCCTTTGGGTGAGGCTGTGATAGAGCGCGACCGGATCCCCTCCAGGGAGATCCGTGCGGCCGCATCCTTCGAGGAAGAGGGTGTCGCCGGACACAAGGCGATTGTCGACCAAGAAGCACTGACTTCCTGGGGTATGCCCGGGGGTGTGGATCAGTTCAATGTCTATGTCACCAACCCGCACCACGTCCCCGCTGTGGTGCTCGACAAGATCGCTTGGCTCCGCCTCGGTGACCCGCTGGATCCACGGAGACTCGTCAGCTTGGACATGGATTGGCACCGGCGACAAGGTCAGCAGCTCGCGCACTCCGGAGATGCGGTAGCCCATCATGTCCCCGCCGACGTGGTCCGGGTGATAATGCGTCGCGAGCGCGCCGACGAGGCGCATCCCGTCGGCCGCGAGGACATCGAGGATGCCCTTGATGTCATAAGCGGGGTCGACCACCACGGCTTCGCCGGTCTCCCGGTCGCCGATGAGGTAGACGAAGTTGACCATCTGACGAGCGACCGGGTCGTGTCGAGCGAGGTCTCGGCCGGTCAGCAGCTGCCTGAAATAGAGGCGGTCGTGCATCAAAGCCATCCTAGGGAGGGTGCGGTTGTATGTCGCCACTCAGGCACAAAGCGGCGGTTGTATGTCGCCGCTCAAATCGGAAACGGCGGTCTAACGCCAGCAATCAGGCACGGAAACGCCAGCCGGCGAGCAGCTCGGACGCAAAGGCCCAACGGCTGCGAATACCGTGAGATCTATGAGCAGTCCAGAGGGGCGTCGCACCTACACGGTCGTCGGGCTCGGCGCGATCGGCGGCTACTACGGCGCGCGACTGGCAGCTGCAGGCTTCACCGTGCGGTTCTTGGCTCGCTCGGGTGCAGATCAGGTGCGTCGCAATGGTCTCCTTGTCGAGTCACCACAGGGTGAGGTGAGGTTGCGAAGCGTTGAGGTCTACGACGACCCAACCCTCGTGCCGGCCTCGGATGTGGTGTTGCTCGCGGTCAAGACGACGGACAACGGCTCCGTGCTTGGCCACTTACCTGAGCTTGCCGGACCTGGTTCGGTCGTAGTGGTCATGCAGAACGGACTTGGTGTTGAAGAAGCGATCGCCGCCACCGTTCCCGAATCCAGGGTGCTTGGTGCCATGTGCTTCATTTGTTCGCACAAAATCGGACCCGGTCATGTCCGTCATCTCGATTATGGGCAGGTGACCGTGGGGGAGTACAAGCCGGGCGCCGGCCCAGCGGGTGTCACCGATGCCGTGCGAGCGGTTGCTTCGGATCTCGAAGCCGCCCGGGTACCGGTACGGACCTGCGAGGATCTTGCCGAAGGGCGTTGGCGCAAGCTCGTTTGGAACATTCCGTTCAACGGCCTGTCAGTGCTGCTCGATGCGGGAACAGATGAGCTGATGGCGGACCCGGACACCCGGAGTCTCGTCGAAGACCTGATGTGGGAAGTGGTCGGGGCAGCGCGGGCGTGCGGCCACGAGATCGACGATGGGTTCGTCGAGACCATGCTGCGCACGACAGATGCGATGACGCCTTACAAGACGAGCATGAAGCTTGATTTCGATGCTGGTCGACCACTTGAGTTGGACGCGATCTACGCCGCTCCTATCCGGGTCGCGGCCGGCGCTGGCTATGCCATGCCGCACACAGCGGTGCTTTATCGCCAATTGCGATTTCTCGATCAGCGGCCGGGGAGAGGTTGACGGCGGAACCAGTCGCGCCACGCAGCTTTGAAGGCCCTGTCGTATCGGTCGTAGTCGGTCCGCAGCTCAACACCGGGCCAGTCGGCCGGGAGTAGTTCTGTCGGCAGTAATGGATCGGCGAGCATGTGTTGCAGCACCGCCGCCGACAACTCGAATCCGGGAGCCAACGCATCGGTGTCGCCACGCTCGAGTGGCTCCAACCACTGCTGCATCGCCGCCCGGAGCTCCTCGGCGGCCTTTGACCATGCGGTCAGGTCCCACAGCGAGCCCGCGAGTTGCGAAGCATCTTGAATAGGTTCAGTCCTGAAGCAGCGGCATTGTGCCTCGAGCGTTGCAGTGTCAGGTGGCGAACGGTCCGGATCAAGGTTGTCGGGTCGCAACCAGACCCCCTCCCGTAGCTCGGCCAGCTTGAGCCGTCGCATCGCTTCGCGCAGATTGGAACGATCCGCGGCGTTGCGCCGTTCCGCGTTGACGACGGCCATCACCCAAGCGCCGTTCCAGGTCTTTTGTTGGGCGGTACGGCTTTGGCGCTGGCGCGAATGGCGGGTGAGCAGGTGTCCGGCGAGGCGGTACGAGCCGTCCTCGGGTTCGAGTTCGCCCGCCGCCAGCATCCGCGAGATGGCGACCCGGGTTGTGCCTTCGGAGATTCCGAACAGTTCGCCTGACCGCACCAGGAGTTGAGCCGGCAGGCGTGGGGGTTCCATGCCGAGCAGGGTGCTTGCGATCACTGATCGAGCAGTGAGTGGCCGGCGCAGGAATGAGGATGCTTCGGGGCCGCGAGTCGCCGAGCTTCGCGCGGTAACGCGGTCGTCGGTCATGCGGCTATCCGGTGACTGCTCGTCGGTGGGCCGCCGGCCTCGTCGATGGGTATTACGCTCTTGTGGCACGTGTGGGAAAAATGTAATATCCAAGGTGTCCTGAGAGGAGCTGGCTGTGACCCTAGACCTGCGCAACAGCGCCGACCCCAATGCTCCTGCTGCCGCCTTGGAGCGGATGCACGTGTCATCGGCGCAGGGGGCAGACGCAACGCAAGATGAGGGATCTCAGTGGCGACTGGGCGGCATGGTCCCACCACCGAGCGCGCTACCGCAGGTGCTCCCCACGGATCGGCTCACTGCGACAGGCATGCCCCAACCTTTCCTACGAGAAGAGCTCCGGCGCATCCCCAACGTTCGCAACGTGTTCAACGTCGCATCATGTTGGGTGCAATCGGTCGGTCTCGTAGCGGCCGCGGCATGGCTCACACCGAAACTGTCGCTGGTCGCTGGACTCATGGTCTGGGCTGTGGTCTTCGTATTGATGGGTCGCGCCTTCGCACTGTTTTCGATCCTGTCGCATGAGGCCGCGCACCGCCTCTTGTTCACCAAGAAGAAGGTGAACGACTTCGTAGGCAAGTGGTTCCTCTCCTATCCGGCGTTCGTGCCCTTTGAGTTCTACCGGCGCGGCCACTTCGCCCACCACAAGGAAGAATTCGGGCCCAACGAGCCTGACATGAACCTCTACAGCGGTTATCCCATATCCCGCGCGTCGTTCCGACGGAAGCTGACTCGCGACGCAATCGGCATCTCAGGCTGGAAGAACCTGAAAGGATTGCTGCTTGCGCTGCGAAGCGATGCCGCCCGGCCGGTTGCCCTGCGCATCCTTGGCATGCAAGTGGTTGTCGCGGTTGGTCTGACTGTGTTGACCCAGCGTTGGTGGGTCTATCCCGTGCTCTGGTTGGCTCCCTGGATGACAGTGTGGCGGGTCATCAACCGTCTCCGGGCTATCGCTGAGCACGGCGGGATGACCCGGTCTGACGACCGCAGGCTGACGACCCACGTCGTTCGACAGTCGCTCTTGGCCCGGTTCTGGATGGTGCCGTTCAACACCGGCTGGCACCTCGCTCATCACGTCGACATGGGGGTGCCGTTTCAGAACTTGCCGCGCCTGCACGATGAACTCGTGCGTTCTGGTTGGGTCACGGAGCGACTTGAATACCCGAGCTATACCGCCCTGTGGCGAGCGCTGTCTTCGGGGTGACGAGCGCGTCTTTCGCTTCGTTGCTGAACCTCAGCCCGCTCCCGGTGTTCGCGTCACGTTCGCCGCCGTAGCGCTAACGGAGGGTTCACAGGTGAGCAGCGCCTTCAGCCTGCCTCGTCAGGTTGATTATCGTCATCGTGGCTAGAGATCTCATCGGAGACCGCGTGCACTGTGGCATCGCTGCCGGTGATATCGCTTGTACGACCTCGGCTGTCTGGAGCGGTCCGACCAGTTTTGGCGTAGTCGTGGTCGTGAGCGTGTTCTGGCCCGTGGATGTAGGGCACCTCAGCGAGAGGCTCTTCGCCGCGGCGTCGCCATGCCTGCTCCGCTTCAGCCAAGACCTCACGCAATGGCATCCCGGTTCGACGGGCCACGCGCACTGCGTCGTCGTGTTCGACCTTCAGGCGTCGAGCACCGATCTTGATCCTGATGGGAAGGCCTGCGACGTCGACTCGTTCGACCAGCCTCGATTGGGGCCAGCGTTCGAGCTCACTTCCGCGGACGCCGAAGGTGCCCGTCTCGGCAACCATGGTTGAGGCGACTTGACCAGCAACTGAGGGGTCGCTTAAGGCACTCACCGTGTAACCAGGCCGACCCTTCTTCATCACGATCGGCGTTACCCAAGCGTCGAGCGCGCCTGCTTCCAAGAGAGCGGTTATCGCATGGGCGAGGAGCTCTCCGGTGATGTCGTCGACATTGCACTCCAGAAGCGTGACCACCTGGCCACGTTCGAGAGTCACGGCGCGTTCACCGATGATGACCTGGGTGAGATTGGGTCGATCCTGAAGTTCGGCACTCCCTGCACCGAACCCAACTGCATCGATGACGAGTTCGGGCATCGGGCCGAAATCGACAGCAAGAGCTGCGAGCAACGCTGCCCCGGTCGGGGTCGTCAATTCGACCGACACGTCGAGTGAGTAGGTGGGTGCCCCTTTGAGCAACTCGACAACGGCTGGTGGCGGGTTCGGGATGAGACCGTGCGCACTGCGGATCATGCCCATCCCGGTTGCGACCGGGCTCGAGTAGACCTCGTCGACCTCCAGAACTTCGAGTGCCGCGCAGGTGCCGACGATATCGATGATGGCGTCGATCCCTCCGACTTCATGGAAGTGGACATGATCAGGCGGGCGTCGATGGAGCCGGCCCTCGGCAACCGCGAGCGCGTTGAAGGTGGCAAGGGCTCGGCGCCGAACCCGTTCAGGCAAACGTGCTTCTTCGACGAGCGCAGTGATGTGTGCCGCGGTGCGTACCACCGTCGAACGCTCGGCGAGGACATGGATCTTTGTGCCGGCGATACCCGTACGCATCACGGTCTCTGCTTCGAGCGCCCAGCCACCGATGGGCAACCGCGCACACAGGTTTCGGACTTCGCCGAGGTCAGCACCGGCGTCGATCAGGGCGCCCAAGGCCATGTCGCCGGCGATACCCGAGAAACAGTGGAACCAGGCCACCGTGGGCTGTTTCGCACCATCAGTGCCACTCGAAGATCCCGCCGGTGTCCCGGACCCTTCAGACACCGGACCTGCTCCTTGTGTTGAGGAGTCGCAGGACGGCGAACGCGGCGCCGAATCCGTTGTCGATCCCGACCACGGTGATCCCTGACGCGCACGATGCCAGCATGGCAAGTAACGCGGTGACGCCGGCCAGGCTGGCTCCGTAGCCGACACTGGTAGGAACGGCGATGACCGGTGCCGCGACGAGCCCACCGACGACACTGGCCAGTGCCCCTTCCATCCCGGCAACGACAACGATGGCTTCGGCCCCGCTGAGTTCATCAGCCGCGTCGAGGATCCGGTGGATGCCCGCAACTCCAACATCGCTGATCCGCAATGGAGTCAGGCCGTGAGCTTCGAGCACCAAGGCGCATTCGTCGGCGACAGGTAGATCGGCGGTGCCCGCGGTGACGACGGCGACTGTCTCGGGCCGATCTGGCGCGAATCGCCAGGCGATGGTGGCTCCGACTCGTCGGCCTCCAGGGTTCAGGTCCAGCGCGGCCCCCGCTTGGTCGTCATCGGCTCGTGTGAGCAGAACGGGGGCCGACCCTGGCTGGTTGAGCAGTTCGCTCACGATGGCCGCGCACTGGGCCGGCGTCTTGCCTGGTGCATAGACCGCTTCGGCGAGCCCCTGTCTCAGCTCGCGGTGGTGGTCGACGCGAGCGAAACCGAGGTCAGCGTACGGAAGCCGGCGCAGGGTCTGCACCGCTTCATCGGGAGAGCATCGACCGGCCCGTACGTCGTCGAGGAGCCGATGAAGGGAGGCTTCATCCACGTCACTATCCTGACCGGTCGTGACGTCTTCTGCCGCATTCCCATTCCGTGTCGGGTTTCTCGGACCGGAAGGGACCTTCACCGAGCAAGCCCTGCTCACGCAGCCCGATCTCCTCGAAGGTGAACTGGTTGCGCTGCCGTCGATTCCTGATGTGCTCGCGGCGGCGGCGGCCGGAGAGGTCGACTATGGGTTCGTTGCCATCGAGAACGCCATCGAAGGCTCGGTCAATGTCACGCTCGACACGCTGGCCTTCGAGACGGATTTGTTGATCGAGCGCGAAGTCGTCATTGCCGTTCACCTCAACTTGTTGGCTCGGCCCGGGGTGTCGTTGTTGGACATCAAGACGGTCATGTCTTTTCCCCATGCGACGGCCCAATGCCGGGCGTTCCTCACTCGTGAGCTCCCTGGCGTACAGGCTCAGGCGACCAACTCGACTGCTGACGCCGCTCGCATGTTGGCCGAGGACGGTGATGAACACACAGCGGCGATCGGGACGGTTCGCGCGGCGGAGGTCTATGGGCTCGAGATCCTCGCATCGGGCATCGAGGACCATCCCGAGAACGCCACTCGGTTCGTTGTCGTGGCACGTGAAGGTATCCCCGCGCGAACCGGTCACGACAAGACATCAATCGTCGTGTTCCAGCGGACCGATGCGCCAGGCAGCCTCCTCGCCATTCTCCAGGAGTTCGCGGCCCGGAACATCAACTTGACGAAGTTGGAATCGCGCCCCACCAAGACGAGCCTCGGCGATTACTGCTTCCTCATCGATCTCGAGGGGCATATCGATGACGAGCTGGTTGCAGATGCCTTGCGAGCGCTGAAAAGTAAGCAGGCGGGTGTCAAATTCTTGGGTTCTTATCCCGCTGCTGGAGCCGAGGGTCCTGATGTCAGGCGCGAAGCCGATGAGGCATGGCGCCGGGCTGATGAGTGGATCCAACAACTCCGGCGGCAGGTCCGTCGCTGACGGGTGCAGTCGGCGTTCGTGTCGTGAAGTGCCCGACGGCTGATGGGCGGTGCGTCGTCGTCACGATCGTCCCGGTGGCGGATGCCAGAATGCCGCTGGGCGTGCGGTTCCGGGCGCAGGTGTGAGCTCACGGTGGCGTGGCCCTCGGGTTGTCTCTGCCACGCGCGTTAGCCTTGGCGCCGGAGGGATGGCAGAGCGGACGATTGCGACGGTCTTGAAAACCGTTGAGGGGCGACCCTCCGGGGGTTCGAATCCCCCTCCCTCCGCCACTCGCCTTGGACCGGTCGTGGGTGAGCTCGGTTAATGCAGTTCGCCTGTGCCGCGCCCCGCGGGATGTGTACGATTCTCGGAGCGCTGCGGTGCGCAAGGCCGGTCCGCAGGCAGTCACGCCGACAACCAAGGGAGAGGTGCCGGAGTCTGGTCGATCGGGCCTCCCTGCTAAGGAGGTGTGGGCGCAAGCTCACCGTGGGTTCGAATCCCACCCTCTCCGCTTGCATGAACCCCGGTTCGTCACCGGGGTTCACTTCTTTTGGTTGCTTCTGATCTGCACGTGCCCGGGTCTGCGGACGGTTGGGGATGGTTCCGAGGCTACTGGCGGCACGCCCGGGTGGTGATCCTGTCGCTGCAAGCGGGATCGGGGACGGGGCCTGAACCAGCTCACGCGCAGAAAGTTTGCGATCAGGCTGCAAAAGTTGCGAAACTATTACAACTAGGAACCATATGGCCCGTACCCGGACCGGCGCCTTCCAGCAAGACGAGCAAGCAGCCCTGACGTTCGCGGTCTCGTGATCTGCGGCGCGGGGTGGGCCTGGGCGGGCGCCGCGCCGACCTGGGTGCCGCAGCGTGGCGCTGACGCTGGCGAATCCCTCGCTGAAGTGTCCGTCCCCTCGACGATTGGCGGCCCGCTCAGGGGGTACCGAACCCAAGGAGCCCTACCCGATGACCACCATCTTCCGACGCGTCCTCCTACTCGTTGGCGTCACCCTGGTGCTTTCGGCTTGTACGCCGGACCAGTTCCGAGCATGGCTCGCATCGCGCGGTATCAATCCGAACCAGTTCAGCCAACAGCAGATCGATCAAGGCGCTGCCGCGGCGACGGCTCTGTGGCAAGCAGCACTCGCCGAATGGGCGGATCTCATCAAGTACGACCACATCCTCAGTGACGCATCACTTGCCCGCCTGCGTCAGTGCGAGTCCGGCGGGAATTACGCTGCAGTGAGCCCCGGCGGCGCCTATCGCGGGGCGTATCAGTTCGCCCGTACTACCTGGAACTCGGTAGCGAGCCGTCATTACCCAAAGTATGTCGGGGTCGATCCTGCTGCGGCCGCCCCGAAGGTGCAGGACTCGATGGCTCGAGCGCTCTACCTCGAGATGGGTCGGAGCCCCTGGCCGGTCTGCGGGCGTTACCTCTAAACGAGCAGTTCGCGCTGCGGTTGACGTCGAGCCATTGATCCGCGACTTCGTTCTCGCTTGAGCGTCCTCCCAATCAACCGGACGGTGACCCGTTGACCGGGGTGGCGCCGAAGGACCAGACCGCGTCTAGGGGCGGTGCTCCTCACACTTGACGGCATGTATCACCGGCCTCGTCCGCAACTGTTGTCGTCTCGAGCAGGTACCCGCGAGATCGGACGGTCTTGATGACCAGGCCGATTGGTTCGATGCGACGCCGTAGCCGCAGTACATGTACGTCGAGCGCATTCCGGCCTGGTGATCCGTCGGGCCAACCCGCGCGAGTCAGGTGCTCTCTGCTCACGACGGCCCCGAACCGTGCAACGAGTGCCCGCATGAGCCGAGCCTCGACTGGTGGCAACGAGACCCAGCGCCCATCGAAACGCAAGACGCCGTCGGTGTCCAATGCTGGCCGTTCGGTTCGCACTGATATCCGGTGATGCCGGTGACGACGGCGTAATCCTTCGATGCGGGCTTGTAAGTCGACCTCGCTGGCAGGGGCACGGATCCAATCTTCGAGGCAATCGCTGGATGCTGGTGGTGTCGCATCCGGGTCGACGACGAGGAGTCTCGGTTGCCCAATGTGTGCGAGGCGTAGCCGGCGATCAGCATCGGCTGGCCACCGCAGCACCGAGACGTCCATCGATCGGGACCGTAGGAGAGGAGTGTTTCTCGAATGTTTCGCCGACGTGAATTCGTGGGCGCACCCGGGCTTGCGGTCCGCGAGGTGGAAGTGGCGGGTCGCTGCACCGATTTCAGTTCTGATTGACGCGGCCGGTGCAACTCGGCGTGTCGGCCGCGACCTCACGGCGGCATGCTCATGGTGGCAAGCACGATCGGTTCGGGTTCGCTGACGTGACTGACGGGAGCTTTGTCGCTGGAGGCCGGGACACTGTTCACATCGCCCCCGCAGGCTGCTTTTCGTAGGATGGCGGTATGGCCGCAAGCAGCCGTTATCTGAAGCACCTGGCCGAGGTCCCGCTCTTTTCGACGTGTTCAACCCGCGATTTGCAAAAGATCGCCAAGGCCGCCGACGAACTACAGGTTGACGAGGAGCGCGAGATCGTCACCCAAGGGGCGACTGGGCATGAGGCATTCATCATCGTGGACGGGACGGTTGCGGTGAAGCGCAACGGACGACGAGTGGCGACCCTCGGTCCTGGTGACTGTTTTGGTGAGTTGGCGCTGCTTGACGGCGGCCCCCGGACGGCCAGCGTTATCACCGAGTCCCCGGTCACGCTGCTCGTTCTAGGACAGCGCGAGTTCGCGGCGTTGATCGACGAGGTGCCCGGACTTGCGCACAAGATCATGGTCGCCTTGGCCCGGCGCATTCGTGAACTCGATAGCAAGATCTACCCTTGATCGACAGGCGCTCGAGAGAGATGGTTTGTTCGGCGTGTTGTGGCTCGCCGGCGCTGAACTTCTTTCCGGTGGCTACTGCCGAGTAGCTTCGGAGGTGCTATGAGCGCACCGTCTAGCGAGCAAGAGGCCGAAGCACCTGCGAAGCGGGGCTTCAGGCCAGCGCATCTCGTCATCGGTCTTGGGGTCGGCTTCGCCATCTTCACCGCTTTGTCCGGCATCCTCGGCGCTTACGCCGCCCATGACCCGTCACCTGAGTCACGACAAGTCTTCGTGAATATCCCGACCGGATTCCAGGTCGTCTTCTACGTCCTGGTCTGTGTCGCCATTGTCTATGGCGCAGTGGTGTTCTCCTGGCGGGTCCAGAACTGGGAGCGGGGCAAGCCTGACAACCGGACGACGACGAGGTCCAACGCGAAGCGCCGGCTCGCCGATTTCCGTGCTGGCGTGTACATGCAGACACTGCTGCGCGATCCGACCGAAGGGATCATGCATTCGCTGATCTACTTCAGCTTCCTCATCTTGCTGGCGGTCACGACCGTGCTCGAGATCGACCACCAGTTGCCGGAGGGACTCAAGTTCCTCCACGGTGGCGTGTACAAGGTTTATTCGTTCGTTGGCGATACTGCGGGACTGACCTTCACCATCGGCGTCGTGTGGGCGATCCTGCGCCGGTACGTCGCCCGTCCCTATCGCCTTCGCATCAAAACCAAGCCGCAACATGCGGTCATCCTCGGCGTCTTCCTGGCAATCGGCGTGACCGGTTTCCTGACCGAGGCATTCCGCATCGCAGCAGCGGGCCAACCCGATCACGAACGCTGGGGCTACATCGGTTACGGGTTGTCCTTTGCATTCAAGGACGTCGACACCGACACGCTGGTGAACCTGCACCGGATCCTGTGGCTTGCCCACATCGCGTCGTTCCTGGCCTTCCTGCTCATCCTGCCGGTGACGATGCTGCGGCACATGTTCACTTCGCCGCTGAACATGTACCTGCGGGATCGGAATCGGCCGAAGGGCGCGATGAAACCGATGCCGAACCTCATGGAGACCGAACTCGAGACCTTCGGTGCGGCCACGGTCGAGGACTTCACCTGGAAACAGCTGCTCGATACCGATGCATGCACGATGTGTGGCCGCTGCACGGCGAACTGCCCGGCCCATGCAACCGGCAAGCCGCTTGATCCTCGGGAGATCGTGCTCAAGGTCGGTGAAGTGATGGCCGTCACTTCGAAGTACGAGACGTCGCCGCCCATCGGGATGGATCCGGAGATCACGATCTCAGCCGATTCGCTCTTCGAACGGATCACGCCCGAGGAGATTTGGTCGTGTACGTCCTGTAGGGCCTGCGACGAGAACTGTCCGGTGAACATCGAGATCCTCGACAAGATCCTCGACATGCGTCGCTACTTGTCGCTCATGGAGTCGAACTTCCCCACGGAGCTTGGGAACGCCTACCGGTCGATGGAGAACTCGGGCAATCCATGGGGGATGAGCCAAGGCGAGCGGGCCGATTGGGCCAGCAAGCTCGAGGGGATCAACATCGTCGACGGTTCTGGGCCACTCGACCACGAGTTCCTCTACTGGGTTGGTTGTGCGGGGTCCTTCGATGACAAGAACAAGAAGGTCACCCAGGCCATGGCCAAGTTGCTCCAGCGGGCTGGTATTGACTTCGCCATCTTGGGCCCGTCCGAGATGTGCACGGGCGATCCTGCGCGGCGGTCTGGGAACGAGTACATCTTCCAGATGCTGGCGATGCAGAACGTCGAGACGCTCAACGGCATGGGTGTCCGCAAGATCATCACCCAGTGCCCCCACTGCTTCAACACTCTGAAAAATGAGTACCCACAACTTGGTGGCAACTACGAGGTGATCCACCACAGCCAATTCCTCGAGTGGCTGATCGAGACGGGCAAGCTCGACCTGACCAACGCGACACTCGAGGACCGGCTCGTCTACCACGATTCCTGTTATCTAGGTCGGCACAACGACGTCTACTTGGCGCCTCGCAAAGTCGTCGGGCGGCTCGGCGGGCTCGAGATCGTCGAAGCTCCTCGCAACGGCACCAAAGGCTTGTGTTGCGGTGCTGGCGGTGCGCGGATGTGGATGGAGGAGCACATCGGCAAGAACATCAACGTCGAGCGCTCGCAGGAACTGCTGCGTACCGGCGCCACCCGGATCGCGACTGCCTGTCCGTTCTGTTACATCATGATCGACGACGGCGTGAAAGCCGAAGGCGTGGAAGACGATCAGGTTAAGGTGGCAGACATCGCGATGCATCTCCTCGAAGCGATCGAGCGGGGCGAGCAGAGGGAGCAGCGGCCTCTTGCTGAAGCGATCGAAGATTGAGGATTACCTCGACGAGGACGGTGAACCGCTCCCGAATGTGGAGCGGTCTTTTGTGGTGCTCGTTGTCAACGACGACCCCAACAGCGGCGAGTTGATTGCTCGCTTGGTCGAAGCAAGCGGATGGCAGGCAGCGCGAGCCTACGACGTTTCGATGGCGGTGTCGCTCGTACGGGAACAGTCCCTTGCCGGGGTCATCGTCGACCTTACGGAGGGCCTCAGTGCTGCAGTTGATGCGGTGCAGGCGATTCGTGCCGCGGGCGACGCTGGCTCCCGCATTCCGATCCTCGTCCTCACGTCGACGGGCGGGGACGAGTCGACGGCGTGGCGAGCGGGGGCCGATGGATTCCTTGCTCGTCCCTTTCATGCCAACGACTTTCTCCAGCAGCTCGACGTCATCATCGGGCGAAGCCCTGAGGAGCGCGACGAGCACCGTCAGCAAATGATCGGCGACTCGGTCGGGTAGGCGCTTTCGCGACCGCTCCATCCGCTTGCCTGGTCGTAGCGCTCTGCTCGTTGGAAGGTCCCTGGTTCTGGGCGTTACTGTGGATGTCGTTTGCGGGTGTAGTTCAGAGGCAGAACATCAGCTTCCCAAGCTGAGAACGCGGGTTCGATTCCCGTCACCCGCTCCACGATGCAAGCCCAGGTCAGCCGGTCTTGCATGCTCTGCGACGGCGTGGCGGTACTTGGGGATGATCTTGGCGGAATCGACGGTGGACTGCCCGAGCCAACGCGTTCCGTGGTTCAGCGAGGTCGCGCGCTTCTTCACCACCGGTGCTCTCATCCGACGATTCGCGACCTCGTACTAGACGGCCAGTGGTTCTGCTGCGAGCTGCCCGAGGCACCTGTCGACGAGAACGCCCTCTTCGGCGTCAACTGCCCAATCTGCCGGGAGATGTGGGACAAATACGGACGACAATTCTGGGCTCGGCGCTAGCGCCCTGAGTCAGTTCGTGCGCCTGTGCGCCGCACGGCTTCCATGTGTTGCGTGCGCCGGCCGAGAAGATCGGCCGTCCCGATGTCACTGCGATGTCTGACAGTTCCGCGGGATGCAGTCTCAATCGCTCGCGCTGCGCACTCGGCGCGCCGTTCGGCTTCGACGATGGTTGCGCCGATACCCACGACTGCCAACGCTCGCGAGCCAGTCATCCGGAAGCTGCCGTCCTCTGCCTGATTGGTCGCTGCCCAGTAGAGGTGCGTGTCCGGGTCTGTTCGCAGGTCTTTGGGCACAACCACCTCGTCGCCGCTGCCGCCGCCGGCTGGATATTTCTCGGGTACGAGGTACTTACAGACCGTGGCGTTGTGAGCGAACTCGAATGGCACCGACGCGAGGTTCCCAGTCGCAGCCGCCATCGCGATCTCCACGAAATCACCGCGGAGCAACGGGAGAACGTTCATCGCCTCAGGGTCGCCGAAGCGTGCGTTGTACTCGATCAGGCGCACGCCACGGCAGGTGGCGATGAACCCGCCGTAGAGAACGCCGCGATAGGGGCTACCCAGGCGCTCGCCGAGCGCACGAACGACCGCTTCGTTGGTTCTGCGGGCGGCCGAGAGCTCGTCCGGGGTGAGGAAAGGCAGGGAGTGATCCGCGTCCGAGTACGAACCCATGCCGCCGGTGTTGGGACCGGCGTCGCCGTCATAGGCTCGCTTGTGGTCCTGGACTGCAGGGCAATGCACCACCGTTTCCCCATCGGTGATCGACATGAGGCTGAACTCTTCACCCTCCAGCCGCTCCTCAATGACTACGCGGGATTCTGACGCGAGCCCCTCCGCATACTCGATGGCTTCCTCACGTGACTCGAAGTGCTCGGGAAAGAGCCGGACACCTTTCCCCCCGGTGAGTCCGTCGGGTTTGACGACGAAGTCCGACCGATCGGCGAGGTAGCGCGAGACCTCGCCGGCGTCGGTGAATATCTCGTACTCGGGATTGACCGGGATCTCGAACTCGTCCATGAGTTGCCGGGTCCAGGACTTGCTCGACTCGATCTGGGCGTGGAGCCGAGACGGCCCGAAGCAGGGGATGCCCAGCTTCACCAGTTCATCGACAAGCCCGGCTTCCAATGGCTCCTCGGGGCCGACGATTGCAAGATCGGGCTTGAACTCCTTGGCGTACGCGACCATCCCCTGCAAGCCGCTAGCCGTGAGGTTGCCGTCCCAGATTCCGCCGTCGCTCTTCTCAACGAGACCGGGAATTCGGAACTGGGAGTAAACGTGCAACTCAATGGGGCGGGGGGATGCCCGAAGCGAGCGTGCAATTGCATCCGTTCGCGCGTCTTTCCCATAGAGGAGGATCCGGAGACGGTCGCTGGCGGTGCTCATGCCGATCACCTGTCGAGGTTATGGCCGGGCTCTAGGCGCCGGCGGTCGGGTACGTGCCGCATGACCGACTCGCCGAGCGAGTCCTCAATTGTTGACGACGACGTGATCATGGGCTGCGGCTTGACGAGCTGGGTGCGAAAGTCCGTTCCCCCACCGGGGAAGTGGGGGACATCGTGACACCTACCCGCAATCATTGTCGATTCGACCGCTCGGCGCATGGAAGGTATTTAGTTGGCTCCACACCGGACCCGAACCACATTCGATGCTGCGTCCCTCTGGTCCGGAGTTCGAGCTGCGAAGGAATTTGCTGCTCACTGTAGCTCTGCTGCATTGTGAGCACGTGGACCCGAGCGGGTGCACGGCTCGCTCGCATCCGGGCGAGTGCCCGTGGTGGGTCGGTGGATAGAGGATGGAAAACTCGCTAGCCTCCGGCGACCAGCCAGAATGGTCGGGCGGGAGGATTTGGCAGCTGGCCCGGTCACGAGCTAGCTGCTGTAGCCGACTGCGATCCAGGGCCGACCGGAAGGATGTCCAAATCACGATAGGTGAGTATCGGAACGTAGGGCACCCCGACGCTCTCGAAGAACGCAGCGGCGCGCTCACCCCGGTCGACGAGCGTAGTGGCGAACACGACGTTCCCGCCTTCTTCGGTGACGCGTTCGAACGCCTGGCGGATCGATCCACCGGTCGTCACGACGTCGTCGACAATCATGACGCGCATCCCCGGTTCGATACGTGCGCCTTCGATCCAGCGGTTCGTACCGCGACCTTTCGGCTCTTTGCGCACCATGAACCACTTGCACCGTGCTGCGTGTGCCACCGCAAACGTGAACGGCACGGCGCCGAGAACGAGACCGCCGACGGCGTCGAAGGTGATTCCCCTCGATTCGGCTGCGTGGAACATCGCTTCGCCAACGCAATCGAGGTCGTCTGGGTTTGCAACGGCGAGCTTGCCGTCTATGAAGACATGGCTCAGCTCGCCTGACGCGAGACTGATGGGCTCAGGCTTGTGTATGAGGACTGCGGGGTCCATCACGATCCTGCGGATGCGCTCGAAGTAGTTCGGCATGTCAGGCCTAGCACCTCAGTGGAGAGAGACCCAATCATGTTGCGTATCTGCGGCTCGGGGAAATCGCCGCATGTGTCCTCCTGTCGAGCCAACGCGGAAATCAACTGGACGTGAGTAACCGTAGTTCATCGTTCACGGCCCGGTGACCTCTGTGCGCGCCCGATGAGCCGTAGGGAAGGACCCGCAGCTCACGACGCCGAGCAGCGGTTCGGTCCGAGTTCGAGTTGCTGGAGGAGCTCGATAGGCGTTTCGGGACGCCCCATGTTGGCTTTGATGATCTCGACGTAATTCGGCGGACGGGGAGTTGCCCGTTCAGTAGCCCAAGCGACGAAGTGTTTCTCGTCGAGCCGAAGCGGCTCCAGGCTCGCTCGGAGCTTGCCGAGTGGCGCACCCACGACTTCGTCCGGGAGGACCACAACTCCTTCGCCGTAGTGGCCGGGCAGGACCATTGCGTGGTCGGGGAGCGTGAGGACGCGTTCTTGGAGCGAGTGGTAAAGGTTCCGGGCGAACTCCTCAGCGCGATCGGCGAGGTCGGGTCGGCCGACGCCTTCGACGAAGAGGGTGTCGCCGGTGAGCACTGCGGCGTCGTTGATGAAATAAATGGTCGAGCCCATTGTGTGGCCGGGGGTGTGCAGCGCGCAGACTGACATTTCGGTGTCATCGGGCAGTCGGAAGCGATCCCCGTCGGATAGCGGTGTGTAGTCGAACGCAAAAGTGTCGGCTGGGTTGAGGTGCAGGGTCGCGCCGACCTGGGCGGCGAGTTCACGAGCACCGGAGAGATGGTCGGCGTGCAGGTGCGTGTCGAAAACTCGGGTGATATGCCAGCCATGTTCTTCGGCGACCCCGAGATAGTGGTCCACATCGACGGACGGATCGATGACGAAAGCTTCGTCGCCTGATCCGACGACGTAGGAGAGACAACCCTTGCCACGCCGCCGGACCTGGACGACCGTTGCGTTCCCGACGTTGAGTTCGGCGGTGTCATACACCTTGCCCCATGCCGCCATACCGCCAATGAGATCGCGAGCGTTGAAGCCAGCGTGGGTGAGTGCCTCGGTGGCACGAGACGACCGTCCACCGGAGGCGCACACCACAACCACCTCCTTGTCCCGAGGGATCTCAGTGGCCCGGGTCGCGAGGTCACCGAGCGGGATGTTGACTGCGCCCGGTATCGACCAGGCGGCGACCTCCTCCGGCTCGCGTACATCGAGGACGAACGGTTCGCTATCGGTGCCGAGTCGGGCAGCGAGTTCGTCAGCGCTGATCTGGCGGTTCACCGAAACTCCTTCCAAGTGTTGGGACCCGATCTGGATCTCCCGATTCAACATATACCCCCAGGGGTATATTCCAACCAAACCAACTCGACTCAGCTCGGCTCACCGACGAGGGCGCCCGTGGCTCGGATGGCGATGTAGATGGCGGTCACGACCAACAGGCCGACGAACCAGCGTACGAGTGTGGCGGCTGGAACCCGGTCAGCGAGCTTCTTACCGACCGAAACACCCATGACGCCCGAGACGGTGAAGGGGATCGCGACCGCCCAATCAATGCCGAGGTTCGCGCCGAGCCGACTTACCAGAGCAACGGTTGCGTTGATGGTGATCACCAGGAGTGATGTCCCGACTGCTTCGGCCATCTCGAAGCCGAGGGCGAGGACGAGCGCAGGAACGATGACGAAACCCCCGCCGACACCGAAGAACCCCGTAATGAGTCCGACGACGGTGCCCGTGATGAGAACTTTGGCGATCAGGGCAGGGGTGATGACAAGGCGAGCTGTTGCTGGTCGGGCCATGGTCGCGACCGCCCCGCTATCTGTTCGCCGCGCAGCCGACTGGGCTGCGGCAGTGTCATTGCCCCTGGCAACTCGGTTTACCCACATTTGCCAGGCGGCGATCAGCATAAGTCCTGCAAAGCCCAGGAGAAGGATGTTGTCGTCCACCGAATGATTGAAGCGAGTCCCGAGCAC
>JANZZE010000314.1 GCA_026419545.1 Acidimicrobiales bacterium
GGTTTCAACTGACTATGACACCTCGGATCGCCTATATTTTGAGCCCTTAACCCTTGAGGATGTCTTAGAGGTCGTTGCTAAGGAGAACCCAAAGGGGGTCATTGTCCAATATGGGGGCCAGACCCCATTGAAATTGGCACGTCCTTTAGAGGCCGCGGGTGTACCTATTATCGGCACCTCCCCAGATTCGATCGATCTTGCTGAGGACCGCGAACGATTCCAGCAGCTCATCCAGGCGCTTGGGCTGCGTCAACCGCCCAATACCACTGCGCGCAGCGAGGAGGAGGCGCTTGCGCGCGCTGCCCATCTCGGTTATCCCCTGATCGTCCGCCCCTCCTATGTGCTCGGCGGCCGGGCGATGGAGATCGTCTATGACGAGTCGGAGCTTAAGCGCTATATGCGCGAGGCGGTGCGGGTCTCCAATGACTCGCCCGTCTTACTCGATCGCTTCTTGGATGATGCCATCGAGGTGGATATCGATGCCGTTTGCGACGGTCAAGAGGTCCTAATCGGTGGGATCATGGAGCATATCGAACAGGCGGGGGTCCACTCCGGGGATTCGGCTTGTTCGCTGCCGCCCTATACCCTATCTGTGGCCATCCAGGACCGTTTGCGGGCGCAGATGATCAAGCTTGCGCATGCCCTGAAGGT
>JANZZE010000315.1 GCA_026419545.1 Acidimicrobiales bacterium
TAAGTACTGTAACGATTATAAATGATATAACCTGCGATGTAGAAAATTGATTAACTGCATAAATTATGGGAGTCAATATGCTGCATCCCGTAGCGCGCTTGGTTCGGGACTAAGAGGCCGTGGGTTCAAATCCCGTAACTCCGACCACAAAAGGAAGAAGAGTTTCAACTTGAAACTCTTCTTTTTGTTTATAAAAGTATTATTGCTGCAATAACAATCAGTTGTAATCAAAATAATGTATACAAATTACGGATAAGTCAAGATTTTTAGTCAGCATATCAATTGTTAGTGTATAAAGGCCAATATTAAGGAGGTGTCAAAGGGGTTTTATTACAAAGTCTTTATAGTGGCAGTGACTTCCGTTAAGGAGAGAGACGCCGATTTGGCCTGAAAGATATGGTTTATATTCATCAGTAAATTCCATTACAAGCAAGTCTGTGTAATAAACTTTAATAACCGGACCTGAAACATCCACTCTAAAGGCATATTCCGCATTGACCTTCCATGAGAAGGGTATACCTGAGAGTTCCTTATATCCGTTTTCATTTTTATAAAGAATAAGTTTGTTATCCGGAGCAAGTCCCAGAGCATACGAACGTATGGCACCCTGTACTCTGAAGTTAATATTATGATG
>JANZZE010000316.1:0-238 GCA_026419545.1 Acidimicrobiales bacterium
GCTTCGACCCCTCGATGGCGGCGCGCAGGTTGGCGATCGACACGTCGCCGAAGCCTTCCTCCCCCCGGAGGCGTTCCCAGTCGATCGTGTAGATGTCGGCGAGGTCGCGGACCAGGCCGAGTTGCAGGAACAGCCGGACGCGCTGCTCGCCCAGACCCTCGATGTCCATCGCACCTCGCGACGCGAAGTGCTCGATCGCGCCAGCGACCCGCGCCGGGCACGCCACGTTCGGGCAGCG
>JANZZE010000316.1:265-629 GCA_026419545.1 Acidimicrobiales bacterium
CCGCCACTCGCGCAGACCCGCCGGGCGCAGCGCGACCACCGGCCCCACGACCTCGGGGATCACGTCGCCGGCCTTGCGCACGATGACCGTGTCCCCCGGGCGCACGTCCTTCACCTTGACCTGGTCCTCGTTGTGCAACGTGGCCATGCCCACCGTCGAGCCGCCCACGAACACCGGCTCGAGCACGGCGAACGGCGTGGCCCGCCCGGTGCGACCGATCGAGACCATGATGTCGCGCAGCAGCGTGGTGCGCTCCTCCGGGGGGAACTTGTAGGCGATCGCCCAGCGAGGCGCGTGGCTCGTCGCGCCGAGCTCGTCCTGGAACGCGACCCGGTCGACCTTCACCACGACGCCATCGATCTCC
>JANZZE010000317.1:0-367 GCA_026419545.1 Acidimicrobiales bacterium
GTACTGCGCCTCGTAGCGGCGCTCGTATTCGGCGCGCAGCTGCGCCGCATCCGACGGACGGAGCTCGCCGGCGGGAAGCGCGATCGCCATTTCGTGCCCCTGGCCGAGGTAGCGCATCTCGACGGCGCGCCGGACGGCGAGCGGCGCACCGAGGGCGCCGGGTGCGACGATCGCGCGCGCCTCGCGCTCCATCTCCGCGAGCAGCCGATTGACCGCGCCGCAATCGAAGCGGTCCTCGCGCTGCGCGAGGCTGCGCGCGAGTTCGAACGCGACCGGCGCGCGCAGGAACCCGACCGCGGAACCGACGCTCGCATCGAGCGGCACGAGCACGCGGCCGATCCCGAGCTTTTCGGCAAGGCGCGCGGCA
>JANZZE010000317.1:377-612 GCA_026419545.1 Acidimicrobiales bacterium
GGTGCGCCGATTTTTTCGGCGATTGCGCGCTCGGCGGCGTCGGAGTCGAGCACGAGCGTTCCGCCGGCGAACGCCTGCGGGTCGATTCGGCCGAGGACGACATCGGCGTCGGTCACCGTCGGCTCGGTGCCGCCTCGGCGGTAGCAGACCGGACCGGGCTCTGCGCCGGCGCTGTCCGGGCCGACCCGGATGCGCTTCAGTTCATCGACGCGGGCGATCGAGCCGCCGCCTGCGC
>JANZZE010000318.1 GCA_026419545.1 Acidimicrobiales bacterium
GGTGGCGGCCGTGGGTCTCGTCGGGTCCAAGAGCGAGGCCCGGCGCCTGCTGGACCAGCGCGGGCTGTACGTCAACGACGAGCCGCAGCACACGAGCCGTCCGCTGGGCGCCGCCGACCTCGTGCACGGCCGCTGGGCCCTGCTGCGCAAAGGCAAGAAGCACCGCCACCTGCTCGTGGTCGACGGCTGAGCGGGCCGGGCGCAGGGCCCGGCGGTCGGTCGGAGCGATCCGGTAGGCTCTGCGGGCGCGGTGGGTGCCGGCGTCCGTCCCGACCGATCCCCGGGTTGACTCCCGCCCTCGCCACCGGTAGAGTGCTACTTCGCTCCGAAGGCCTCCCCGAGGCTCGGAGCGCCAGCTCGGCCGGCGGCCATCGTGATCGCCGGTCGGAGTGTGCGCCGGGTCCGGCAGCGATGCACGGTTCGGCTCTGCGCTCCTTGAAAACGGAATAGAGGACGAAAAAGCCAGTGCGGGCGACCGGCGCAGCACCGAGCACCACGGCGGGGACCTCGTCCCCGGTGCCCGGCGAGCACGACGGTTGTCACACGTCAATGAGCATCGATGAGATGCCAGTCGGTGTCGGGCGCCAACCCGACGCCGGCTCTCC
>JANZZE010000319.1 GCA_026419545.1 Acidimicrobiales bacterium
AGATTGGATTTTGGGTTTCAATGCCCTCGCTGTCGGGCATTTCATTGAGACGCGTCATCCTGCTCGACTTGGCAATTCATCCTGCCGAGTTTCAATGCCCTCGCTGTCGGGCATTTCATTGAGACCGCCCTTGGCATCATCATGCTCGACTTGGCAATTCACAGTTTCAATGCCCTCGCTGTCGGGCATTTCATTGAGACTCCGCTTGCTGGAGCGGCGTGGCCTACTCGCCACGCGCGGTTTCAATGCCCTCGCTGTCGGGCATTTCATTGAGACCCTGATCTTGTCGTCGAATGGGACGGAGAACGCGAGGTTTCAATGCCCTCGCTGTCGGGCATTTCATTGAGACTCGGTCCGCGCTCTCGAATCGGAGAGAGAGTTCGGATCGAAGTTTCAATGCCCTCGCTGTCGGGCATTTCATTGAGACCTTCTGTCGTTCTTCCAGCCTGACGAGCGTAATGTCGTGTTTCAATGCCCTCGCTGTCGGGCATTTCATTGAGACGTTTGTACGTCTACGGGTACATTCGGCCCTCGGTGGGGCGTTTCAATGCCCTCGCTGTCGGGCATTTCATTGAGACCCTGGATCCGTCGTGCCTGCAG
>JANZZE010000320.1 GCA_026419545.1 Acidimicrobiales bacterium
GCTCGGGGCGTCTTCGTGGAACGAGTACTCGACGGGGATGCCCATCGCCTCGAGCGTGCCGATTGTCCGCCGGCGCAGATCGCTGGCCACGTCGCTGGTCGTGAGGTCGAAGTACGAACCGGCGTCGAGCGGTTTCGGCGGGCCCGAGGGGTCGCCGCTCTCGAAGTAGAAGAACTCCATCTCGGGCGCGACCATGAACTGGAATCCCCGCTCGCGGGCCCGGTCGAGGTTGCGTTTGAGCACCTGACGGGGGTCACCCTCGAAGGGGCTGCCGTCGAGGTTGTGGATGTCGCAGAACATCCGGGCCTCGGGCGCCTTGGGGTCCACCCACGGGAGCAGCTCGAAACTGTTGGGGTCGGGGACGGCGAGGACGTCGCTCTCCTGCACCCGGCTGAACCCGTCGATCGAGCTGCCGTCGCTCGTCATGCCCTCCTCGACGGCGTTCTCGAGCTCGGCCGGGCTGATGGCGAAACTCTTCAGCTGGCCGAGCACGTCGGTGAACCACAGGCGGATGAGCCGGACCCCCCGCTCCTCGACCGACCGAAGCACGTAGTCCTGCTGGCGCTCCATCGTCTCCTCCTCGCGACGCAACTCC
>JANZZE010000321.1 GCA_026419545.1 Acidimicrobiales bacterium
GCTGAAGATCGACCGCAGCTTCGTGGTGAACGCCGTCACCGAGCCGGAGGACGCCGCCATCGTGACGTCCACCATCGACCTCGCCCACCGGCTGGGGTTGCGGGTGGTGGCCGAAGGGGTGGAGAACGCCGACACCGTGGCGTGGCTCGCCTCGATCGGCTGCGACGCCTTCCAGGGCTACTTCCTCACCCGGCCCCTGCCGGCCGACGCGTTCGGCCGCTGGCTGACCGACCACGACACGGCCCGCTTCCCCGCCTGACGGGCCTCTCCTGGACTGGTGGTCGGGACCGGCGTCGATCCGGTGACCTTCCGCTTTTCAGGCGGACGCTCTGCCGACTGAGCTACCCGACCGTGACCGGCCCGGCCCGATGCCCGGGTCGAGGCGGTCGATGCGGTCCCGACGGGATTTGAACCCGCGGCCTCCGGCTTGACAGGCCGGCGTGCACTCCAAACTGCACCACGGGACCAGTGCTCGATGTGCGCACCCCCAACGGGATTCGAACCCGTGCCGCCACCTTGAAAGGGTGGTGTCCTAGGCCGCTAGACGATGGGGGCCCGTATCCGGTTGTGGGAGCGGGTGCACCCTA
>JANZZE010000322.1 GCA_026419545.1 Acidimicrobiales bacterium
ACCCAGGCCCTGCTGCGCGACACCGAGGCGCTCCTGCCCGTTGCCGTCGGTCGCACCGAGGCGGAACCACTTCCCGATCCGCGCAGCAGCGACGTCGACGAGTGGGGCCGCTCCGAGCACATGCGACAGCTGGCCCGCCGGGTCTACGACCCGATCTACCGGCACTGGTTCCGCGCCGAGTGGGAGGGTTTCGAGAACATCCCGCGCGAAGGCGGGGCCCTGCTCGTCGCCAACCATGCGGCGGCCATCCCGTCGGACGCCCCGGTGATCATGCACGGCATCGAGACCGAACTGGGTCGACCCGTGTACGGCCTGGCCGACCAGCTGTTCAAGTCGATGCCCCTGGTCGGCACGCTGTGGTCTCGGTTCGGGGGCGTCGTGGCCCACCCCGACAACGCGTACCGACTGCTGCGTGAACAGGAACAGCTGGTCCTCGTCTTCCCCGAGGGTTCGAAGGGTCCCGGCAAGACCATCAACCAGCGGTACCAACTCCGTCGTTTCGGCCGGGGGGGATTCGTCGAGATCGCCATGCGCGCCGGGGTGCCCATCGTGCCCATTGCCGTGGTCGGTGCCGAAGAG
>JANZZE010000323.1 GCA_026419545.1 Acidimicrobiales bacterium
CTCGTCGGTGGTGACCTGGTCGGGATCGAGAGCCGCGAGCTCCTCGGCGACGAGGACGTCGCCGTCGGCGATCTCGGTGATCTCCGTCATCATCGACGGGGACTCGAGGAAGTCGGACTCGGGGAAGAACTCGGAGCCCGGCGCCTGCGAGGCGCCCGGACGGCTAGGCGATCGCTCGGGCATGGCGGATCCTGGGGTCGAGGACGGCATAGAGCATGTCGACGGCGAAGTTGATGAGGACGTAGCCGGTGGCGATGATCACGACGGCACCCTGGACCGGGATGTAGTCGCGCCCGAGGATGCCGTCGACGAGGTACTTCCCGAGGCCGTTGAGGGCGAAGATGACCTCGATGATGAGGGTGCCGCCGATGAGCCGGCCCATGTTGAGGCCGGCCACGGTGACGAGCGAGAACGTCGAGGGCCGGAAGGCGTGCTTGCGCAGGATGTGCCCGCTCGGCATGCCCTTGGCCTTGGCCATCGTGATGTAGTCCTCCTGCAGGGTGGCGATCAGGCCAGTCCGCAGGAGGCGCAGGTACACGGCCATCTCGGCCACCGCCAGGGTCAGCGCCGGGAGGAAC
>JANZZE010000033.1 GCA_026419545.1 Acidimicrobiales bacterium
GCTTGAACGGCATCGGTGGAGGAGGGGGTGGTGGCGGGTCGGTCACCAAGGTGAGGCCGAGTGCCGGAAGCGCCACTGCACCGGCCGCGGGAACGCCACCGATGGTGAGGGCGACGTGCACCGCCCAATCGGTTCGGGGAGGCTCGCCAAACTCGCGGGTGCCGTCGAGTGGGTCGACAATCCAGAGGCGCTGAGCCGTCAGCCTCGCGGGGTCGTCCTTGCCCTCTTCTGAGAGCACCGCGTCGCCGGCACGGATGCGTTCCTCGAGGCGCTCCATGATGAATTCGTGGGAGAGTCGATCGCCTTCGGTCTTGAGCGATGAGGCGTCGGCGTGCTCAGCTACCCGCCGTAGGCGTAGGTCGACGAGTAACTCGCCTGCGCCCGACGCGATCGAGGCGGCGAGTTGGTGATCCGCTGGGTCAGCAGGTGCGAGGCGAGTTTCGTTCGGGGGCATCGAGCAAATCTGACCTAGATAGTCGGAATTTCGTCGCGGGTAGCGGTTACCCTACGCTTCGGCGTGGGCCGAACCTGACATCGGCGGCCCCATGTCGTTCGAACCGACTCCCGGATCCATCCATCGCGAGCACACAACTGATTCATGGATTACGAACTCTCATACCTCAAGATGCTCGAAGCCGAGTCGATCCACATCATGCGGGAGGTGGCGGCCGAGTTCGAGCGGCCGGTGCTGCTGTTCTCCGGCGGGAAGGACTCCTGCGTGATGTTGCACATCGCCACCAAGGCGTTCTGGCCAGCCAAGCCGCCGTTCCCGGTGATGCACGTCGATACCGGCCACAACTTCGACGAGGTCATCGAGTTCCGCGACCGCACCGTTGAGCGGCTCGGTCTGCGGTTGATCGTGGCGTCGGTCGAGGAATCGATTCGACAGGGTCGGGTGGTTGAAGAGACCGGCCCTCGTGCGAGCCGGAACCGTCTCCAGACGGTCACCCTGCTCGACGCCATCGAGGAGCACCAGTTCGATGCCGTCTTCGGTGGGGCACGCCGAGATGAGGAGAAGGCACGGGCCAAGGAACGGGTCTTTTCGTTCCGGGATGAGTTTGGGCAGTGGGATCCGAAGAACCAGCGGCCGGAGTTGTGGTCGCTTTACAACGGGCGACACAAGAAGGGTGAGCACATCCGGGTGTTCCCGTTGTCGAACTGGACCGAACTCGACATCTGGCAATACATCAAGTCGGAGGGGATCGAGTTGCCGTCGATCTACTACGCCCACCGCCGTCAGGTGTTCCGCCGGGACGGCATGCTGCTGGCTGTCACGCCCTATATCCAGATGATGGAAACCGAAGAGGCGTTCGAGGCGATGGTTCGTTTCCGTACGGTTGGTGACGCGACTTGCACCGGCGCTGTCGAGTCGAGTGCCGACACCATCGAAAAGGTCATTGCCGAGACGGCGGCGACCCGGATCACGGAGCGGGGTGCCACCCGCGCCGATGACCGGATATCCGAAGCTGGTATGGAGGACCGCAAGAAGGAGGGTTACTTCTGATGACCGAGCTCCTGCGGTTCGCAACGGCTGGGTCGGTCGACGACGGCAAGAGCACCCTCATCGGTCGACTCCTCTATGACTCCAAATCCATCTTCGAGGACCAGCTGGAATCGATCGAACGCACTTCACGCGAACGGGGTGACGAGTACACGAACCTCGCCTTGTTGACCGATGGACTGCGAGCCGAGCGAGAGCAAGGAATCACGATCGACGTCGCCTACCGCTATTTCGCGACTCCGAAACGGAAATTCATCATCGCTGACACCCCGGGTCACATCCAGTACACCCGGAACATGGTGACGGGGTGTTCGACGGCGGACCTCGCGCTTATCTTGGTCGATGCACGAAACGGCATCGTCGAACAATCTCGCCGTCATGCGTTCATAGCGTCGCTGCTGCGCGTGCCTCATCTCGTCGTGTGTGTCAACAAGATGGACCTGGTCGGGTACGACCAGGCAGTGTTCGAGGCCATCAAGGACGAGTTCAAAGGTTGGGCAACGAAGCTCGACGTGACCGACCTGACGTTCATCCCAATCTCAGCCTTGCACGGTGACAACGTCGTGCACCGGTCGGATTCCATGGGCTGGTACGAAGGCACCTCCCTCCTCCACCATCTCGAAGAGGTGTTTATCGCATCGGACCGCAATCTCATCGATGCCCGGTTCCCGGTGCAGTTCGTGATCCGTCCGATGAGCGACGCGTACCACGACTACCGAGGCTACGCGGGCACTATCGCGGGTGGGGTGTTCAAGCCGGGCGACGAAGTCATCGTGCTCCCGTCAGGATTCACGTCACACATAGAGGCGATCGACACTGCTGACGGCCCGGTTGAGGAAGCCTTTGCACCGATGGCGGTCACCATCCGGCTCGCCGACGACATCGACGTCTCGCGCGGCGACATGATCTGTCGTCCACACAACCAGCCCCATGTGGGTCAGGACATCGACGCGATGATCTGTTGGATGAGTGAACAGTCATCGCTGACCCCGCGAGCGAAGTACGCGATCAAGCACACGACCCGTTCGGTCCGAGCGCTGATCAAGGAGCTCCACTATCGCCTTGACGTGAACACGCTGCACCGCGATCACGATGCGGGCGAGCTGCGGTTGAACGAGATCGGGCGAGTGAGCTTGCGGACCACAGCGCCGCTGTTCTACGACGACTACCGCCGCAACCGTGACACCGGGAGCTTCATCCTCATCGATGAAGTGACGAATAACACGGTCGGCGCGGGCATGATCCTAGGTCCGTCGCAGTGAGCGATAAGCAGGTGCAGAGTCCGAACGTCGTCTGGCACAAAGGTGCCATCGATCGGGCCGCTCGTTGGCGAGCACACCGTCTCGGGGGCGCCACCGTGTGGTTCACGGGCCTGTCCGGTTCGGGGAAATCATCGATCGCGGTCGAGGTGGAACGGATACTGCTCGAGCGAGGTCGCGCGGCCTACCTGCTCGACGGTGACAATCTTCGCCACGGCCTGAACGGCGACCTCGGTTTCAGCCCTGAGGATCGGCACGAGAACGTCCGTCGTGCCGCCGAGGTCGCGCGGTTATTTGCCGATGCCGGCATCGTCGCGCTCGTCCCCTTGATCAGCCCGTATCGATCGGGTCGGCAGCGCGCCCGTGAACTACACGTCGCTGCGGGCCTGCCGTTCTTCGAGATCTACGTCGACACACCGATCGAGGAGTGCGAGCGCCGGGATCCCAAAGGCCTCTATGCGAGGGCCCGCGCTGGCGAGATCAGTGGGTTCACCGGCGTCGACGATCCCTATGAGCCACCGGATTCACCTGACCTCGTGCTGCGACCCCAGGACGGTCCGCCGGAGACCCAAGCGCAAGGCGTTATCGAGTTGATCGAGGCCAGCTGACCGACGGCGCCCCACCGGGATGCCTTATCCCCACTGAGTCCCGGCATCGGGGTGCCGACCACGTGTGGAACGTCGCAAGATGCTCGATCAGGACGTGAGCTTGTCGTGCGGGAGCGCCGGTCCGATGCTGGTTCAAGCCGCGTGCCCGTGCGGTTCGCCTGCTTTGCGATAGCACTCCAGATGAAAGTGCTCGACGCGATCCCATTTCCCGTCGATGTAGACGTTGCAGATCACCTGCTGGGCTTTGACCTTTGCCTGGAACTTCACCCGTTCTCCGCAGGCCGCGCAATCAACGCTGCTACCCGGTTCAATCGCCCGTACGACGGCTCGGCTCTTCCAGGTCACTGCCTTGCTCTTGCCTGCCGCCCGGGTTCGCATATCTGTTGTATCGGAACCTCCGGCGGCGAAACTGAATGACTTGCTCGCGCTGGACGGTGTCCCATGGGTGCGCCGCCGCGGCCAGGTCGCGGTCTACGGCGAAGTCTTGACCGCTTAGCCGCGAGTGCGCCCCAGCTCGACGGCCTGGGTGACGAGTCGCCGGAGTTCGAGCTCGTCACAGCCCGCGTCGGCGAGTGCCTGGATGCGCCGCTCGATGTCCTGGGCGAGCTGCTCGCTGTCGGCTCCGTCGCTGCTGGTTCCCGTGACCGAGGGCGGTCCCGATCCGACGACACTGGTGAGCAGGATCAGATACACCACTGCCACTGCCGTCACGAGACCGAACGATATGGTGATGCCGTTGTTGTCTTGGAGCGAGCCCACGATCATCCCAGCGATACCCGCGACCGAGATGGTGATGACGCTGACACGAACTGCTCGCAGTGACACGCCATATGTTGGCTCGCCACAAGTGTCCGGCCCAAGCGACTCGAACCGGTCGAAAGGTTGTGCGCGGTGAACTGGTCGGCGAGTGCGTTGGTGCTCGATGTTTTCTCGTCGGATCGAGCCTGTTCCGTCGGAACGGTGCCGAAGGTGTCGCAGGCCTCGATTCCTCACGTCCGGTCAAGCAGTGAGTTCAAGCACGAGTGAGTGGCTTGTAGCGGATGCGGTGAGGTTGGTCGGCGGCGGCTCCGAGTTCCTTGCGCCTGAACGCTTCGTACTCGCTGAAGTTGCCTTCGAACCAACGCACCTGTGAGTCGCCCTCGAACGCGAGGACATGCGTAGCGATCCGGTCGAGGAACCACCGGTCGTGACTGATGACGACCGCGCAGCCGGGGAACGCCTCGAGCCCTTCTTCCAGGGCGCGGAGTGTGTCGACATCGAGGTCGTTGGTCGGCTCGTCGAGGAGCAAAACGTTGCCGCCGCGCTTGAGCACCTTCGCCAGGTGAACTCGGTTGCGCTCACCTCCCGATAGGACTGCCACCTTCTTCTGCTGATCGGACCCCTTGAAGTTGAAGGCCGCGACGTAGGCGCGAGCGTTCATCTCCCGAGGGCCGAGTTTGATGATCTCGTTGCCGTCAGTGATCTCTTCGAAGACGGTCTTGTCGGGGTCGAGTACATCTCGGCTCTGGTCGACGTAGGCGAGCTCGACGGTCGGGCCGATACGGATCTCGCCTGCGTCGGGGCTTTCGGTTCCGGTCAGCATGCGGAACAACGTCGTCTTCCCTGCCCCATTGGGTCCGATGACACCGACGATGCCGGCGCGGGGGAGCGAGAAGCTGAGGTTCTCGATGAGGAGGCGATCACCGAAACCTTTGCTCACCTCATGTACCTCGATGACCTGGTCGCCAAGCCGATTACCCGGCGGGATGAAGATCTCGAGCTTGTCGCCAGCGTCGCGGTCGGAGGATTCGGTCAAGAGTTTCTCGTAGGCGCCAAGACGCGCCTTGCTCTTCGCTTGCCGGGCCTTGGGGGACATGCGGACCCATTCGAGCTCCCGTTCCAATGTCCGTTGCCGACGCTTGTCTGCCTTCTCGCTGATACGCAGGCGTTCCTGCTTTTGTGCGAGCCAAGCCGAGTAGTTGCCTTCGAACGGGATCCCCCGACCGCCGTCGAGCTCGAGAATCCAGCGAGCGACGTTGTCTAAGAAGTAGCGATCATGGGTGATCGCCACGACAGTGCCGTGATAGTCGCGAAGGAAGCGCTCGAGCCACGCGACTGATTCCGCGTCGAGGTGGTTGGTCGGTTCGTCGAGCAGGAGGAGATCAGGCCGCGAGAGCAAGAGACGGCAGAGGGCGACGCGTCGTCGCTCGCCACCGGACAACGTGGTCACGTCCGCATCGCCGGGCGGGAGCCGCAAGGCGTCCATCGCGATCTCGATGGTCCGTTTCAGATCCCACGCGCCTGTGGCTTCGATCTTCTTTTCCAGCTCCGCTTGTCGCTCACCGAGCTGTTCGTAATCGGCGTCAGGGTCAGACCAGCCCGCAAGCACCTTGTCGTACTCTTCGAGCAGCGTTGCGACCTCACCGACTCCGTCCATGACGTTGCCCATCACGTCCTTTGACGGGTCGAGCTGTGGTTCTTGTTCGAGTAAACCGACCGTGAACCCCGGGGTGAGTCGCGCTTGGCCCGTGTAACCGTCGTCAAGACCCGCCATGATCCGCAACAACGAGGATTTACCTGCGCCGTTGGGGCCGATGACACCGATCTTGGCGCCTGGGTAGAAGGACAGGCTGATGTCCTTCAGCACTTCGCGGTCGGGCGGGTAGAACCGGCTGACCTTGTGCATCGTGTAGATGAACTGCGCGCTCATGCCGGCGGAGGCTACCGACGCCTTGGGCTGTGGCCAAAGACGCGAAGAGCCCCGCCGTACGGGCGGGGCTCTTCGGTGTCGAGTCTGGGTTCAGCGCTTCTTGGCCGGGGCCTTCTTGGTTGCCTTCTTGGCCGGGGCCTTCTTCGCTGCTTTCTTCGCGGCCTTCTTGACAGCCTTCTTGGCCGGGGCCTTCTTCGCTGCCTTCTTCACCGCATTCTTGGCCGGGGCCTTCTTCGCTGCCTTCTTCGCGACTGCTTTCGTCGCCTTCTTGACAGCCTTCTTGGCTGGGGCCTTCTTTGCTGCTTTCTTTGCTGGTGTCACCGGCGCCTCCTCGGCGGGATGGTCTGCTCCTGCTTTTGTATCAGTCAACTGACTCGCAGTGGTGCTTTTCATTGATCGGCTCCGCACTCGATCGTGGCGGTCGCATTGTTTGGTCGCGCTCGGGGCATCACTGAATTGATGCTCCTGGTCGGCTTCCTCCTCGCTCCCGCTCGCACCGTCGTGTGCCAAACCGTTCTGTGATTCATCGACCGATTGCTCGTGCTCCTTAGCAGTGGCACGCTCACCCGCACGTGCGCTCAAGTCGATGTCGCTCATCATGCTAGTTGCGTCTGCCTGTTCACGTCGTGACTTGGCATCGTGTGATTGCTTCGCGCGTGTACTCGTTGATGACGTTTCGTCGGTAACGGAGGACACCGCTTCGGGCAACGCGATATCGATGCCGCGGCGGGGGGTGTCGATTGCTTGGACGACGAACGAGCGCACTTGGCCTATGTCGAGGATCTCCCGCGGGCTGCGAGGCGCGGGTGAGCCCATCAGTTTGAGCGGTAGATAACAACGCGTGTCGCCCACCATGACGTAGGCGCCATGTGATACGAAGCGTTCGACCGTTCCTTGTACCTCCGAGCCGATCGGGTGTGCACCGACGAACTCGATGAAGGGGAGTGCGTCGTTGATGAAAGCATGCCCCTTGCGCCCACCGGCGGCACCAGCACGGGCTGGTTCCTTGTTTGTGTCTTTACCGTTTGCTTCGCCTTGACCGGTCGCAACCTTCTTGGGTTTGGCGTTGGCTGCTTTCTTGTCGCTGGCTTTTTCGGCTGCCTTCGAGTGAGCGTGCTTCTTGCGGGGTGCGTCCTCGTTCTTGGCACCTTTGGCTTCCTTGACCGAGCGCCGGCTGGTTGGGCCGCGGACGGGGACCCGATCGACGAACACCCAACCCACACCGGGAACGGGTTTCCCCCCGATGAGTCGTCCCTGGTCGAACAGCCACGGATATTGGCCGTGGAACTCTTGAAAAGAGTCGTTGGAAAGGATCGAGGCTTCGGCCCGGTCAGCGATCTGGAGCACGAAGGCGTCGCCGCGGCCGATGGCGCCAGCCGGGGGAGTGATGATCTCGCCCGCAGCGACTGCTTCGTCGTATTCGGCGCGTTCGGCAGCTTCGATTCGGTGACCGAAGGTCGCGTCGACGACGACCGTGAGCTGATCGACGTCGTGTTCGGCGAGGAACGCTTGGACTGCTTCGTCGAGCTGCCGAAGGCTGGGCACGGTCCGGCCTTCGGTCGCGATGTTTGATCCGTCAACGACGACGTGATGGAAGTGCATGTCTGGGATGAGGGTCCTGATCTCGTTGGTGAAGCGCTCGTACCGGTGCTGGCCTGCGGTTCGCACCTCGAATTCTGTGCCACCGGTCAGCTGACCGATGCGCACCGAGGTCGGACGCATTGGCCGGGCAACGGCGCGGCGCGGATGGCTTGCTGCAGCCTACGCTGCCGGCGATGAGTGACACGAACACAAAGGCGGTGGCCAACGGCGATGCAGAAGCAGGTGAGGTCGTCGAACTGCTGCAGCAGTTGATCCGCAACGCATGTGTGAACGACGGGTCCGAGGCCTCGGGAGGTGAGATCCGCAGCGCTGAGGTGTTGCGCAACTATCTCGAGGGGTCGGGCCTTGATGTGCAGATCTTTGAGAGTGCACCAGGCCGGGCAAGTGTGGTGACCCGCATCGAGGGTTCTGATCCGGCTGCGCCGACGCTGCTCCTGATGGGGCATACCGACGTCGTCCCGGTCAATCCAGATCACTGGCGCGAGGACCCGTTTGGCGGTGAACTCATCGACGGCGAGGTCTGGGGTCGAGGTGCTGTCGACATGCTCAACCTGACGGCGTCGATGGCGGTTGCCACCAAACGACTCGCTCGCAGTGGATTCCGGCCCCGCGGGACGCTCATTTACCTCGGTGTCGCTGACGAGGAAGCGCTTGGAGCGTACGGAGCCGAGTACCTGCTGGCCCGGGAACGAGATGCCGTTGCCGCCGATTACGTCATCACGGAGTCTGGTGGCATCCCGCTGCCTTCGCCGAACGGCATCAAGCTTCCCGTGATCGTCGGTGAGAAGGGTTCATACTGGTGCCGGATCGTCGTTCACGGCATCGCTGGGCACGGGTCGCAGCCGTTCCGGACTGACAACGCGTTGGTCAAAGCAGCAGAGGTGGTCCGCCGGATCGCAGCGTTCGAACCACAGACGCAGATCCACGAGGTGTGGCGAACCTTCATTGAGAGCATGGGATACCCCGACGAGTTCACGGGTCCGCTGTTGTCATCGGAGACGTTCCGCGATGCGCTCGAGGTGTTACCCGATGGGATGGCTCGGCAGTTCCACGCCTGCACCCACACGACGTTCGCTCCGACGGTGGTGCGTGGTGGCTCGAAGATAAACACGATCCCAGATCAGGTCGAACTCGAGGTCGATGTCAGAACGCTGCCGGGTCAGACTGCGGAGGATGTCGAAGCGCTTCTCTCGGAAGCGATCGGGGACCTCGCCTCGTTCGTAGACATTCACTGCATCAAGGCTGATGAGTCAACGGCGTCCCCGATCGACACGCCGCTGTGGGACACCCTCAGCAGAGTGACGCAGCACTGGTATCCGGGCTCAAAGACCGTTCCCTATCTCACCGTGGGGGCCACTGACGCCAGGTTCTTCCGGCGTCACGACTCGGTGGCCTACGGCTTCGGGTTGTTCAGCCAGCATCTGTCGTTCGAGGATTACGGGACCATGTTCCACGGTGACAATGAGCGAGTCGATGTGGAATCGCTTCGGCTCTCGACGGAACTCTGGGAGGCGGTTGCTCGCGACCTGCTTGCGTAACTGGTCGATGTGGCACCGGCTCGTTCCCGCTGCGGTGCCGAGCGCCGTGGTCGCTAGCGTTCGGTGTCGTGCAGCCTCCACTCTGTGCCGTTCTGTTCGACTTCGGTGGTGTACTGAGCAGCTCACCGTTTGAGGCGTTTACTCGCTTTGAACGCGAGCGCGGCTTGCCCGAAGGATTTCTACGGCGGGTCAACGCGAATGATCCGCACGCCAACGCATGGGCTCGGCTCGAACGCTCAGAGATCAGCGTTGAGGAATTCGACGAACTCTTCGCTTCCGAGAGCGAGGCCCTTGGCCACCGCGTAAATGGACGCGAGGTCCTCGGCCTGTTGGTCGGTGATCTGCGACCGGAGATGGTAGAAGCGGTGCGGCGGTGTCATGAACGATTGAAAACCGGGTTGTTGACCAACAACTTCGTGGCTTTCGGTGAGACCGATTCGCCGACCGGACAGTTCCGGACGGTCCTGGAACACTTCGACGTCGTGGTCGAATCAAGCCGCGTCGGCATACGGAAGCCTGAGCCACGCTTTTACGAACTGGCCTGCGAACAGCTCGACATAGCGCCGACCGAAGCCGTGTTCCTCGATGATCTCGGGACCAACCTCAAGCCGGCGAGGTCTATGGGGATGCGCACGATCAAGGTGGTCGACCCTGCGCAGGCCCTAGCCGAGCTCGAAGCCGTTGTCGGGTTCAGGTTGCGTGATCAATAAGTTGCCGGATCCGTCGTCCGGTGCGGCGGAGGTCCGCCCAGTTAGGAGCGTCAGATGGCGAAGCTTTCATCAAAGAGTTGCTGCTGTTCTTGCAGGTGGATCGCTTGCACACCGGTTGCCGGGCTCGCCGACTCGGGTCGACTGACCCGATGGATCTGGTGTGTGTCACCGTGTCTCTCGTAGAACCGTCCTTTGACGAAGTTCCACGGCCCCATGTTCTCGGGTTCTTCCTGGAGCCAGTAGATCTGACGCGCCGCGGGGTAGCGCTGCAGAACGGTCGCGACCGCGTCGTACGGCCATGGATATAGCTGCTCGATTCGTATGACGGCGACCGGAACGCGATCTGGGCCGCCGAGCTCGGTCCGCGCGGCGATGGCCTCGACGCCGACCTTGCCGGAGCAGAAGACGACCCTGGAGACGGCGGCGGTGCGCTGATCGGTCATCTCCGGATCGTCTAGTAGTTCCTCGAATGAGCCGCTGGTGAGCTCGGACACCGGAGACCGGGAGGCTTTGGCTCGCAGTAGGGACTTCGGCGTAAATATCACCAACGGCTTGCGGATCGAGCGCCGGATTTGGCGTCGCAGCAGGTGGAAGTACTGCGCAGCCGTCGTGGCGTTGCAGATCTGGATGTTGTCTTCTGCAGCGAGCGTGAGGAACCGCTCGATGCGCGCCGACGAGTGCTCTGGACCTTGCCCCTCATAGCCGTGTGGGAGAAGCATCACCAGACCGCTCGTCTGACCCCACTTGTCTTCGGCGGCCACGATGAACTGATCGATGATGACCTGGGCACCGTTCATGAAGTCGCCGAACTGCGCTTCCCAGATGACCAGCGCGTCCTTGTTGGCGACGGAATACCCGTATTCAAAACCCAGGGCAGCGAACTCAGACAGCAAGGAGTCGTAGATCCAGAAATGGGCACCGTTGCGGGCAACGGCTGCGAGCGGACAGTGCTCGCGTCCGGTGTTGAAGTCCACGAGTACTGCGTGCCGTTGTGAGAACGTGCCGCGCCGGGTGTCCTCGCCGGTGAGCCGCACCGACGTGCCTTCATGCAGCAGTGAACCAAAAGCCAGCGCTTCGCCCAGGGCCCAGTCGACTTCCCCCTCATCACGGAACATGGTGCGCCGGGCATCGAACTGTTTCGCGAGCTTCGGGTGGACGGTGAAATCCTCGGGTGGTGTGTCGAGTGCCGTGAAGACGGCGTCGATGACCTCGCGCTCAACGCCAGTGTCGATGTGGGGAAGGACGCCCATCGGTGGAGGCACCGGGCGAGCACGCGTGCCCGCTGGAGCGGTGTGGGACCTCGTTTCGTCCAACGCGCGCTGCAGACGCTGCGAGAAATCATCGAGCGCTGCTTCGGCCTCCTCGAGATCGATGTCGCCCCGCCGGACGAGCCTTTCCGTATACAGCTTGCGTACTGAGCGACGCGCGTCGATCCGGCGGTACATGAGTGGCTGGGTGTAGCTCGGATCGTCGGCCTCGTTGTGTCCGTGTCGCCGATAGCAGACCATGTCGATCACGACGTCCTTGTGCCAGCGCTGCCGGTATTTGAACGCCAGCCTCGCAACGCGAACGCACGCTTCTGGATCGTCGCCGTTCACGTGAAAGATGGGAGCTTGGACCATCTTGGCGACGTCGGTGCAGTACTCCGATGAGCGAGCGGACTGCGGTGGGGTGGTAAAGCCGAGCTGGTTGTTGATGATGACGTGAACGGTTCCGCCGACCCGGTACCCCTTGATGAGTGAGAGGTTCAGTGTCTCGGCGACGACGCCTTGCCCCGCGAACGCGGCGTCGCCGTGGATGAGAACCGGCAGGACCGGGTAGTCGCCTGGGGGCTCGATGCTGTCCATCTTGGCTCGGGCCATGCCGACCACGACTGGGTCGACTGCTTCGAGATGGGATGGATTGGCGGCCAGTTCGACGGTGATCTCGTTCCCGTTGCGGCTGACGAACTTGCCGGTCTGCCCGAGGTGGTACTTGACGTCGCCCGAGCCTTGAATCGATTCAGGGTCGATGTTGCCTTCGAACTCCTTGAACAGTTGCTCGTAAGACTTGCCGACGATGTTCACGAGGACGTTGAGCCGGCCTCGGTGAGCCATACCCATCACCACGGTCGCCAAGTGGTTATCAGCAGCCTCGCCGAGCAAGGCGTCGAGTAACGGGACCGCGCTCTCAGCCCCTTCGATGCCGAATCGCTTCTGACCGACGTACTTGGTCGACAGGAACTTCTCGAGAGCCTCTGCGGCATTCAGCTTCTCGAGGATGTGCCGCTGCTCCTCCCGCGACAGGACCGTCGGTACGCCTTCGACATGCTCCTGGATCCAGGCCTTCTCCTCTGGATCCTGGATGTGCATGAACTCGATGCCTACGGTTCGGCAATACGCATCGCGCATGATCCGCAGGAGGTCGCCGAGCTTCATCCGGTGAGTGCCCCCGATCCCGCCGCTCAAGAACTCGCGGTCGAGATCCCAGATTGTGAGCCCGTAGGTGGCGGGATCCAGCTCCGGATGCATGTGCGGTTCTTCAGCTGCCAGCGGGTCGAGATCCGCAATGAGGTGACCACGGACGCGGTGCATGGTCAGGAGACGATCGACCGCCGTCTGCTTTTCGAGCATCGCCTCTTCGCGGTCGACCGGATTGACGTCTCGACGCCAGTCGACGGCTTCGTAGGGAACGCCGATGGACCGGAATGCCCGATTGTAAAAGTCATCGGCGCCCATGAGCAGGTCAGCCACTCGCCTCAGGAAAAGGCCCGATTCAGCTCCCTGGATGATCCGGTGGTCGTAGGTCGAGCTGATCGTGATGACCTTCGACACGCCGAGATCGGCGAGAGTCGCGGGGTCGGCGCCCGCAAAGGCGGTCGGGTAGTCGAGGGCACCGACCCCGACGATGCACCCTTGACCAGGCATGAGGCGAGGTACTGAACGCTCGGTTCCGATCGTGCCTGGGTTGGTGAGGGTGATGGTCGCTCCCGAGAAGTCGTCCGGCTTGAGCTTGTTGGAGCGAACCTTGCGGATGAGGTCCTCGTAGGCGGCCCAGAACTCGGCGAACTCGAGGGTGTCGGCATTCTTGATCACCGGCACGAGCAGCGTGCGTGAACCATCGCTCTTCTCGACGTCGACGGCAAGGCCGAGACCGATGTGTTCGTGCCGAAGCACCACCGGATTGCCGTTCTCGTCCGTACTGAACGTCGAGTTCATCACCGGCATGGAGTCGGCGATCGCCCGCACGACGGCGTAACCGATCAAGTGCGTGAAGCTGACCTTTCCGCCTTTGGTCCGCCCGAGGTAGCCGTTGATGATGTTGCGGTTGACCTCAAGCAGCTTGGCTGGTACTTCGCGGAAACTCGTGGCCGTCGGGACGGCGAGGCTCGCTTCCATGTTGGCTACGATTCGGGCGGCTGCGCCTCGGAGCGGTTCGGCCTTCGCACTGGCGGGGAGTGGGGTACCCGCAATTGGTCCCGATTGGGTGGGTGAGACGACGGACGCCACCGCCGCGGTCGGTGCCGGTGACGCAGTGGCAGGTCCAACGCGTCCTTGCGCCGGACCGCCGGCGCGATAGTCGGCGAAGAATTCTCGCCAACTCTCGCTGACGGACCCCGGATCGGCGAGGTACCGCTCGTACATCTCGTCGACGAGCCATGCATTCGGACCGGCGATCTCGGGGACGTGATGGTCCTGGGTCATCGAACCGATCCTACCGAGGGCTGCTGGTATGTCGTGTGGGGGTGGGACGGGGAAGCCGCTGGTGTCTGTGGCTCGCGGCCGAGGCTTTCGTTTCGTTGTGTGTCTTGTGGGGGCCAGGTCACCGCATGGCTGCTCGTTCGTGAAGACTCCTCATGGGCGGATCGGGGCGGTGACGGGCTGCCGCGTGGTCAGTCACCTGGGACCCGCTCACGTTCCAGTAGACGTGTGATCCAGCGCTCAATGGCGCCCCGGGGCTGTGCGCCAGGAATCAGGAGCGCGTCGTTCACCCACCAAGTGGGGGTCGCGCAGACCCCGACGGCTCTCGCCTCGGCCATGGACTCGTCGAGGAGTCGCGCGCCGAGCCCTTCCGCTACCTGCTCGCGTACTGCGGTGGGATCTGCACCGGCCGACTCGACGAGGTGGTCGAGCACGACTTGATCGCCGATGTCGAGCCCCTCGACCCAATGGGCAGCGAACAAGGACGCGTCGAGCTGATCGAACGCAGTGGGGAACACCAACCGGGTGACCTCCGCGGTCTCGAGTGCGCGCCGGGAGTTCGGGGTCCTGACCGGACGGTTCCAGGGGATCCCGAGGTCGCGGCATTCGTTGGCGATCACTTCGAAGACCCGGTCGAGCCGCCCACCTCCAGGATTGACCCGGCCACCTGCGGGGATCTCCGGGTGGAGCTCAAAGGGTCGCTGGATGACTTCGACCCCGAGGCGACGCATCAGCTCGGTGCGGTCACGTCCGAGATAGCACCACGGGCAGATGTAGTCGCTCCACATCACTGCTCGCATTCCGTCACCGTACCGGTCTGACCCCGTGGGGCTCTAGGAGCAATCACTGTGCACCGGGCGAGATCGGCACTCGTGGTTTGCTGGGAGTGGTGGGTAGTGTCGGCGGCGTGCCGATCCGAGTGGCCACCTGGAACGTCAACTCGCTCAAGGCCCGGCTAGGCCGAGTCGAGGAGTGGCTCGCCACGGTCGAGCCCGACGTCTGCTGCTTGCAGGAGACCAAGCTGAGCGACGATGCCTTCCCCGCGATGACCTTCCAGGCGATGGGGTATGAATCCGTGCACGTAGGGCAAGGCCGGTGGAACGGTGTCGCGATCCTCAGCCGGTTACCGATCAGCGACGTCGTCACCGGGTTCGGCCCAGGTATCGAATCCGATCCTGAAGCTCGACTGCTGTGGGCTCGGTGTGGTCCGATCCGTGTCGCCAGTCTGTACGCACCCAACGGTCGGTCGCTGGATTCGGAGCACTACGAGTACAAGTTGAGCTGGTACGAGCGACTCCTCGAAGCACTCCACCGTCACGAGAACGCTGACGACGCCCTCGTTCTGTGTGGTGATTTCAACATCGCGCCTGACGATCGGGACGTCTACGACCCAGACGAGTTTGTTGGTTCGACGCATGTGAGCGAGCCGGAGCGGGCTGTCTTTCGCCGATTGTTGGAATGGGGTCTCGTCGATGTCTTTCGCGAGCACTACGACGCACCTGGCCTGTTCTCGTGGTGGGACTACCGGGCGGGGAACTTCCATAAGGGCAAGGGCATGCGGATCGATCTCGTTCTCGCGTCGAGACCAGTTGCTGAGCGGAGCACCGCAGTGCTCATCGACCGGAACGCGCGCAAGGGCAAACAGCCCAGTGACCATGCCCCGGTCGTAGCCGACTTCGACCTCGAGCAGGAAAGGACGGCACCATGAATGACGTACCAGGACATCTGAGTGAGGATCGGTCGCGCGACGCGGCTCGTGATAGCGAACGTGCCGACGGCTCGGGGGCCCACGATTCCACTGCCGATGCAGGTGAACGACTGGAGCCGGTTCGGGGCCCCCTGTATTCGCGCTGGCAAGAGCCACCCCCGTCGATGATGACGACACGGCGGGTCGAGATGCGGCGACTGGCTGATTCGATGCGCATCATCATCGAGCGACTCGTTGCGACCGCGGCTCCCACCGAAAAGCTGATCGAGGTCGCCGACGAACTCGCGAGGGTGGCGCTGATGTTCGACCAGTTCCCGCACGGCACTCTCTACGAAGGGTTTGCCGAAGCAGCCAATGTCGGCGGAGACCTGCACGCGTCGTTCGAGCACAGCCCCTTCATCGGTCGAGCGAACCCGCTGGCCCCGCCCATCTACTTGCAAGAGATCGACGGTGTCGTGCACGGTCGCGCGATCTTCGGCTCGGCCTACGAAGGACCGCCGGGCTGTGTGCATGGTGGATATGTGGCCGCTGCCTTCGATGAGCTACTCGGGGCGACGCAGTCCATGTCGGGGAATCCGGGAATGACCGGGACGTTGACGGTCAAGTACCGAAGCCCGACGCCGTTGCACACCGAACTGCATTTCGTCGGTGAATTGGTGAGGGTCGAAGGGCGCAAGATCTTCACAGAAGGCCGCGTCTACGCCGGTGACCGTCTGTGTGCAGAGGCGGAGGCGATCTTCATCTCCATCGACTTCAGCAAGTTCGCCGAGCTGAAGGCCCAACGCGAGGCAGCTGAACGCGCTCGTCTTGCTGCTGAAGGTTGAGTCGCCAAAGCTGCTGTGGCCAGCTGCAGGTTGGTTTCAGCGAGCTAGGCGGTTCCTGTTCCTCGCCGCTGCTGTCGTTTCTCAGGCCGCGGCCAGCTGATGGTTGGTTTCAGCGAGCCAGGCAGCAGTCGGCGACCCTCGCCTCTTCGCTGAGGTGTGCCTCGATCCCAGACACGATGGCCCGCTCGACCTTGCTGCTGAGGATCGACAGGTGCACGCGGAGCTCACCCACGATCCGTCTCATGGACCCAGAACTGCTGCCCTCATAGGTCGCGGTCGCGGCTGCTTCTAGGCGGTCTGGGTAATGGTCTGGTAGAAACCGTGTGGTAGAGCGACGGGCGCTGAGGTCGTAGACCGTCTCGTCGACCCACGTGAGCCGCGTGCGATCGATGACCGAACGGGCAGCGCGGGGGACATCGCCGGTGAACCGGTGACGAACTCGGAGGGTGACGACGCCCGGGCCCACTTCCCGGGTCAACACGACCGGTTCTCCGATCTTGGGCAGGTTGCGCAGCTCCTTATAGAAGTGCTCGGACGAATACAGGGCGAGCACAGCATCGGCAGGCGCGGGGAAATGCTGTTCGAAACTGAACTTCATGCTCGCTCCGGAGCGTGGGCGGCGACGATGCGGAGGATGGCCTCGCCGAAGCGGTTGGCTTTGGCTGGGCCGATACCCGGTACGTCAAGCAGCGAGACCCGGTCGCCAGGCCGTGCTCTGGCGATCTCGGCCAAAGTGCGGTCATGCAGGATGACGTACGGCGGCACCGACGCCGCTCGCGCAGCCTCCGCACGCCAGGACCTGAGTGCTTCGAACAGTGGGCGCTCTTCGCTCGTGGCAGCAGGGGTGGCGCCGACCGGCTCACGTCGGTGTTGGTTGCGTGCTACTGGTCGACGCGAGCGCCGCTGGTCGATGTCGGCGCTTTCTGCCGTGTTGGCGATGGCCAGTTCAATGTCGTCGAGGTAGGGCGAACGCTCACGCGGCGTCGTCCGGGAACCAAACATTCGACTCTCAGCCCATGTACACAGGAGTTCACGCTCGGCTCGGGTGATCGCAACGTAGAAGAGTCGGCGCTCCTCAGCGAGCTCAGCCGCGGTCGTTGCGTGGCTGATCGGCACGAAGCCCATCTCCAGCCCTGCGAGGTGGACGACTGGCCACTCCAACCCTTTTGCCGCGTGAAACGTCGCAAGTTCGACGGCATCGCCCTGTTCGTCCGGCTGGTCTGCACGTACGGTGTCGGCCAGCCAGGCGAGAAATCCTGTAACGGTCGGGCTCGGATCCAGGCAGGCGTAATCGTGCCCGAGCCGAATCAAGGCGGCGATGTTGGCGGCGGCATCGGCATTGTGGGCGAGATCGGATCGCTCGCCGACAGCTAGGTCGAGATCCGCCAGCGCGGTCTGGAGGGGAGCAGCGCTCCGGCGGAGCTCGCGAAGGACTGCCTTGATCTCAGGTTGGTCCAGGAGCCCGCCAGCCCCGCGGACGCGAAATGGTATGCCTGAAGCTCTGAGCGCTTCGGCGATTGGGGCGAGCTGCGCGTTGGTGCGCACCAGGATGGCTTGGCTGGACCATCTGGCGCCCGGCGGGTGGTGGTCGCGTACGGCTTGTGCGATGGCGGCGGCTTCGGCTGAATCAGTGGGCAGTACCCGGATGGACGGAGGGGGGCCGTCAGGCCGGTTCGCGATGAGCTGCGACGATCGGGGGAGCACGGCATTGGCTGCCGCCAGGATCTGGGGCGACGACCGGTAGTTCTGCACCAATCGAACTGTGGCACCGCCTGGGAAGTAGCGATCGAAGTCGTCCAAGTACCGGGAGTCGGCACCGTTCCAGCCGTAGATCGCCTGGTTCGGGTCGCCCACCACGCACAGGTCGTTTCTGTCGCCGAGCCAAGCGCGCAAGAGCGCGTGCTGTAACGGGTTGGCGTCTTGAAACTCGTCGACGAAGAGGTGACGGAATTGCCAGCGCTGCGCTTCTGCGAATTGTGGATCGTCATCGATGTGACGGCGGCAGAGATGGAGCAGATCGTCGAAGTCGACCAGCCGCTGGGCTTGTTTTTCTCGCTCGTAGCGCTCGTAGACGCGGGCAGCGAGTTCCGGATCGACGAGCGGTTTGCGGCCTGCCGCCTCTATCGCGTCGAGGTAGCGAGCGGGGGTCACCTGTCGGGCTTTGGCCCATTCGATCTCGGAGGTCACGGCGAATGCGAGCGTTGCGGGGTCGGGGCCGCGACTGGCAGAGGAGCCGGATCGGGATGATCGGGGCGGCAGGAGCCGCGCCACGAAACCGACCTTGCGGTCGAGCAATGTCGGGGGGGTGATGCCGGTGTCAGCCCAGCGCCGACGGAGCTGGGCGTAGGCCACCGCGTGGAACGTGCCCGTGGCCACCGCGTCACGCAACCCCAGGTTGCGGAGCCGGCTGCTGAGTTGGCTGGCTGCCTTTCGGGTGAAGGTCAGGGCCAGGACCCGGCGTGGATCCAGATCGCCGGTTGCAGCTCGGTAGGCGACTCGATGGGTGAGGACGCGAGTCTTGCCTGAGCCAGCCCCTGCGAGCACCCGGAGTGGCGCGGCCGCCGTGGTGACTGCCTCGCGCTGGGCGTCGTTCAGGCCAACCAGCAGTTGTTCAGGGTTCACGGGCGTGACCTTACCGAGCATCTATGACATGGCAGGCTCGATAGGTGCTCGATCTGCCCGCAGACCGATTCGAACAGCTCGTTGCTGATGCTCTGGACAGCATCCCTGACGAGCTGGCCGCGTTGATGGACAACGTGGCCGTCTTCGTCGAAGACCAGGGAGATGATCCGGACCTCTTTGGGTTGTATGAAGGGATACCGCTCACCGAGCGGGGGGATTACGGCGGGCTGGTGCTGCCTGATCGGATCACGATCTTTCGCGAACCGATCTTGCGTCGATGCAGCAGCGAACGGGACGTCGTCGAACAAGTACGGGTGACCGTGATCCACGAAGTCGGTCATCATTTCGGTCTTGACGAGGAGCGGCTCGAAGAATTGGGATGGGCCTAGGACTACGCTTTGCCCTATGCCCTACCCGAGGGAGTTGATCAATCCGCACGAGGAATTGATCCTCGAACTCCACCCCCATTGGTGGTATTTCGCGAAATCGGTCGCTCTTGTCGTGTTATCTACGATCATCGGTCTTTGGGTGATGAACCAGAACTGGTGGGGCTTCACCAAGGTCATCGCTGCGCTGTTCATCTTGGCCAGTCTCGGCTACCTGCTCGAGCGCTACATCCGATGGGCGAGTACGTACTTCGTGCTCACCACTGACCGGGTCATCTGGAGGTCGGGGGTCGTGTCCAAACGCGGCATCGAAATCCCCCTGGAGCGCATCAACACGGTGTTCTTTCAGCAGCGTATTTTCGAACGTCTCTTGGGGCTCGGGGACCTCGAGATCGAATCCGCGAGCAAGGACGGCGCTCAGCGCTTCGAAGACATCCGGAAACCGTCTGCGGTCCAGAATGAGATCTATCGCCAGATGGAAGAGAACGAGAACCGGAAATTCGACCGGGTGAGCCAAGGCATCCAAGTCGCCCAAGGCGTGCCGACGGTTCCAGAGCAGATCGAGCAGTTGGCTCGACTGAGAGATCAAGGCATCCTCAGCGAAGAGGAATTCCAGGCCAAGAAGGCCGAACTCCTCGACCGGATGTGAGGGTCACAGACCCTCTCGTTCTGTGGGCTGACAGGACTCTGTTGTTGGGGCGTGGCTGTAGTGTGGGGTGGCGGTGCGCGTTGTCAGTCTCGTTCCATCGGTCACCGAGACGCTGTTGTCGTGGGGTGTGACGCCGATTGCGGTGACTCGCTTCTGTGAACAACCCAGCTTGCCGACCATCGGTGGCACCAAGGACCCCGACGTCGCTGCCATCGTGGCCCTCGAACCAGACCTCGTCGTGGTCTGTGACGAAGAGAACCGGCGAGAAGACGCGGATGCTCTTGCTGGTCACGGCGTTCCGCTGTATGTCATCTCAACCGACTCAGTGGACGATGTCGGTCCGAGTCTCGAAGAGTTGCGTCAGGTAATGGGGCTTGCTCCACATCCCCTGCGGCTTCCTGCGGCCGAGGAGGTTCGAGCGTTCGCCGCAGCGCCGGTCCGCGCCTTTGTCCCTATCTGGCGCAGGCCGTGGATGACGATGTCGGGTCGCTGCTACGGATCCTCGCTGCTTGCTCATCTCGGCGTCGAGAATGTCTTTGGTCAGGCATTGGATCGCTATCCGGTTGTCGAGTTGGACGAGGTCGCGGCGCGCGAACCCGAGGTGGTGCTCGCGCCGTCTGAGCCCTATCCGTTCTCGGCCCGCCACCTCGAGGAGCTCGAGCGCATCGCACCGGTGATGTTCGTTGATGGCAAGGACCTGTTCTGGTGGGGTGCCCGTACTCCGGACGCGCTTGTGCGACTCGCGGCGGAGCTTGCCGCAGAACTTCCAGGGCTGATCTCTGCTTCGTCCAGAACCGGCTAGCGTCGGTCTGCCGATGGACGATGGACCAGTGCAACCCGTCGCGTCGAGGACCGACACGGGCATGACCTCTGGGTCGTGTGCATCGGATCGCCGAGTGCCGTTGTGGGCCCGTATTGTCGGCTTTGTCGCGGTGCTCGTCGTTGCTACAGGGCTGACCGCAGTTGTGATCCGACGGGATCACGATCGCCGTTCCCCTGAGGAGGTAGGCGGAACCACCGTCAGCACCGCGTCCGTACCGCCGCCTCGACCGCTCATCACCGGTTCGACCACGGGTACGACTGCGCCCCCCCGTGCGCCGGTGGCCCCACCCGACGAGAACTTCGTGGCGACCGAACTGGAACGAGTCGTCGCCCGCGACTCCGGCTGGACCCATGCAATTAGCTGCTGGCCAGCTGGTCCGGTCCGGCGTGACACGGTGCTTCAGTGCGATGCGCACACGGAGCCGCCGATCGACTTCGTGCCGCCGAGCACGGTGATCGTCACCGTGCTCGACGACGACGGGCGCTTCATTTGGGCCCGTGGACGTACTGGACATGTGACACTCGACGGTTTGCGGTCGGCACCGGATCTCGACTGCCAGTTGTTGCGTGCCCACGAGTACCCCTATGCAGCTGCTGTCGCCTACTGGGTGCTGCGAGATCGTCCGGCCTTCATCGATGTTGATACCTCAGGCCGACCGTGTGTCGACACCTACGGCCAGGAAACGGTCGACGTGGTGTTCGCTGCGGCACTGCCCTATGTGCCGGGCGCGCAGGGCGTGCCGTGACCAGTTGGATCTGGTGCACCCGGTTTGCCGTTGAGGATTGTTGATGTTTTGGGGTGTGTGGGTCTCGGATGTGGGACTAGCGTGCCCGGCTTGAGGGGTGGGGGCATCGGATGCAGCCGGCGGCGAGTGGGTCGTAGCTCAGTGGTTGGAACCGGCTCGGCCAATGAGCTCGTCGATGATTTGGACAAGCCTCGTCGCATCCAACGGTGTTCGCTCGATGCGGACCGTGCGCCACTCGTCCAATCCGTCCACCAAGAATCGCTCCATCAAGCGAGGCAGCCAATCAGACACGACCAGAACAGGGAGGTCTGGCCGAGGCTTGGCTGTTCCGGCGAGTACTGCGGCAGCTTCTGAAGGATGGTGAACGCAAGCGACGACACCGACGATTGAACCGTTTGCAAACCGCAGGGTTGTCGCAGCCTGCGACGGTCCGGACGCGGTCACTGCTGCGAATCCGGCCTGACGTAGCCAGGATTTCAACAGCTCACGTTCGGAGGGGTCCGGGGCAACGATCAGTATTCCTTCCCGCCGGTCGTGTGCTGGCTGCGGGGGCGGCGCTGGGTCTGTGAGCAAGGTGTGCGTTGCATCCTCGGCGGGGAGATAGATCGTGATCGCGGTGCCATGCCCGAGTTCGGACCGCAGGCTGACTGCACCGCCCGCTTGGGCAACAAGCCGCCGTACGCGTGCCAGACCGAGTCCGGTTCCTGCCCCTGAGATTCGGCTGGTGAAATACGGCTCGAAGGCTCGCGCCGCCACTTCTGGTGCCATGCCCCGGCCGTTGTCGGCCACGGTGATCCGAACGTACCGGCCGGGCTGGAGCTCGCTGGGCCCCAGCGTCGAGGCGATCGTGCATTGATCTGCCGTGACGATGACAGTGCCATGAGGACCGAGAGCTTCAACGGCGTTCAGGCCGAGATTTACCAGCGCGGCTTCGAGTTCCTGTCGATCCGTACGAACGGTCAAACCAGGCTCGACGTCGACTTCGATGTCCAATCCACGGCGAGCCGCGGCAGCAAAGAACCCGACTGCTTGGTCGATGATCGGCCCGACCTCGACCGGCATGGACCTGGAGGCGCCCGCCGCTGTGCCGATGAGCCGGGTAGCCAGAGCCATCGCGGCTTGGAGGCTTTCGCGGAGCTGTTCGATCATCTCGGTGCTCCGGTCGGGCACGTCGTCGCGCAGCAGATCTGCGAATCCTGACGCTGCACTGAGGTAGTTGCGCAGGTCGTGGGCGACACCGGTGGTGACGTCATAGAGCTGCTCGATGGCCCGGATGTTGCGTAGCGCTTGATGAGCTTTATGCTCCCGTTCGGCCCGTTCGATTTCGCGGACGAGGTCGCGGGTTAACAGAAGCACCCTGGCCCCGTGCAGCTTGATGACGCTGACTTCCACGTCGACGAGTGAGCCGTCACTGCGCATGACGACCGTGGATCGTTCCCGGACCGGCTGGACCGGGAACGAGAGCAGATGGTCAGGACGGTGACCAGGGACGATGACGCTGATGTCATGGCCGGTGAGCGAAGCTCGGGGCCAACCCAACAGCCGTTCCGCTTCGGGATTGGCGAAACGGATCATGCCGTTGTCTTCCAATACGAGAACGGCTTGTGGTAACCGCTCCAGGATCTCGATCAGTTCCTCACCGGTTGGTGAACTCGTGGCCCGAGTCAGCGCGAGGGAGAGACGCTCGGAGGTCAGCTCGCTTTTGCTGATCACGTCGGCGACAGGCGCTCCGGCCGGGTCCAGTTGGGTCAGCGCATCCGTTTGATCCGAGACCACGACGAGCGCTGTGGTTGGATGGGACTCCGCCAATCGGATGACGGCCTCGGTGCCGCTGGCATCCGGGAGACCGAGATCGGTGAAGACCGCGACCAGCGATGTCGTGATGAGTCGCAGTGCTTCTGCGAGGGAACGGGCTCGGAGCACCGAGGTTGGCGCATAGCCAAGTTCGACCAGCAAGGACTGGAGGATGACGAAGTCAGCGTCTGAATCTTCGACCACGAGGATCTGGGCGCTGGTCGGTGGGGTTGTTGAGGTCACCTCACGATCGTCAACCCTGCAGGGCGTCCGCAGAAGATGCGTCTACCCGGAAGTTTCCTGGGCAATGTTGCCTAGAGACCTCAGATCGGACTGCCCATTATCATTCGACTTGACCGGCAGGGGTGAGGTGAGGAGTACCCGAGTGCGAGTCCTGCTCGTCGACGACCATCGCATGTTCACCGACATGCTCCGGTCCGAACTTGAGCGCGAGGGTGCAACGGTGATGGTCGCTGCGACTGCGGCCGCAGCACGCGACCAGCTTCGCCAGATCGCACCCGACGTGATGCTGGTCGATTACCGATTACCCGATGGCGACGGACTTGAGCTGGTGCGCTGGGCCAGAGCTCGCGTACCTCGGGTGCGACCCGTGCTCGTGACTCAGGTCCTCGAAGATTGGCTTGTGCAGCAGGGTTTGGAAGCTGGGTGCGTCGGGTTTGTGGGGAAGGATCGATCGCTGGATGACCTGCTGCGGGCGGTCAACGCCGTAGCGCGAGACGAGCTCGCGGTTGCGCCTGAAGTCCTCGCCCGTGTCTTGCCCCGGATCGCGGGAACATCCACGTCTCAAACGTTCGACCTCACCGTGCGTGAGCGCGAGGTGCTCGACCTGTGTGCTGCGGGTCGCTCGACGGCGGAGATGGCACGAGAACTCGGCTTGAGCCGCACAACGCTCTACGAACGCCTCAAACGCCATGGGCTTGGAAAAAGGTGAGAAACTACTACAGCACAACCAGTCTCCATGAGCAAGCAGCCTACGAAAAAACAAAACATGCTCTCAAG
>JANZZE010000324.1 GCA_026419545.1 Acidimicrobiales bacterium
CAGGCGTGGTCACCAAGATTATGGAGTAAGAGCAGGGAATAGCGATGGCAAGCAAGAATAAGGAAAACCGCATAATTATCACGCTGGCTTGCACCGAGTGCCGTTCGCGTAACTATACTACCACCAAGAACCGGATTAACGATCCGGACAGGTTGGAGTTGCGTAAGTATTGTCCTCGCTGTCGCCACCATGTGGTGCATCGCGAGGTAAAGTAAACGGCTTCTGCGGGCAGGTTGTTGCCTGCCCCAGTGTGCAGGGGTGTAGCTCAGCATGGTAGAGCACCGGTCTCCAAAACCGGCGGTCGGGGGTTCGAGTCCCTCCACCCCTGCCATTTGTATGTCAATTCGGCACACCGAGAGAGAACACCGTTATGGGCATAGCGAAAACGAAAACCAAGGAAGCGGAACGGGCGAAGCCCGCGAGTTCGGGAGCGGGTAAACCTCCGATTCGGAAAACACCCAGCCTCGAGCGTATCCGTCGCTTTCTCAATGACGTGTGGATAGAACTGAAACGTTGTGAGTGGCCCACACGCGAACAGATCGTCCGTTCCACGATGATTGTACTGGGCTTTATCG
>JANZZE010000325.1:0-257 GCA_026419545.1 Acidimicrobiales bacterium
GTGCAGGTGCACTGGCCCGAGGGCAACGTGCTCCTCTCGGCCGGCCCCGAGCACCGCGAGCCCGGCTCCCACGTCCCCGACTACAACGCCGTCGTCACCGTCGAGAAGCTCTGACGCGGGCCACCTGACGAGGTCCGACGCGCACCCGCCCTCGTAGACTCCCGGTCGTGACCGAGCCGCTCACCCCCACCGTCGGCTGGGGCGTGCTCCACCTGTTCTGCGCCCTCACGCCGCTCGCCGATCCCGAGGCCGTCACG
>JANZZE010000325.1:267-571 GCA_026419545.1 Acidimicrobiales bacterium
CGTCCTCGGCCACAAGGCCGACCTCGCCTTCATGGTTCTCGGCGCCGACCTGTGGCGTCTGCGCCGCCTCCAGGCCGACCTGCAGGCCGCCGGCCTCGAGGTACGCGACTCGTACGTGTCGCTCACCGAGGTCTCCGAGTACGCCCAGGGCGTGCCCGAGGAGATGCGCAACGCTCGGCTGTACCCGAACCTCCCGCCGGAGGGGAAGACAGCCTGGTGCTTCTACCCGATGTCGAAGCGTCGCGAGCACGACGAAAACTGGTTCACCCTGCCTTACGACGAGCGCAAGGAGCTCATGTACGAG
>JANZZE010000326.1:0-315 GCA_026419545.1 Acidimicrobiales bacterium
ATTGGAAGGTGTTCCACACTGACTGCATGTAGTTGTTCTCGCCATACCACCCCCACCACCGCTTCCTCCACTTCCTCCACCTCCTCCTTGACCACCCCCCTGTCCACCGCCACCGCCGCCACCGCCACCGCCGCCACCGCCACCGCCTACAATTCAGGATGTAGTCTTTCAGTCTGTGATACCCGGTTCAGCGAATCTAAGATATGAAGTTCAGGCAGATCAGCCTGTTATTATTCAATACAGAATATTAAAACAGGGTAGCTCATGGTCAGATTGGACAGATGTGAATGCTGACTATGAAAGTAATCTTAATAT
>JANZZE010000326.1:325-570 GCA_026419545.1 Acidimicrobiales bacterium
GGTTTCCAGCAGAAGCAGTGAAAGTGGCATCATTTCCAGAAGTTCCATTTCCTCCCTGAAGACCGCTGGCACCTATATTTCCATTCCCTCCATTCGAACCATTTCCTCCGTTTCCACCTGTCGTTCCATTATTACAATTTTGAACAGAACCTCCATCCCCAACAGACCCTCCTGTGCCCATACTTCCCCCATTTGTATTCTGCGGTGATTGCCCTCCTGCAGAACCTCCCCTACCTCCTGTTCCG
>JANZZE010000327.1:0-306 GCA_026419545.1 Acidimicrobiales bacterium
AGACGCGGGCCGCCGTCTCGGTGTGGATGTCGGTGCCGGCCTCGAAGGCCGCGATGAGGCCGGGGTCCTCGGCGAGGTGGGCGATGCAGCGCAGTTCGATCTGGTTGTAGTCGGCGACGAGGAGTCGGAAGCCGGGAGCCGGCACGAACGCCGTTCGGAACAGCCGCCCGGTCTCGCTGCGCACGGGGATGTTGTGGAGATTGGGTTGATCGGAACTCAACCGCCCGGTTCGCGCGACCGTCTGGTTGAACGTGGCGTGGATCCGACCATCGGGTGCGACCTCGGCGAGGAGCCCCTCGCCGTAGG
>JANZZE010000327.1:316-568 GCA_026419545.1 Acidimicrobiales bacterium
TCCCCGCGGAGCTTCTCGAGCGACGCCGCATCGGTGGAGAAACCGGTCTTCGTCTTCTTCTGCGGTGTGAGACCGAGACGTTCGAAGAGGACCTCGCGCAGCTGCGGCGTCGAGTTCACGTTGAACTCGACGCCGGCGTCGTCCCAGATCTGCCGTGTGAGCCGCTCGCACTCGTCCGCGAGGTCCCGGTTGAGGCGCTCGAGCTCGCCCACGTCGACCCCCACGCCGACGATCTCCATCTTGGCCAGCACC
>JANZZE010000328.1 GCA_026419545.1 Acidimicrobiales bacterium
CGAGTGCTCTGACCAACTGAGCTACGCCGCCGAGCCGACGGCCGGGGCGACCCCGGGGGATCGACCACCGCCCGCTCGTGAGCCCCCTGTCAGAATCGAACTGACGACCTTTTCCTTACCATGGAAACGCTCTGCCGACTGAGCTAAGGGGGCGGGCGCCGACGGCACCGGCCGGAGCCGGCGCAGGCGGCCCGACATCTTGCCACGACACCCGGGGGCCGCACCAACCGGCAGGTAGTAGGTCTTTCGACTCAAGTCGAGCGGCCCACGCGCCGATTCGCGGACGTGCACTTCGAACGCCTCGTCGTGGAGGCGGGGAGGAGCGCCTTCGGGCTCAGCCTCCACCCCGGCCTCACCGTGATCTCCGGCGTCGGCCCGCTCGAGCGGGAGGGCCTCGTCAACGACCTCGTCGGTGCGCTCGGGCCCGGTCGCCCCGGCGTCCACCTGGAGTTGGTGGCCGATCGGGGCCGGCGCCTCGCAGTGTTCCGGCCCGCCGGAGCTCTCCCCCGCGTCGTCGACGTCGATCGGGCGGTGGACGTGACGAGTTCGTTCACCGATGGCCAGGGG
>JANZZE010000329.1:0-295 GCA_026419545.1 Acidimicrobiales bacterium
CTCCTGATGTGGGTGCTTACGACCGCCCTGTGGCGGAACGTTGGCCACCGTGCCCTCGATGATCTTCAGCAAAGCTTGCTGTACACCCTCTCCCGAAACGTCACGGGTTAGGCTGGGGTTCTCAGACTTGCGGGCAATTTTGTCGATCTCGTCGATGTAGATGATGCCCTTTTCTGCTGCTTGAACATCGAAGTCGGCTGCTTGAAGCAGGCGCAGCAAGACATTTTCCACATCCTCGCCAACATATCCTGCTTCGGTGAGGGTGGTGGCGTCGGCGATAGCAAATGGTACATCC
>JANZZE010000329.1:305-561 GCA_026419545.1 Acidimicrobiales bacterium
TGGTTGTACACTGCAACTGAAAGGGTCTTCTTGGGCAGCTCTTGGCCGATCACGTACTGATCGAGAAAGCTTTTGATTTCAGCTGGCTTGGGTAGGTGGCGCGGCCCTACAAAGCTGGGCTTGGGTTCAGCAGTCAGAAGATCGTTGGCCCGCTCGACGCACTCATTACAGATGTACACCTCGCCCAGGGGCGACTCAATCAGATGCGCTACCTCAGGGTGTTTTTTGCCACAGAAGCTACAAGAAGGCTTAGAGC
>JANZZE010000330.1:0-267 GCA_026419545.1 Acidimicrobiales bacterium
CACCTGGTTCTGGATCAGCTCGCCCACCGAGCGGATCCGCCGGTTGGCGAAGTGGTCCTGGTCGTCGAGGCGGTAGCCCGGCTCGTGCTTGGCCAGGTGCAGCATGTAGCTGATGGTGGCCAGGATCTCGCACCGGCTGAGCACGAGCTGGTCCTCGGCCGGCAGGTCGAGCAGGTCGCCGGTGAGCCCGTACAACTCGGGCAACTTGGCCAGCTCCGGCCCCAGCTTTCGGTTCAGCTTGTACCGGCCGACCCGGCTGAGGTCGTA
>JANZZE010000330.1:277-560 GCA_026419545.1 Acidimicrobiales bacterium
CCTCCCGGGTGGGCGGCTCGCCGGGGCGGGCCCGCTTGTAGATCTCGATAAGGGCGGCGTCCTGGAGCAACTCCTCGCCGACGGGGATCGCCCGGTCCTTCTCCCACTGCCCCTCGAGGAAGTCGAAGCGCTGCACGAACCGGTCGATGAGCCCGGGTGCCTGCTCCTCGTCGTAGCCGAGGGCCCGCAGCAGGGTGAACACGCTCATGCGGCGCTTGCGGGCCACCCGGGTGCCGGCGGTGACGTCCTTGCCGGGCTTCTGCTCGACGTCGAACTCCAGCCA
>JANZZE010000331.1 GCA_026419545.1 Acidimicrobiales bacterium
TCATGAAGGCGGCGAACGTCCCCCCGAGCATGGTGATCATCCAGCGCATCAACCTGGGGCTGTACGCGCTCTTCGGGGAACTGCGGGCCCGAGGCAACTGGCGTCGGCTGGCCGAGGAGATCTGGCCCTGGGTCGCCGGCCCGCCGAGCACCCCGATGGGTGAGGCGGTCCTCGCCTGGGCCGCCTCCCGGGCCGACCGGTAGCCTCGCCCGATGGCTCCTTCCGCGCATGACGACTGGGTCCGGCGTGACGCCGACGTCGTGTGGCACGGCTTCACCCAGATGTCGTGCTTCGCCGACAACACGCCCGTCATCGTCGAGCGCGCCGAGGGCCGCGAGCTGATCGACGTCGACGGCCGCCGCTACCTCGACGCGATCTCCTCGTTGTGGGTGACCACGCTCGGAAACTGCGTCCCCGAGCTCGACCGGGCGGTCGCGGAGCAACTCGGCAGAGTCGCCCACTCGACGTTGCTCGGCAACGGCAACCGGGCGGCGATCGAACTGGCCGAAGCCCTCGCCCCCCGGGTGCCGGTACCGAGACCGCACTTCCTGTT
>JANZZE010000332.1 GCA_026419545.1 Acidimicrobiales bacterium
GCAGAAAGAAAAAGCGAAAGGGGAGGCCCTCCAATCGCCCAGGCTCAAGACCCTCTTGGGGATAGACGATCTTGAGCTCATCGCCTTGGCGCAAGACCCAAGGGGCGCCGGCCTTGGGGCTGACGCAGACCCAATCGAGTCCCGGCGGTGCGTTCCGGGTGCCATTGGTCTCGACCGCGACCTCACAGCCACGGCGATGCAGGGCCGCGATGAGGGGCGCATCGAGTTGCAGTAAAGGCTCACCGCCGGTACAGACCACATAGGGACGCTCACTACCCCCTGGCCACTGGCTCAGGATCCGCTCGGCCAAGGTCTCGGCGTCTGGATAGCGGCCCCCTGCCTTGCCATCAATCCCGAGAAAATCCGTGTCACAAAAACGGCAGATGGCGCGGCTGCGATCCTGTTCGCGTCCAGACCAGAGGTTACAGCCTGTAAAACGACAAAAGACCGCCGGCCGTCCGCTCTGGGCGCCTTCGCCTTGCAGGCTGTAAAAGATCTCCTTGACCCAATAGCTCATGGCATTGCATCCGCGTTCGTCTCGCCCCAACAC
>JANZZE010000333.1 GCA_026419545.1 Acidimicrobiales bacterium
GCATCGCGCACCGAGGGCAAGGCCCTCCAGCGCGACCAGCGCGTCGGGATGGCCTCGCGATGAGCCCGGCCCCCGGCGAGTTCGACACCGTCCTCGTCGTCGACTTCGGCGCCCAGTACGCGCAGCTGATCGCCCGTCGCGTGCGCGAGGCACACGTGTACTCCGAGATCGTCCCCCACACGATCACCGCCGAGGAGGTGCTGGCGCGCCGGCCGGCCGGCGTGATCTTCTCCGGCGGACCCAAGTCGGTCCACGTCGAGGGCGCACCGACCATCGACCCCGACCTCTACGACACGGGGGTACCGATCCTCGGGATCTGCTACGGCGCGCAACTGCTCGCGCTCCAGCTCGGCGGTGAGGTCGCGCGGACCGGTCGGGGGGAGTACGGCCGCACCGACCTGCGGCTGCTCGACGACGGTGGCGTGCTGTTCGGCCGCGGTCACGACCTGCCCTCGGAACAGACCGTCTGGATGAGTCACTTCGACACCATCACCCGGGCACCGGAGGGGTTCGTCGTCACCGCCGCCACCCCCGACACCCCGGCGG
>JANZZE010000034.1 GCA_026419545.1 Acidimicrobiales bacterium
AGATGTGTATAAGAGACAGGTGGTCACAGTGTGCAGAAGTGACCTATGTCAAGAGCGTCACCGGTCCCGATGGTCGCGGAACCGCCCAGTTTCCGATCTGGCGCGGGGTCCCGCTCCCCCAGATGCCGGTCGTCGGGACGCGCAACTTCAGCATTCCTTGCAACAACGCCTTTCCTTGCGACGTCGTTGTCTCCGAGTGCGGCTTCGACATCGATAGTGATCGTGCGGCGCGCGCACGCATCACTTTCACGCCTGGCGGGGTAAATCCGTCGGTCACGACCGAACCCCCCCTATCGACGACGACGACAAGTCGCCCAGAGGCTCCGCCATTGGATACCGAGCCGGTCACTGCTGCGTACTCCAACGCGCTGCACTTGTTCCTCGATGAAATGCGGTTCCGAGCGCTCGCGGAGCCGGTTCGAGTCAACGTCGACCTGCTGACTCAGAACTCTCCCAACGCGCTCGAGCAGTTCGTCAATCAGGCTGTCGACTTCACCATCAGCGCTCTCGGCTTGGACGACGAACAGTTAGCTGCCCTGAAGGCCGCGCGTCGTGACGTCGCCTATGTCCCCATAGCAGTGAGTGCGCTGACAGTCGTCCAGCGCCTGCGAGTCAACGGTATCGAATCAGATCAGGCTGCGTTTTCGGCCGACTCGCTTTCACGTATCTATCACGCCCCATCAGCGGGCGATTCCTGGACGCAGATCGCGAGTTGGAGCGATCCTGCCCTGGTAGCCGACAACGGCGGTTGCGATGTGCAGATCGATGGCCGCCGCTACCCAGTCGGTTCGTTCCGCGGCGATGCATCGGCAGCGAATTTCTTTTTCACACGCTGGCTTGCTGCGAATGCACCCTCCTGGGAACTCGGATCCTCACAGATCATGCCGATCAACGATTCCCAGACCTATGGAAGACCGAGCACCGAAGAGCTCGCCAAGTTCGTTGCGTTTGGTGATCCGGCAATCGATCACGCAACCAACTCGAGCGCCGGGAGGATTGGATTCATCGACCGGAGTTACGCACGAGCCTTCGGCTTGACGGAAGCGGCGCTCAAGAACGGAGCGGGCGAGTATGTCCACCCCACCGACGAGGCGATTTTGAAAGCCCTGGAAGCCGACTACGACGCGTCGAGGTTCTTCGCTCCCAATGTGACCTCGACAACACCGGGCGCTTATCCGCTGCCGATCGTCTACTACGCAATCGTCCAAACCAATCTCACGGACTCCTTTACCCAGGCGAAAGCAGATGCCACCAAAGAGTTTCTTGAATTCCTGATTTCTGACCAGAGCCAACAACGGGCTAGCGAGTTGGGTCTCGTACGACTTCCAGCTCCACTGAAAGAACAAGCGACGCAGGCGATTGCGAAGATCGGAACCACCGACGGCAGCGGTGGCGAAGCTCCGCCGCCGTTCGGCTCGAATGAGGAGTCGAGCTCATTCTTCGATGACCTCGGGTTCGGAGACAGCGACTTTTCGTGGGACTATGACTCCGGGGACTTCGGCGACACCATGATCGCCGACCAAGACCCGGGAACTGACGCCGGCTCGCTGGACGATGGCGACGACCCAAACGGGCAACAAGGTGAAGACGCCGGGACGGGACACTCACCGATCCCGATCAAGGCGGTCCTCCCGCCGGCGAGGCCAACGGTAGCCCTGCCCGCGCTCCTCGGAATCGGGGCCGTCTCGGTCGTCGCCGGTCACTTGATGAAGCGTCAACTAGGTGTGGTCAAGCGATGAGCACCTTCGTCGTAGATCCTCCCGACGAACAAGCGCGTCAGTTCCCGACGAGCGCGAGACCGTCCGAGACGACGACCACGACCGACCGACCGGACCACACCCCGCTCCCGGAGCGATCCGAGAACGATCCAGACAGAGTGACATCTACCCCATCGAGGGGCCAGTTCAAACGAAGGCTTGCCTACGCGCTCGTGAGTTTCGGAGTCGTGTCTTTCGGGTTCTGCGCATTTCTCTACGTGGTGACTCCGATCATCAACCTCCGGTCTCAGCGTTCGCTTGCCGGAGAGCTACAGAAGAGGATCGACATCGCTGCTGCTCTTGCCAGCGGGGCTACAACCGAGGCACCGGTTGGCCAAGAGGATTTCAGCTTCGGGTTGGGCGACCCCGAGCGACCCGAGCTACCGAAACTCACCGGGGAACTGGCGGCCGACGCCATTGCGGAATTACAAGAGCTCGGCTACCGCGTGACGACCGCATTCGAGCCATCGCGAACCCTGATACCTGGTCTGGTGACGAGGACCTCTCCAGCGGGTGGTGAAGTCGCCCCACCGGGCACCGACGTGACCGTGTTCGTCTCAACGCTGGCGCCGGGAGCGTCGATCGCAACGCTGACCATCGAGAGGATCGGTGTATCGGAGATCGTCATCGAAGGAACTTCGAGTCAAGACCTGATGAACGGACCAGGCCACTATCGCGATTCTCCCCTACCCGGTCACGCAGGCAACGCAATCGTCTTCGGTCACCGAACGATTTATGGTGCGCCGTTTCGTCGTCTCCATGAACTCGAGCCCGGCGACGAAATCAAGGTTTCGACGTTCGGGGCTGAGGCCGTCTACGACGTCGTTGAAGTCAAGGTTCTCGAACAGGGCGACCCGGACGTACTCGAACAAGACGACCGCAACATCCTCACACTCGTCACCTCGAGCCCCCCGTATCAATCGTCCGATCGGCTCGCAGTGATCGCAGAACTTCGCGGTGAACCGTTGAGTAACAGCCGCCGGTCGAACGAGGTCGGTGAAGCGATCGTACTGAAACCGGACGAGCGCGGTCGTGACTGGGATCCCGCTGCATGGGCTCCAGCAATCATCTGGGGTGAGTTGCTCATCGCTGGTATCTACCTCACTCGCCGCATCCGCGCCCGCTATTCGGCTCCGAACACCTGGCTCCTTGCTGCGCCGCCGCTCACTGTCACGTCCTTCTTGTTCTTTGAATCCATCGCACGGTTGTTCCCATCGACAATCTGAGGAAACCATGACCCAGATCGACTCCTCCGAGGAGCGCCGCACCCGTTCAATAGTTGCAACGCGAGGATTGCGCCTCAGGACGGCGTTGCTTCTCTGCGTAATTGCGCTCGCAGTTTCGTCTGTCGGCATGTTCAGGCTTTCATCCGACCTCGACAGCACAGCCAGGTCTCCGGAGACCTCCGTATCCAACCCGGGGACCCAATCGGCTCCAGCACCTACACGGACTCCCGAATCGTCGACTCTCCTGGGGGACGAGGTCGCCGACGCGCCGCTGCCGGTACCAGAGTCCGGCCAACGTTCGAACGAGGCACTGCTCGCCCGCGATGCCAACGGCAACTTCCTGCCGACCGGGGCGGGAAGTGACGCGTACCCTCGCTACCTCGGCGGCGATTTCGATGACACCACGCCGAACACCGTCGCTTCGTTCGGCGTCGACGAGAACGGCTGCGACGCCAATTACGCGGGCGCGTGCGTCCCACCTCTACCCGCACGAACGACATGCGAAGAGCTCGGTGCAGTCAACATCGAGGTCGTCAACGGAGATCCTCAAGGGCTCGATCCAGACGGCGACGGGTTCGCGTGCGGCGACACAGCGATTGTCCGAACCGACTACGGTGAAAACACCCAGGAGCCTCGAGACTGAACCGTCGTCTGCGTGTCCACGGCGCAATCGAACTGTTCATCGCGCTCGGTATCGGTGCGGCACTTGCAGCGAGCGCCGCACCGAGTCCGACTGGACTACCACTCATCGACGCAACCTATCGTTGCCTTCTCGCCGCGGCAGCAACGCTTGCGGCGGGGACGGCTCGGCGGATCTGGGTAGTGGTCGCAACCTATGGGGCAGCTCTGGCATCAGCACTCACCGGCAGCGACAACTGGGCGTTCTGGCTGGCCGCCATCGCCACAGTCGCCGAAACACTGGCACTACTCCGATCACGCCTACCGACGGTGTGGGATCGCATCGCCGTCGCCTTCGCCGTCGGGGCACTACTACGCCTTGACGGAACTGCACCGGCGGGCGCTTCCGCGATCTTGACCGGCGTCGGACTGCTGGGTCTGATCTATAGCGGCTACCGCAACAGCTCGCGAACCGCGCGTTCCGCCACGAAAATCGGCATCTGGGTGAGCAGCGCGCTGATCTGTCTCGTCGCAATCCCCGCCCTCCTATCGGTCGTCACTGCTACAGGACAACTCAAGAGAGGACATGCGGAGCTTCGGTCCGCCCTACGGGCCGCTACCCAGCTGGAAACTGTTTCAGCGCGCGAGCACCTCGTGTCCGGTAGCAACGCATTGCGATCGGCTTCTGACAAGCTCGATCAGACCTGGGTTCATCTGGCCGGCCTCCTACCACTGTGGAACCGACACATCAACCCGGTCCGAACCTTTGCCGAACAGGGCTCCTCCCTCGCGGGGTCAGCGACCTCACAACTTGACGAGCTTGGCGGCCGAGTACTCGAGATCCGGCAGGGACGAGTCGACCTCAACTCGTTGGCCAAGCTTTCCGATTCGCTCGACAACATCGCCTCCCAGCTCACAGAACTCGAGGAGGTCAGCAGAGCCTCACGGCAGCCTCTCCTGTTACCGATGGTGGACCGCCGGTTCGGACAACTCAACGCATGGTTTTCCGAGACTGCCGAATCCGCTGCCAAGGCAGCGCAACTCTGTCGACTTCTGCCAGCAATGCTCGGCGGTGCAGACACCAGCCGACGTTGGCTCCTACTGATCGCCAGTCCCGCGGAAGCCAGAGAACTCGGCGGATTCACGGGGACAGTTGCAGTGATCGAAGCCAACCACGGTCGGCTTGATCTTGTCCAGACGATAAGGTCGCAGGATTTGAGCGATCCGACGGGCGAGAATGGTCGCTTCCTCCCAGATCGCGCGTCATACCCTGAGCGATTCCTTCGCTATCGACCGGAGCGGTTCTGGCAGAACGTGACCGGGGTTCCCGATTTCCCGACGGCCGCGCGGGCCGCGCAAAGCCTTTTCGAGCAGTCCACGGGGATCACGGTGGACGGCGTGATCTACCTAGACACGTTTGGGTTTGCAGCGGCCTTGAAGGTTCTCGGCCCGGTCAAGGTGCCAGGCCTCGAGGAGGCTCTCACCGCTGACAACGCCACGCAATTCCTGCACCGCGACCAATATGCGCTGTTCATGGAGAAGGCTGAGCGGGCGGAGGTGCTCGACATCCTGACTCGGAGACTGTTCCAAAAGTTCCAGAACACCGAGCTTCGCAACACTGCGGCCCTGTTGCGATCGTTCGCTCCTCTGATCGAACAGCGCCGACTCCTGTTTTGGTCAGCTCGTCCGGATGAGCAAAGTGCAATAGCCGAAGCCGGAGCAGACGGCGCATTCCCTTCCGCAAATGGTGGAGACCTTCTCTCGATCCGCCATGCAAATGCCGCGGCCAACAAGATCGACACCTACCTTTTTCGGGAGACGCGCTACGTGCCTCGCTACGACCCCGCTTCGGGTGAGGTCACCGCAGACCTCACCATCACGTTGCGGAATGAGGCACCTGAGACCGGGCTGCCTCGCTACATCATCGGGTCTCCCGACGACGCTCTGTCGCCTGGCACCAACCGTATGCTTCTCTCCATTTACAGTGCATTGGATCTTCGAACGGCGCAGATCAACGGAAAGCCGGTCTCACTAGAGCGACTCGACGAATTCGGCGTACGTCGGTACTCCATACCCATCACTATCGGGCCCGGAGAATCCCTTTCGTTGCACCTCTATCTCGCTGGCACGATCCGCAACGATCGTTATCAGCTACGGCTTGTAGGTCAACCTTTGTCCAACCCCGAGGCGGTACACGTCGAAGGGGCCATGGCCGGTTCCAACGAATGCGGGGCGCGACGCACATCCGGAGCAGACGGGAAAGAAGCCTCAGCCGTCTGTCACCTGGAGCTCATGGGTCAACTCGTCGACCTTCGCTCCGGGACGCCAAGAGCTGTTCGGTAATCGAATCGTCACATCGTCACCGCCCCGAGCGACTGAACGTCCGGCGTGCCTCCCTCAGAGGCCACCTAGCCTGAACGCAGGTGCCAAGCCTTCGGCCGGGTGAACGCTTGGAGTCCGAGCGTCGACAACGTCACACCGATACCGGAATGCCGCCGGCCCGACCACGGCAGCCGGGGACTGACCCGGTCACAACAGTTCCAGTACACCGAGCCCACGTCGATCATCGCCAGAATCGCCCGGGCCCGCGTCTCGTCACTGGTGTACACACCGGCGGTCAGCCCGTACCGCGTGTCGTTCATCAGTCGGACCGCTTCGTCGTCGCTGGCCACGGCCTGGATCCCGATGATCGGACCGAAACTCTCGTCCACCATCACCGTCATCGTGTGGTCCACTTCAGTGAGCACTGTGGGCGCAAACCAGTTCCCCGGCTGTTCGAGACGATGACCGCCGATGCGCACCGTCGCCCCTTTGGCCACCGCATCGGCGACCTGCGCCTCGAGCACCTTCAACTGTGCGGCGCGGGTAAGCGGCCCGATGTAGCTGCGCTCATCCAAAGGATCACCAACGACAAAGCCCCGCACCGCGTCGACAAACCGCTCGACGAACTCGTCATAGATGGCGCAATGTACGTAGATCCGCTCGACCGAGCAGCAACTCTGACCCGTGTTGTAGAAGGCGCCATCTGCAACGGCTGCTGCGACGGAGGCCACATCGACGTCGTCGGCCACATACACCGGGTCCTTGCCACCGAGCTCGAGCTGCACCGGGACTAGGGAAGCTGCGACCGCCTCCGCGATCCGCCGCCCCGTGGCGTAAGAACCAGTGAAGAAGACGCCGTCGATCGGAAGCTCCAACACGGCAGCGCCGACGTCTCCGCCGCCGAGTAGCACGTTGAACACGTCACAGGGCACACCGGCCTCCCACAGCAGCTCTGCGATTGCCCGACCGGTCAACGCGGCAAACTCCGACGGCTTATAGAGAACGGCATTGCCAGTCAGCAAGGCCGGGACGAACACGTTCGAACCAACGAACCAGGGGTAGTTCCACGCTGAAATGTTCACCACCACCCCGAGCGGCTCACGGCTGATGACCTCGCGAAGCCCGCCGACCTCATCCTCGAACACGACTTGTTCGGCGAGCGCACCGGCGACGTGATCGACAAAGAAGTCGATCCGGGGAACAACACCGTCGAGCTCATTGCGTGCCTGGGTGATTGGTTTGCCGACCTCGGACGTCAACGTCGCTGCCAGCTCATCCCGCCGCTCGGTGACAAGTGACCGGAACCTGCTCAGGCATGCCACCCGCTCAGAAAGCGGAGTGCGAGACCACTCGACCTGCGCAACCCGGGCCCGCTCGTAGGCGTCTTTCACCTGTTCGGGGGTGACGGTCTCGACCGCAGCGACCACCGAGCCGTCAGCTGGATTGACGACCTCGATCATCGCTGCTCGCCCCTATCGCCTGCCTGGATACCACGGCACCGGTCGAGGAATTCCCCGAGTAACGGCATGTTGTCGAGCATCGTCCCGTCGTCGACCCCCTCGAAGAACTCGGGATGCCATTGGACACCCACCACGTAACGGTCGGGATCGCCGAGGCGGACAGCTTCGACGACGCCATCGTCGACCGACACAGCTTCGACCACCAGACCCTCGCCGACTTCACGCACCGCTTGGTGGTGGATGCTGTTGACCTCGACCTTGGCCTGAGCCGGGTACAGACGAGCAAGCCCAGTTCCTGGAAGTATCTCGATCCTGTGCCGGTTCTGGTCATACAGCTCGTAGTCGCGATGTGACCGATCAGTCACGCCCTGCTCGATCAAGTCCTGCCACAGGGTGCCGCCAAACGCCACGTTCACGATCTGGTGACCCCGACAAATACCGAGCACTGGTTTGCCAGCGTCGTGGAAAGCTCGCACCAGCTCGATCTCGTAGCGATCGCGGATCGCGTCGCCCTCCCACTCCGGCCGCAGCGGTTCCTCGCCATAGGTCCGAGGGCAGACATCGGAGCCGCCATGAAGCAACAGACCGTCCAGATCATTGACATAGTCGGCCAGTCTGACCGGACCATCGGGCCGGAGCGTCGGCACCAGGTACGGCAAGCCGCCGCCGCGTTGCACCCACCATGCCATCGACTGTTCGAGATACAGCAGTGTCTTGCCCTTGAAGATCTCTCGTTCAGGGTCGGGATGAAAGAAGCAGGCGGAGATCCCCACCCGAGGTGTGAGATCAACCGCCATCGAAGGCTCGCTCGAAGATGTGGACGAAGTCATCTCTCGTGCACGGCCGGGGATTGTTCAGGTGGCAGGCATCAGCAAACGCGAACGAGGCGAGATCGTCGAGCCGGGCTCGGTCCACGTTTGCCTCGACCAGGTTGGCGGGGATCCCGACCTGGGCCTTGAGGTCAGCAAGCCAAGCGAGGAATCCGGCTGCTGAGGCGTCGTCGAGTCCGATGGTGAGCGCCATGGTCTCGAACCGTTCCGGTACCGCTTCGACGTTGTGCACCAGAGCAACGTCGATCATGACGCCATTGGCCAACCCATGGTGCAGGTCGGCCACCGTCCCGAGCGCGTGCGCGGTTGAGTGCACGACCCCGAGACCTTTCTGGAACGCGATCGCTCCCATCATCGACGACATGAGCATCGCGCCGCGGGCGTCGAGGTCGGTGGGGTTTGCGACCGCCCGCGCGAGGTTCGCGGCACCGAGCCGCAGGCCTTCGAGCGCGATACCGTCACAGATCGGGTGATATCCCTTCGCCAGGTACGCCTCGATGTTGTGGGTCAAGGCATCGAGCCCGGTCGCTGCGGTTATCGACGCGGGAAGGCCGACGGTCAGCTCCGGGTCGGCGAGGACGCAGCGAGCCAGCAGATACGGCGAGAAAATGATCTTCTTCACGTGGGTCTCGTCGTCGGCGATGACTGCGCTACGACCGACCTCGCTACCGGTGCCCGCGGTCGTCGGCAAGGCCACGAACCAGGGGATGCGGTCCTCGATGGGCCGCGTCCCCGACGCCTCGTCTTCGTAGTCGAACAGGTGTCCGTCATGGGTAGCCATCAAACCGATGGCTTTGGCTACATCCAGCGCCGCGCCACCACCGACACCGACGATCGAATCGGCAGCGTGCGACCGGTAGGCGGCGACTCCTTCGTCGACCTGTGAGACCACCGGATTCCCCCAGACCCCGTCGAACGTTCGGGGCGAAAGCCCTGCGCGTTCGAGGTCGGTAAGCAGATCTGCCAGAAACGGCAAGCTTGAAACGCCCTTGTCGGTCACCACGAGCGGGCGCCGCACTCCGGCTTCCTGCAACACGCCGGGTAGCAGACTGCGAGCGCCCAGACCGAACCGGATGTCGGTCGGGAAACTGAAGCGGTGGATGGTCACGCCACCATTGTGACCTCGCTGTCCGGACGAGAGCGAAGCCGTAGGCGGGACCACGCCGCGGCTGGTGACGTCAACAGCGCTGCGCACCCTCGAATCCAGCCGACGGCTCTCCGGCCTCAGGAGCCAGTTCAGCACTCAGCCCTCAAAGATCAGCTCCGCCGCAGCCTCCGCTGCCTCGTCGAGGTCCAGTGCTGGTTCATCGAACCGGCGAACCAGCCGGTACGTTCTGTCGCGTCCGGCACCATCGACGAACCAGCGTTCAAGTCGCTCAGCGATGACATCGCGCAACAGACTCGGGCACTCGCCGAGACCCACGGTTCCTAATCCGCCAGCCACGAGCAACCGGCCCAGGTCATACAAGTCAGATGCCTGCTTTTGTGGCTTCGAAGAGGCACGCAGCGGAACCGTCGTCACCTTCATGGCGACAAGACCCAACGAGGTCGCTACCAGCCGGTCGGGTGCCATTGCCAGCACCGTGAGCGAACGATCATCCACTGCGACAACATCAAGAGGCGTCGCTGTGTCGTGCGCCCAAGTATGTGCCACCACGTTCAGTTCGAGATCGGTCAACGGGCCCGGGCCCAACTTCTCGAGAAGTCCCGCTACCGGTTCTGGCGCGACGTCGATGACGTCGAGATCAAGCCCTCCGGCGAAGGTGTATTGACCCCCGGTCGATGCCGTCACTGCCAGACGACTCACCTCCGCATGATGTGACGAAAGATCACGAGTCACCACGTCGAGATCGACAGTCGTGCGGTGTGGCATACCGACTCGGCACATAACCGCAAGGCCGCCGATCAGACGGAACTCGTGCGGAAGCGCTGAAAGAAGCGTCACTTCCCCAACCGTCGTTCCATCCGGTCGTCCGGAAAGCACAACGGTTGCGTGTCGGTTCAAGAGGCCTCCGGCACGATGCCCCATGCGTCCACGAGTTCCCGGCCCCGAGCCGGGTCTGCACCCAGGCGCAGCGCGCAGATGAGCGGATGAGCGATGCGCCAAGGATGCTCGGCGTCTGGCGGATAGTCCGAGTTGTCCGGGAGCCACCGCAGCGGAGCGGCCCGGACCCAACACCGAACCGGTCGCTCCCGATCAATGAGTGACCGCAGCCGTCGAAAGGAAGCCGCAGAGGTGACATAGCCGCGGGCCGCCAGATCACCGGCTGCGGCAATCTTCGCCCCGCCGAGGGTCGCGGCCCGTTCGTCAACCCGGACGAACGCATCAGGACCGACCCGGATGCCGACCTCGGCAGGGCCGACCGGCAGGGGGACCCACCCATCGTCGGGCCAGTGGGCTGCGGTCTCCCAGAACAAATCGGGCAACAGCGGTCGACCGGTTGTCGGTCCGATCAAACCGGCTTGGGTGAATCGTTGGATCATCTCCTGGGTGGCTCCCACGCTCCGTCCGATCAGTGTCGCCACCCGCCGGGCGGTGACCCGGGCGGTCGGATCGATGAGCGCGGCGAGCGCAACCTCGAAGCCGACCGTGGTCCAAGGGTTGGCTGGCCGGGCCCGTTCGACGAGCGCCGACGGCAACGCAGACTCCACCCGGACACCTGGTGCCCACAGCCGCAGGTGCCCTCGGCGGTCCAGCCATCCCCAACCTGCATCACGCAGGATGTTTCGACCCGCATCGCTGATCCGGTCGGCGACGACCATCCCGGGCGGCTGAACACCTGGTTCCCGTACCAGCGAGGCCAGCTCTGCCGGCGTCGGATGTGCTCGCTGGCTGACCGTGAGCGAAATGCGCCGTCCATCAACGACGAGGGAGCCGTCACGTACCTTGGCCTCCACGCCGAGCTGACCCAGCGCGTCGACGACCTCGTCAAGCGCCCATTGCTCCGGCGAGATCGACGGCGCAGAGCCGCGGGCCAACTGAGAACTTGCTCCGATACGGGTCACAGCAACAGCCTATCGTTCCTTGTTCTCGCCGTCACGTACAGCGAACAAATGGTGGATAAATAGCAGTCCCAAACTGCCGGAACTCGCGCATCGCCGGCACAGCAGGCAACGGAACGCTGGCCTGCGCTGCGTTCAGATGATCTCGAAGTAGCGGCGCAGTTCCCAGTCCGTTACCGCATCCTGGAACTTTCGCCACTCCCATTCACGGGTCGCAACGAAGTGGTCGACGAAATCCTCCCCGAGGATCTCGCGTGCCGGTTTGCTCGCCGCTAGTCGCGCCGTCGCCTCTTGCAAGTTGCGGGGGAGCCGCTCGACGGAGTCGTCGAGATACCCGCTGCCGACCGTCATCGCCTGGAGCTCGAGCTGGTGCTCGATGCCGTAGAGACCTGCCGCAAGTGACACCGCCACGGCGAGATACGGGTTCGAATCCGAACCGGGCACCCGGAATTCAAGGCGGGTCGAGGCGGCAGAACCCGGGATAACCCGACACGCGACCGTCCGGTTGTCGATCCCCCAGGTCGGTTTGGTCGGCGCCCAGAACCCGTCCACCAATCGCTTGTAACTGTTGACGGTCGGGGCGACGAGAGCGAGGAGATCTGGCAGCAACGTGAGGATGCCCGCCAGGTAATACCGGAACAGGTCGCTCATGCGGTTCGGATCCGACTCGTCGTAGAACAGGTTGCGTTCACCTCCGAGATCCCACAGCGACTGATGAGTGTGCCCGGAACAACCTGGCAACGACGTGTTCCAGCGAGCCATGAACGTGGGCATGATGCCGAAACGGTGGCCAATCTCTTTGACCCCGGCTTTGAACAGCTGAGCCCGGTCTGCTGCTTCCAAAGCACCGCTGTAGAGGATGGCTGCTTCGAACACCCCCGGGCCTGTTTCGGTGTGCAACCCTTCGAGCGGAACGCCGAAACGGCGGAGTTCGGTGAGTAACGCCTCGAAGTACGGCTGGTTGTGGGCCTGGCGAAGCACCGAATAGCCAAACATGCCCGGCGTGAGCGGCTCCATGCCCCGGAAGCCCTTCTCATGCAGCGATCCCGGCGTCTCCCGGAAGTTGAAAAACTCGTACTCCAAGCCAAACGCCCCGGCGAACCCCATCGAGGTCGCCTTGTCGATCACCCGTTGGAGGAGGCGCCGAGGACAGACCACCACATCGGGCGAGGAGCCGACGTAGTCGCAGAGAAAGAAATGACGGTCGTGTTCCCACGGGATTCGCCGGTGGGTCGCCAGATCGATGCGCACCGACCCGTCGGGATATCCCGTCTTCCAGCCCGTGTAGGTGACGTTGTCATAACACTCGTCACTGCTGTCCCAGCCGAACACCACATCACAGAAACCGAACCCGCCCTCGACAGCGCCGAGGAACTTGCGGCGATCGAGATACTTGCCCCGCAGCACCCCGTCGATATCAACGATCGCAACCTTGACGTATTCGTCGTCCTCGATTCGCACCTGGGTAAGGATCGCCTGATGGTCCGCGGTTTCATACGAGTTCACGGGCGGCGAGTGTAGGCCCGACGATACGTCCGGGCAGGAGAGCTCAAGGGCGCGGCTACGGCTCTGCCACCGAAGTGAGCCACCGAAGGATGCGATCAACTCGAAAAGGGGATCGCGGCAATGCGATAGCGCTCGGTCCACCAGAACAGGGGAGGAATTCAAAGGCAGCGAGCACAGGCCTGCAGCTCAACTCGAATAGGCGAGCGCAACCTCTCCACCGCGCTGGGTCCACCAGATGCGGCCAAGGATGATCAGCGCCGCCGTGAGCAGCACCACGCCGTAGGCGATCAACGCCGGGTCACTAACCGCCAATCCATAAGTGCCCCACAAACCAGCGTCGGCCAACGCGATGAGATAGGTGCTGGCTGAAATACCCCGCAGGTCTCGTTCGCGCACGGCCGCTACGACCTGCGGGCCGTGGTTGACCACCACACTCAAGCCCAGCACCGTAACCAGCGTGCCCAACTTCCAGGCCACAGCGACCGACAGCAACCAGATTGCCGATCCGATCAAGTCGGGACGGGAGACCTTACGAGTCGTCACCAGCAACAGTCCGGCAGTAGCGACCGTCGGGACGAGGCTGGCCACCGACACCGCCCAAACCGGCACCAACGCGACGCTGAAGCCGTACAGCACCCAGCCGACGTCGGATATCACCCCGTTCAGCGCCGCCATCGCCGAGAGCCCCTCGGGCACGCCGGTCCGCCACAACTTGATCGGTTGTGGCACCAGCCGCACGAGGAACACGGCCGAGGCAATCCATCCCAAGACGTCAGCAGACATGACAACCGCAAAGGGTACCGGGGCCGGGGGCTCGACCCGCGTCGGTATCCCCGCATACATCCCGTAGGGCTCATCCACACCACTCGTCGAGGATCGCGATGCGGTCATCCCGCACGGGCCCGGTTCGCCCGGGCCACCTCCACACGGCAACCCGAGTAGTAGCGTGGCCCGCTCGATATAACTCTCGTGCGTGACTGACTGGAGGGACGATGTCCAGCGACGCCGTTGGAGGGGAGGAACGTGCCCAAGACACGAATGGGGTCAAATACGTCCTCGCCGTCGATCTCGGAACCGGCGGGCCCAAGACCGCAATCGTCTCCACCGACGGCGAGATCATCGCCCACGAGTACCACCGCAACGAACTGATCCTGCTACCCGGCGGTGGCGCCGAACAGGATCCGGAGGAGTGGTGGACCACCATCACCGACGGTTTGCGCCACATCGTGGCCCGCAAGGTCGTGCCCGCCGGGGACATCGTCGCCATCTGCATCGGGGCCCAGTGGATGGGCACCATTCCCGTCGACGCGAACGGCCAGCACCTCCACAACGCGCTGATCTGGATGGACAGCCGCGGCGCCCGGTATGTCGATCAGGTGGTGCGCGGTGGGATCGAGATCCCCGGCATCGGCTACAACGCCTTGAAGCTCCGTAAATGGCTCAACCTGACCGGTGGCCTGCCTTCCCGGACCGGCAAGGATCCGGTCGGTCACATCCTGTGGTTCAAACATGAGCGGCCCGACATCTACCAAGCCGCCTACAAGTTCCTCGACGTCCCTGACTACCTGAACATGCGCCTCACCGGTCGGGCGGCGGCGTCCTACGACACGATTGTCGGCTACTGGTGCACCGACAATCGAGACCTGACCCGTGTCCACTACGACGATGCACTGGTGGCCATGTGCGGTCTCGACCGGTCAAAGCTCCCTGACCTCTTGCCGACGAACGCGATCCTGGGGCCAGTGCTGCCCGAGGTTGCCGACGACCTCGGTATACCCCGTGACGTCCAGGTCGTGATGGGAATGGGCGACACCTCCGCCGCAGGCATCGGCTCCGGCGCCGTCCGCGACCTCGAAGCTCACGTCTACATCGGCACCTCGAGCTGGCTCAGTTGCCACGTCCCCTTCAAGAAAACCGACGTCACGACGAACTGCACCTCGCTCGCGTCCGGCATACCCAATCGCTACTGGGTCGCGACCGAACAGGACGTCGCTGGCAAAGCACTCACCTGGCTGATCGACAACGTCCTGTATCCTGACGACGACCTCGCTGGTGGCGAAGGTGTCCCAACCGACATCTTCGATCGCCTCAACACCATGGCCGCCAAGGTGCCCGCTGGCGCCGAGGGCGTGATCTTCGCGCCGTGGCTGAACGGTGAGCGCACTCCGGTCGACAACCACTTCATCAGGGGCGGGTGGTTCAACCTGTCACTCACCACGAACCGGTCCGTGTTAGTGCGGGCCGTGATGGAAGGGGTGGCACTCAACACCCGCTGGATGATGAGCGCGGCCGAGAAGTTCGTACGCAAGCAGCGTCCTGAGGGCTTCGACCAGCTCAACTTCATCGGCGGCGGCGCCAACTCGGCGCTGTGGTGTCAAATCCTCGCGGACGTGCTCAACCGGCCGATCCGACAGGTCGCAGACCCAGTGCTGGCAAATGTACGGGGTTCAGGGTTCGCGGCCGCAGTGGCACTCGGGTACCTGCGCTGGGAGGACATCCCTGACAAGATCGAGATCACCGCGACGTTTCATCCCACACCTGACCACCGGGCGATCTACGACCAGCTGTTCGAGACGTTCGTCGGGCTCTACAAACAGAACAAAGGTCTCTACGCCGAGCTCAACAAGGCGCTGTACCGGGAGCAACACTGATGAACCCGTCGCACCGTTCGGCCGACGTTCGGTCGAATCAGGTCGTTCCCATCGGGTTGGAATCCGAACCCGTGCTCAGCGATGTACTGGCCCGGGCCTTCTGGGACGATCCGGTGATGGCATACCTCATCCCCGATGAGCGGTCGCGCTACCGCCGGTTGCGCCACTTCTACCGTGGCGCGCTGCGGCTGTACGCCACCAAGGGACCGTGCCTCACAACGGCTGACCTAAGCGGGGTTGCGCTGTGGGCCGAACCCGGGAGATGGAAAGCCACACCCCGCGACGCTGCGGTCGCGCTGATCCCCACGGTCAGGGCACTTGGGGGGGCGCTAATGCGAGGCAAGCGCCTGATCGATGTAGTCGAGCACCGTCACCCGAAGGTGCCGCACTGGTATCTCGCGTTGCTCGGCACCGACCCAGCCCGGCAAGGGCTCGGCGTCGGCAGCGCACTGATCCGAGCGGTCACTGACCGTTGCGACCGGGAGGGGATCCCGGCGTACCTCGAATCGTCGAAGCACGACAACGTCGCCTACTACGAACGTTTGGGGTTTCGGGTCACCGAGGACGTGACCGTGCCGGGCGGCCCAACCCTCTGGCTGATGTGGCGGGAACCGGGCTGAATACATGCAGGCGTCCACCTGTCGGCCGGAATCATGCTGACATGAACGTCAGGTAGGCGTACCCTTGGGGCGTGCTCGGTGAAGTGCTCGGCACCGTGGCCGGACGGTGGTATGTCACCGCCTTTGGCGTGACGTTCCTCGTCCTTGCCGTGCGGCACCTCGGTTGGCGCCGAACCGGCCTCTACACCGCCATCGCCGTGGTGGTTGGGATCCTGGCCGAGAACGGATCCGTGCACCTCGGTATCCCCTACACCTCGTACTCGTTCAACGAAGACCTGAGAGGTCACGAACTGTTCGTCGGCGACGTACCCCTCATGGTGTCGCTCAGCTACACCTTCATGGCCTACTTCGCCTTTGAGACTGCTCGCATCGTGGTCGCCGGCCCCTACCGGACCCGGAGTCCGATGCCAGCGCTCGAGTTCCTGGTTGCCGTCATGCTGGCAGTGTGGGCGCTGTGGATCGTCGATCCGGTCAGTCGGCTCGGCGCTCACTTCTTCCTCGGTGAACTGTTCCGCTACCGCGGGCCGGGGTTCTGGTTTGGCTTGCCACTCGGCAGCCAGCTCGGATTCGCGCTCACTTCCACCATCCTCATCGGGTTGCTTACCTACCTGAACCGCGACGAACCAGATGCGGTGGTACGGCGCGTATGGGAGCACCCGAGCCTGCCAGCAGTGGCTGGCTACCTCGGGCAGGTACTGTTCATGACCGTCACCGCGTTCGTTGTCGCCCGGACCAACGGTGATCCAGCCGTGGTGCAGGTCGCCGACGCCTTGGCCGGTTCGACCTTCGTGATCGGCGTGCCCGCCGTACTCCTCGTCACCGTGCACTGGCGCTCGCTCACACTGTCTCGGCGGACGCGACAGCTCGCTCAGCCAAGCGGCGCCGATCATTCCGAGCTCTCTTCCAACACGCACCGCGACCCCGCCAGCACTCTCCCCTGACGGGTGCGCAACACCATTCAATATGGGGAGAAAGCACCCGAGGGGTGGGGCGCCACTACTGTTCAGCGGCGTGGAGAGCGGGCTCGGCGCCAACGACGAACCGACGGCGGATCGTGCTCCTGCCACTCAACTCGACACTTCCCCACGCGTCGATGGGCCCACTGCCGGCACGCTGATTCGCCCCCAACGGCTCCCCGGCACGAACCCTGCAACACCTTCCGGTCGGCGGCACCGCCGAGGGTCGCGTGGCATGGCCTACGTACCCGCGCTCGATGGGATTCGGGCGATCGCGGTCGTGGCCGTGTTGCTCTACCACGGCGGGGTTTCGTTCGTCTCTGGCGGATTCCTCGGGGTCGACGTTTTCTTCGTCCTTTCCGGCTATCTGATCACCGAGTTGTTCCTGCTCGAACACGAGCGCAACTGCCGCATCGACCTCAAAGCCTTCTGGTTGCGTCGCGCCCGCCGACTCCTACCAGCGGTCGGGCTCGTCATCGCGTTCATCGCGGTGTACGCATTCACCGTCGCCGACCCGGGCGAACTCGGACGCATCCGCGGCGACGGCGTCGCCACGCTGCTCTACGTCGCCAACTGGTGGTACGCGTTCAGCGGACAGTCCTACTTCGAGCAGTTTCAGAGTCCGTCGCCCTTCCGCCACACCTGGTCGCTCGCGATCGAAGAACAGTTCTACTTGGTTTGGCCCCTGCTCGTGGCTGGCGGCCTGGCGCTGTGGGGCAAGGACAAACGCCGATGGGTCGCGGCCTTGCTGTTTGGCGCTGGCCTCTCCGCCGTCCTGATGGCGGCACTGTTTCACCCCGATCGTGACCCGTCCCGAGTCTTCTACGGCACCGACACCCGCGCCCAGGCGCTACTCGTCGGGGCCGCCTTGGCGTGGATGCTGCACCGTATCGACTTCCGGCGGGTCGGCGAGCCACAACTCGAGGCGCTGGGTGGGATCGGTCTGGTCGTCGTGGCCGCCATGTTCTGGCTGGCGCACGACGGAACGCGATCACCATGGCTGTACCGCGGCGGTTTCCTCGCCGTCGCAGCGGCAGCCGCCGCAGTCGTCGCCGCGGCCGTTTCTCCCTACCGAGGTCCGCTCACGAAACTGCTCGGGTCAGCGCCGCTGGTCGCCATCGGCCGGATCTCCTATGGGCTGTACCTGTGGCATTGGCCGATCTACGTATGGTTGAGCCCGCCCAGAGTCGAACTCGAAGGGGTCGCGCTCTTGGCGGTCCGGCTGGCAGCCAGCTTTGCCGCCGCCATCGGTTCCTACCTCCTCATCGAGCAGCCCATCAGGACTGGCGCGCTGCGTCGGCCTCCACTGCGGTTAGCCACGGGGGTCGCGGCGGCTTGCGTCCTGATCCTGTTCCTGGTGTCAACCCGCAACGCTGGACCGAACCAACTCGAAGTCGCCGAGCGCCAGTTCCGCGCCGCACAGGCGGGCTCCTCCTCCACGCCAGGACAACCGAGCCAGGGGGGAGCAGCAGGGACCGGGGCCGGCGCCCAGGCGGGAACCGGCCAGAGTGGCGAGGCCTCAGCGAATGCAGGAGCAGACGAACAACTGCGGGTCTTGGTCTTCGGCGACTCCATGGCGTTCAGCCTCGCAATGGGCGGCTACTTGAGCGGCGCCACCTACCAAGCGGGCGTCGTCCTCGATTTCCGTACCGAGTTGGGCTGCAGCCTGTTCGCCGGTAGCGCTCGCGATGCGGCAGGCCAACCTGTCCCCTCCCGACCAGACTGCGGGAACTGGGAGGCAAGCTGGCGTGACGGGATGAGCAAGTTCGATGCCGACGTGAACCTGCTCTATACCGGCGCTTGGGACGTCTGGGACCGAACAGTGAACGGACAGGACTTGGTGGTTGGCACGCCTAAATGGCAGGCCTACGCACAACAGGAGATCGACCGGGCAGTCTCCGTACTAGCCACGAACGGTAAACCCGTTGTCATATTGGGTCTGCCCTGTTACGAGGGTCCGACCGATCTCGGGGGGCCACCGGTCAAGGACTCTCCCCTCGACCGAGCCGGATGGCTCAACGAGATCTACCGGCGCACAGCGGACCGCCATCCCGACAAGGTCTCGATCATCGATCTCGGCGTGTTCCTCTGCGACAACGGCGATTTCCGCGACGAGATCGACGGGCACCGCATCACCAAGGACGGTGTCCACTTCGAACCCGAAGGCACCATCCCGATCTGGGCGTGGCTAGCGCCGCAACTACGGGCAGTGGCAGGGCGGAACTGAACCACGCCCAGGCCACTCAACCAACCCTGTTTGCGATCACTTGCGCGAGTTCTGCACCCCGGTCCGCTAGGAGGAAATGACCGAACACACAACGCTGAGTCGGCGTCACCACGACGCAGGCGCGACAGGGGCGGAGCCGATAAAGGAGCCGAAGGAAACAGTTGGCCCCCGCTTACCCACATACTTTCGATGGTCAGCTGATCCGTCGTTTTGGCGGCTCTTCTGGAAGGACCGCGTGTTGGCATATCCAACGGTGCATTGCGATCCCGGCTGCAACTGCGGCGTTGATCGAACGCGTAGAACCGAACTGGGTGATCGAACAGATCATCTCGACCGCTGCTCGCATCTCGGCTGAGAGTCCCGGACCCTCCTGACCGAAGGCGAGCACGCAACGCTCCGGCAGTTCGACTCGCTCGATCGGAAGCGAACCGGGGAGGATGTCGATACCAATGATTGGCAACGACTCCGACTCGGCCCATGCGACCAGATCGCCGACTGTCGGGTGATAGCGAAGGTGTTGGTAGCGGTCTGTGACCATCGCGCCGCGTCGATTCCATCGGCGCTTTCCGACGATCTGCACCTCGGCTGCCAGGAAAGCATTCGCCGTGCGTACCACTGAACCGATGTTGAGATCGTGCCGCCAGTTCTCCACCGCGACATAGAACGGATGCCGACGACGATCGAGGTCGGCAACGATGGCCTCATTTCGCCAATACCGATAGCGGTCGACAACGTTGCGCGTGTCGCCGTTGGCGAGGAGTTCCGGGTCGTATTGGGGGCCGTCCGGCCACGGGTGTGGGTGAGGACCGACACCAACACCGTCGCCGACGCCATCGGGATCATAGAGCATGCTGTCTATTCTGTGCCCCAGGCCGTGCCGCCGGCTCATCCCAACGCCTTGTTGGGCGCGTTACATATGGCCACGCCGTACGAGGACGAATCGCGAACGTAAGTCTCTGCCGACGACTTCGTCGCCCGGTTCGGTAACCGCCTCAAGACGTGTACAGCGCGCAGTGGACCTCGGCGTCAACCGTTGCCGCTTGACGCGTCCAAAACCGCGTCCATCAGGAACCGGCGTGCGACCTCGCGGGATTCGACTTCCCCGATGTGCACGCCGTCCGGCCGCAGACGGTCGTCCTCGCCCGACTGCGAGAGCCAACCAGCCAAGTCGACGACCTGTACCCGCCCAGGCCGGAGGGACGGGAGCTCGCGTATCAGCTCATTGAACCGCTCCATGCGACCTGGCTCCGCCGCCTCCTCCCACTCCGGTTGCCCCGAGGCGGCGGCACCCGCGCCAATCGTTGGCGACGTCAACCAGACTACGACCGCTCCTTGCGACGACAACACGTCGACGGCATGGGCCATCTCGTCCCTGAGGTACGCGTCATAGACTGGGTCCCCGATCCTGCGCCACGTCGTGTCACCCTCGAGACGGCGATCAAGGACATCCCACGGACCCACCTGGACCACCGCCACAGTGGGGTTCAAGCGAGCGATCGCCGTACGCCACTCCTGTTCCCACCCGTTACACCGCTCCGGCACGGTCTGTGTTCCGGCTCCCGTCCTGCGTTGCCCCCCTCTACCAATGCCGCAACCGAGTTCGGTCTTTCCGCCCACCGCCTCAGCTCGGCCGCTGGCTGACAACACCTCGCCGAGCCCGAGCCCGGTGGCCAGCGCGGTCGAATCACCGAACACTGCGACCCGGGGAACGCCGGGCGGGGCGAAGACAGCTCCGGTTGCGCTCATCGACGCGAGCCGCTGCTGAGCCGCTGAGAAGTCGTTGGGCGCATCCGGGGCGCGCAACGTCACCACGAGCGACACCATCAACGCGACCGCTACGGCGACTGCAGCCATCGCGCCGAGCGGAATGCGACGGGGACCTCCGCTGAGACCCCCAGGCCATCCCGCGATACCAATCGAATCTCCCGGTGCCGACGGCGAAGGTCTCGCCCACGATGGTCCGGCGAATCGTCGGTCGAGGATCGGCTTCTCCAGATATCGATAGCTGACCCAGGAAACCACTCCGGTGACGATGACCCGGTATGCGAACAACAACGCCCCACTGAGCCCCGTCCGGGATTCGTCGAGCCACAAGAAGATCGGCCAGTGGTAGAGATACACGCCGTACGAGATGCGACCGATGAAGCGAAGGGGACCTGCCGAGAGAACCCTCACAACCGGTCCTTCTGGCAGCACCGCAGCACTGAGCACCGTGCACCACAGCAGGGCGTGGGCTACGAAACCGCCACGGTAGAGCCAGCCGACTCCCTGAGCGGTTGTCGACCACAACACCACACAAGCGATCAACGCGGCGAGCCCAGTCCACGACAGCAGCCGCTGGCTGGCGCGGCCAGACGACGCTGGCTGCGGCTCACCGAACAGTGGCTGTCCTCGCACAACGAGCACGACCGCGAGCAACGCTCCGGCAAGCAGCTCACTCGCGCGGGTATCGGTGCCGTAGTAGATGCGGTCCCTCGAGAAGCCACCAAAGAAAATCACTGCAAGCGACAAGGTGAACAAACCAGCAAGGACCGCGCCCAAGGAAGCGATCCCGTGCGACTCACCTCTCCTTCTTCTCGGGTGGCGCGCCGAACGTACGAGGACCACCCCGACGATAAGCGGGAAGCACAAATAGAACTGTTCCTCGATCGCCAAGCTCCAGAAATGCACTAGCGGCGACGGTGAGTCGAACAGCGCCCCGTACGACTGGCCAGAGATCACGAACCGCCAGTTCGCGACGTAACCCAACGCCCCAGCGACATCACCGAACAAGTTGCGCTGCTGGGCAGGCGAGCCCACGAGCGGCGTCAGGACCGCTACCGCTGCAATTGTCACGAACGCAGCGGGCAGGAGCCGGCGGGCCCGGCGCCTCCAGAACATGCCGAGATCCACGGTCCCGGACTGGTTGTGTTCGGCCAGAAGCAACGACGTGATCAAGAAGCCTGACAACGTGAAAAACGCCGACACACCGAGGAACCCACCCTGTGCCCACGGTACGCGAGCGTGAAAGAGCACCACCGCGACAACCGCAAGACCTCGCATCCCCTCGAGCGCCGGCAGGAATCGCCGAGACCGTTGCTGCTGCGGCACGCGTTCGGCACTTGACGCCAGCCGGTCGTGGCACTCAGCATCGATGCCAGGGCTGCCGTACCCAGCGAGCGGGGCACGAGGCCGTCCAGGATCCGCCACGACGGTGCCCGAGCGAGCCATCCCGCGCTCCGCTGCCCGTACGATCCGGCCACGTCGTGACCCATGCGAAGCGAGCCGGCGGACGGGTACCTCGTGTAGGTGATCGATATACGCGTCGACAGGTGGCTCGGTGGAACTCATCGGGACCGGTCAGGGCGAGGTCAGGCGATTGATCGCATCGAGATACAGATCCGCAAAATGCCCGGCGGCTGCATGGTCGAACAGGGCACGACACCAACGAAACGACAGATACAGGGATTCCCCAAGCGACACCGTACCGACGGTCAATCCCTGGGGCATACGGACCGGGGGGGAGAACCACAACCGATCGACCTGGAATCCAGGGCTCGAAAACTCGAGCGGGTCATACCGACCGAGGTTGGACAACCGGGAAGTGTCGACGAAACGATCACGGGTCAGCGACGAGACCACAGAAGGGAGACGTCGGCGCACCGGGGCCGGAATGAACGACACCGACCCGAGCACCGCTGCCGGTTCGTTCCCGCCTTCACGTTTGAGGCGAGCGGTCTGAGCCCTGATCGACTCGAGCAGTTGACGGGGATCGGATCGGTCCCGCCGAGTGCTGACGGTGGCACCTTGCCTGGTCAGGTTGGCGACGATCTGTGCCCTCTCCGTCGGGAGTCGACCGCTGACCGGGACAGTCACGCCGATCTCGTCGTCGACAACGCCATGGTCAAGATTCCACTCCGCAATCGCGAGGTGCAGCGCGGCGACGAGAACATCGTTGGCGGTCGCATCGGGGTGATAGCTGGTCTCGAGCATCGACCGCCCCGCCGCCAACCGGATACTGCGATGGGTTATCCCATAGCCGTCGGCGCCCCGCGGCCGCGATGGGGCAACCCGCGCCGTTCTGGGTGATCGAGCAAAGGAGCGAACCGGCTCGACATAAGCGCGCAGCCCTTCCCGCCGCTCACCAGAAACAACCGGTCCTGCGTCGCGGCGGCGGTTCAGCTCTGTTCGGCATATTGCTTCTGCTTCGGACTCGTCGAACGACCGGCCGCCGTATGACGCGGCGATGCTCCGGAGAAAAGCGAGGCAGCCGATGCCGTCGAAGGCACCGTGATGAACTGAGAACAGCAGCGCGTCGTGATCCGGTAAGCGGGCGTGCAACACCCGGAACAGCGGGGCACATTCAAGCGGGATCCGCTCACTGAGCAGTTGGTCTCGGGCAGCTTCGAGCTCGATCGCGTCCGCGAGCGAGCTGAAGGTGACCGCCTCGACATCGTTGGTGTCGGTGAATTCCCACTGCTGCACCCGATCAAAGGCCGCGACGAAACGGCGGCGACAGGCAGCAAGCGGGTGGATGCGTTGTGCCTCACGTATCGCACGCCGGACACCCTTCCCATCGATCCGCCCAGCGAGATCCACCTGAAGTTCGATCGTGATCGGAAAGCCCTGGCGCTCGCTGTGCACGATCGCGTCTTCAAGGGGCGTGAAAGGGAAGGTGCGGGCCTCGCCAGAACCCTTCTTGGCGGACCGGGCTCGTGGCGACGACACTCTTGCATCGCTCGACGTGTTCACGACCGCCCCATTCCTATCGACAGGCGACGGAGCAAGTGGATGGGCCACGACGGCCCCCCGCCACTCGGGCGACCCTCACGGCTCGCCGCCGGGACGAGCGGTCGGTATGAGCGCGGTCCAGCCGCGGCCTGCGGGACGAAATCGAACAGGTCAGGAC
>JANZZE010000334.1 GCA_026419545.1 Acidimicrobiales bacterium
ATCGTGGGGTTTGGTCGTTGTTGTATGGTGGCGCGGCGGGTGGCGGGAAAACGGAGTTTGTGTGCAGGTGGGTTGGGGACCGGGATTTTCGTGTGCCGGGGTTTCAGGCGTTGGTGTTGCGGCAGACGTTGCCGCAGGTGAGGGCTACGGTGTTGCGCCGGTGTTTGGCGGTGTTTTCTGCGTTTGATCCGCCGCCGAGGTGGAAGTCTCAGGAGCGGGTGTGGGAGTTCGCTAATGGTTCGCTTTTGTGGCTGGGGTTTTTGCAGTATGAAGCGGACGCTTACCAGTATTTGTCGCAGGAGTTCGACGCGATTTGTGTTGATGAGGCGTCCCAGTTGATCCCTGAGGGGTTGGCGTTGTTGGAGACTCGTTTGCGCACCACGAAGTCTGGGGTGGTGCCGCAGCTGGTGTTGGCGTCGAATCCTGGCGGTCCGGGGCATCGGAGTTTGTTGGAGCGGTTCCCTGTTGTGCCGAAACCGGGTGATGAGCCGCTGGTGTTCGAGGGTGTCGAGGTTGGCGCGACTCGTGAGCTGCGGATCGAAACC
>JANZZE010000335.1 GCA_026419545.1 Acidimicrobiales bacterium
GGTCTGGACCTCCTACGCCCGGTACGCCCGCTGGGGCATCTGCCTCGCCCGCACGGGCCCGCCCGTCGACGGCACCGGAGCGGATCCGGGCCGGCGCATCCGCAAGCACGACGGCATCTCGTACCTGGTCGTCGACATGTCGAGCCCTGGCATCGAGATCCGCCCGCTCGTCCAGATCACCGGCGAGGCCGAGTTCAACGAGGTGTTCCTCGACGAGGTCTTCGTCCCCGACGACCACCTCGTCGGGGCCCTCGACGGGGGTTGGGCGGTGGCCAACACGACGCTCGCCCACGAGCGGGGGACGAACTTCCCGTTCAAGGAACAGGTCGTCCACGAGGTCTTCCTCGAGGAGCTGTTCCGCGAGGCGTCGGGCCGGCGGCTGCTCGACGACGTCCTGGTCGCCGAGGAGCTGGCGCAGGTATTCGTCGAACTGCGTCTGCTGCGCCTGCACAACTGGCGGACCCTGTCCCGGCTCGGTCGCGGCATCGAGCCGGGCGCCGAGTCGAGCGTTGTGAAGCTGGCGTGGACGGAGATGACC
>JANZZE010000336.1 GCA_026419545.1 Acidimicrobiales bacterium
CCGGCACCGTCACCACCTCGGTCAAGCGGCTGGCCGAGCGGGGGCTCGTCGACCACCGCCCCTACCAGGGCGTCAGCTTCACCCCCGAGGGCCGCAAGGCCGCCATCGCCCTCATCCGCCGCCACCGCATCGTCGAGCGGTTCCTCGCCGACATGCTCGGCTACGCCTGGAACGAGGCGGACCGACTGGCCACGTCCTTCGAGCACGACCTGCCCGACGAGGTGACCGAGCGGATGTTCGTCGCCCTGGACCGGCCCACCTCCTGCCCCCACGGCTTCCCGATCCCCGAGCCCGAGCAGGCCGACCTGCCCGAGATGCCGCCGCTGTACGACCTCGAGGCCGGGACGGTGGCCGTGGTCGCCGTGCCCGGCTCCACCGACCCCGAGGTCGCGTCGTTCCTCGACGAGCTCGGGGTCCGCCCCGGCGTGGTCGTCGAGGTGAAGGAGAAGCACCCGTTCGACGGCCCGGTCGTGCTCCGGGTCGACGGCGAGGACCGCACCCTGGGCGAGCGGATCGCCCGGCAGATCTACGTGCGGA
>JANZZE010000337.1 GCA_026419545.1 Acidimicrobiales bacterium
ATATAGCTCTTCCCATTCTTCCAAGACCAATAAGTCCAAGCATATTTAATCTTCAAAGAAAAACTTCAATTCCCTAATAGCATTTTCTATTGTATCTGAAGCATGAACCACATTCTTTGTAATACTTTCTCCAAATAAATTTCTAATAGTTCCTTCCCTTGCTTTTTTAGGTTCGGTTTCCCCTATAAAGTCTCTAATTTTTTTAACGATATCCTCTCCTTCTATTCTAATGCCTACTACACTATCACTTGTTATAAAATCTATTAGTTCGCTAAAAAATGGTTTTTCTTTGTGAACTTCATAAAATTTTTCAGCCTCTTCCCTTGAAAATCTTTTCATTTTAATACCTGTAATTTCAAATCCATTTTCTTCTAATATACTAATAATTTTTCCTATAATTCTTTTTTTTACTGCATCTGGTTTTATCATTAAAAGGGTTTTCATCATGCGGGAGGAGGGAGTTGAACCCTCACGCCCTTGCGGGCACTAGACCCTCAATCTAGCGCGTCTGCCAATTCCGCCACTCCC
>JANZZE010000338.1:0-269 GCA_026419545.1 Acidimicrobiales bacterium
GTCCAGCGCCGGGTCGGTGACGACCCTGACCAACCGGCACTTCGACGTCGTGGAGCTGCTCGACACGATCGAGCGCCGCCGCATCCAGAGCCTGACCATCGTGGGCGACGCCTTCGCCAAGCCCATCCTGGCCGAGCTCGACGCCCACCCGGGCCGGTGGGACCTGTCCTCGCTGTTCGTCATGACCTCCTCGGGGGTCATGTGGAGCGAACCGGTGAAGCAGGCCCTGCTGGCCCACAACCCGACGATGATGCTCATCGACGCGTTCT
>JANZZE010000338.1:279-520 GCA_026419545.1 Acidimicrobiales bacterium
CCGCCGGCAACGAGGCGGCCACCGCCCGGTTCACCCTGGGGGAGAACGCCCGCGTCATCACCGACGACGGGCGCGACGTCGTTCCCGGCTCGGGGGAGATCGGCCGGGTGGCGGTACGAGGCCACACCCCCATCGGCTACTACAAGGATCCCGAGAAGACGGCGGCCACCTTCGTGACCATCGACGGCCAGACCTACTCGATGCCCGGCGACTACGCCCGGGTCGAAGCCGACGGCACCCT
>JANZZE010000339.1 GCA_026419545.1 Acidimicrobiales bacterium
GCCGAGGATCATCACGGTGGTCTTGGGCCCGATCTCCCGACCCCAGCGGTTCCAGAAAACTTCGAAGGCGTGCCCGTAGTCGGAGTGCCCGTCGACCCAGACGACATCGGCTTCGGTGTTGACCCGGTGGATGGCCTCGACGATGTCCTCGGTGCCCTCGAAGAACGAGGTCACCTCGTCGATGCCGTCGATGAAGACGAAGGACCGCACCCGGGAGAACTGGTTGGACAGCGCGTACACCAGGTGCAGGGTGAACCGGGCGAAGGCAGCGACCGACCCGGAGATGTCGGCGATCACGAAGATCTCGGGCTTGGCCGGGCGGGGGTAGCGGAACTTGGGTTCGGCGGGCACCCCGCCGTAGCTGAGCGAGTGGCGCATGGTGTCGCGGAAGTCGAGCGGGCCTCGCCGCCCGTGCTTGCGCTTGCGGGCCAGCCGAGCGGCGAGCTTGCGGGTGAGCGGACCGAGCGCCTTCTTCAGGTTCTGCATCTCGTCGCGAGATGCGTGCATGAACTCGACGTC
>JANZZE010000340.1 GCA_026419545.1 Acidimicrobiales bacterium
GCGTTGATCGCCTCGAACGTGGCGATGGGCAGGTAGACCTCGCCGCGCACCTCCACCACCTCGGGGCCGTCGACCAACTCGTCGGGGATCACCGAGATGGTGCGCAGGTTCGCGGTCACGTCCTCGCCCACCCGCCCGTCGCCGCGGGTCGCTCCCTGGACGAAGCGCCCGCCCTCGTAGCGCAGCGACACGGCCAGCCCGTCGATCTTGAGCTCGCAGACATAGGCGATGGTCGCCGCCCGTTCGGCGCCGAGCAGGCGGGCGAGACGCTCGCCCCACGCCTGCAGCTCCCCCTCGTCCATCGCGTTGTCGAGCGACATCATCGGGACGCGGTGCTCGACCGGCGCGAACGCCGCCGAGGGTGCACCCCCGACGGTCTGGGTGGGTGAGTCCGGGGTGATGAGATCGGGATGCTGTGCCTCGAGGGCCGCCAGCTCGCGCACGAGGGCGTCGTAGTCGGCGTCGGGGATCTCGGGCGCGTCCTGCTCGTAGTCTGTCTCTTATACACATCTGACG
>JANZZE010000341.1 GCA_026419545.1 Acidimicrobiales bacterium
TGCCCAAACTGCGCATTGAGGAGTCGGCCGCCCGACGTCAGGCCCGCGTCGACCGTGGCGAAGAGGTCGTGGTCGGGGTGAACAAGTACGTCGTCGACCAGCCCGAGCTCGTCGACGTACTCGACATCGACAACACCAAGGTGCGCGAGGAGCAGATCGCCAAGCTGCAGCGCGTCCGTGCCACCCGCGACGAGGCCGCCGTGCAGGCCGCCCTGGTCGCGCTCACCGAAGGCGCCAGGGGCGACGCCAACCTGCTCGCCCTCGCCGTCGAGGCCGCCCGGGCCCGCGCCAGCGTCGGCGAGATCTCCGATGCCATGGAGGCCGTGTTCGGCCGCCACAAGGCCGAGGTCCGCTCGATCAGCGGCGTCTAGGGCGCCGAGTACGCCGACGAGGACGACTTCGCGGCGATCCAGGCCGACATCGAGGCCTTCGCCGCCGCCGAGGGCCGCCGGCCCCGCATGCTCGTGGTGAAGCTCGGCCAAGACGGCCACGACCGCGGCGCCAAGGTCATCGCC
>JANZZE010000342.1 GCA_026419545.1 Acidimicrobiales bacterium
GAGCCACCGCCGTGAAGCTCGAGGGCGGGGCCAAGCGGGTGCCGATGATCGAGGCGATCGTCGACGCCGAGATCCCGGTGATGGGTCACCTCGGTCTCACCCCCCAGTCCGTGCACGCCATGGGTGGGTTCAAGGTGCAGGGCAGGCAGTCATCCGCCGCCCTCGCCCTGTTGCACGACGCCAAGGCGCTGCAGGCCGCCGGATGTTTCAGCATCGTGCTCGAAGGGGTGCCCGACGAGGTGGCCCGCATGATCACCGACGCGGTCGACATCCCCACGATCGGCATCGGAGCCGGTCGGCACTGTGACGGGCAGGTCCTCGTCCTGCACGACGTGCTCGGCATCGAGGACCGCATCACGCCGAAGTTCGTGCGGCGCTACGCCGAGCTCAAGTCCACGGCCGTCGCTGCGCTCGAGGCGTTCGCGGCCGACGTGCGTACCGGCGCGTTCCCATCCGACGACGAGAGCTACCACCTCGCCGCAGACGAGGCCGACGCGCTCGGCCTGTATGGC
>JANZZE010000343.1:0-251 GCA_026419545.1 Acidimicrobiales bacterium
GGAGACGACCATGGATGCCACCGGGCCGCCCCGAGGAGCGATCACGTCGCCGGTGCACGACTGAGCGGGCATCGACCAGCGGAGCCGCGCCACACCTCGGCCTACCGGATCAGCGCGCTCGGAGGGACTCGAACCCCCAACCTTTTGATCCGTAGTCAAATGCTCTATCCATTGAGCTACGAGCGCTTGGCGACCGGTGATTCTACGCGCCTCGCCGGCGGCTCGCACCCCGCCCCGGCACCTCAGACGGC
>JANZZE010000343.1:261-506 GCA_026419545.1 Acidimicrobiales bacterium
CCCCGCCACCCCGGCGAGCAGGCCGGCGATCACCACGCCGGCTCCCCGGTCGGCGCCGGCGCTGACGGCCAGCACCAGGAGGGCGGGGCGAGCCACCAGCGGCACGGCCACCGGCACCAGGGCCGCCCCCCAGCCCGGCTGGGCCGGCTCGGGGGACGGCGGCCGGCGGAAGAGGTCGGCGAGGGCGGCCACGCCCACCACGATCCCCGCGGCGATGCGGGCGGCCGGTCCGCTCACGTCCAGCC
>JANZZE010000035.1:0-18505 GCA_026419545.1 Acidimicrobiales bacterium
GGTCAAACACCGCCGGCTTGGCCCTTATCGGTGCTGGACTCATCGTTCTCGGATCCACGCTGCTCGGGGCGACGCGACCGTCGCCCACGAATCGCCGGCGGCACGCAGCGTGAAACCGCGCGAGGCTGGGCGCATGGAGATGACCCGTACCCACATCTTCGACGCCCCGATCGACAAGGTCTGGGCGATGTTCACCGACAAGGAATCCCACATCGCGAAGTTCACCAGCATGGGTCACCGGGACATCGAGGTCCTCGATTACGACGCCAGCGACGACCACGTCCGAATCAAGATCCGTCGAGTGGTCAGGATCGAGGTGCCCGGCTTCGCGAAGAAGGTCCTGAAACCCACGAATGTCGTGACATCAGTCGATGAATGGCGGGCGCAAGGGGACGGTACCTACGCCGGTGAATACAGCGCGGAGACCGGTAACCCCGTTCACATCAGTGGCACGACCCGCATCCGACCTGAAGGCGACAGCAAGACCCTTTACGAGGTCACGGTCGCGATCAAAGTCAACGTGCCATTGATCGGGGGGAAGATCTCGAATTTTGCGAAGGGCGACGTCGAAAAGCAGATGCAGGCCGAGTTCGCTTGCGGCGATCGATGGCTGGCTGAACACGCGTGAACAATCAGGACCGCAGCTTCGGCCTTCCCTGACCTAGGGGTACCTCACCTCCGACAAGCTCAGTCCATCGTGGTAAACAATGGTCACCACATCAGTACGAGCGCTCGGGATTCACGCTTGCTGGCGGGAAGCGACCGAGCCGGGAGGTACGGGTATATGGCGGAAACCAGAAAGGCCATTCACGCGTATTTGAGCCCTGAGGCACACGATGCCTGGCATGAATTTGCGGCAGAGCATGGCGTATCGGTGTCAGGTTTGCTCGAGGCACTCGGACTGGAGTGGCACGAGCAGCTAGAAGCAGACAAGCTTGATTCGTCTCGCTACGAGTCGTTGACGAAGTCGGCGCGCAAGATCGACTCTCAACGGAGACGACGCAAGCGCGGTTGACAACCAAGGCGCCGTCGCCGGCAATGCAGCCAAATTGACCGATTCCAGCAGCTCGCGTCCACGGCGCCTTGCATTATTTCAGCGCGCCCGCGGCAACTCGAACCGGGATGCGCCGCCGAGGCATGAACACCGGATCGGATAGCTGCGCGCCCGCAACCTGAAGCGCATCTGGGGCATCTGCCCGACTCGCCTTGACGACCTTTTCGATCAATTCTTGAGGCGGTCGGTATTGTGGTCGCTGCACATCTTGCAGGTCACGCCGGAATTCTCGGGCGAAGCTCCGGTTCACCAATGCCACAGCCGGTGTGAACTCGAAGCAGCGAGTGTGGCGCAGGTAGCGGACCACCCGCTTCCAGCGCGTCGAGGTGCTGTAGTAGCGGGCGAACGCTCGGCGCTGCCCTTCAATCAACTGCTGACGCGTCATGTTGGCTGGCTCGAACACCGGGTAATAGAAGTTGTAATGACTCCAGTCGAAATCCACCATCCGCCCTTGGTCATAGAAGCGGGCAAATGTGTTCGTTCCGGGTAATGGCGTCAGGATCGAGAAATGAGCCACATCGACGCCAATGCGATCAACGAACTCTGCAGTGTGATCGAAGACGTCTAGGCGGTCGTGATCAAAGCCGAAGATGAACCCACCCTCTACATAGATCTTGGCCTTGTGGTAGTTGCCGATGAGTTCTTCGTACTCGGACGGCCGGTTCTTCTTGTTGCACTCGACCAACGCCTCACGTGAAACGCTCTCGAACCCAGTGAACATCTGGCGGCAACCGCCCGAGTACGCCAGCTGCAGCAGTTCGGGGTGGCGTGCCAACCCGATCGATGCCTGCCCACCCCAACGAATTGGAAGCTTCGCACGAGCCAGGGTTGCGAACAGATCCTCGGTGTAGTCGAGATCAGCTGCAAGGTCATCGTCTAGGAACAAGATCCAGATCGGCCCGGGCAGACGGGGCTTCATCCGAGTCCGGAAGCTGATCTCCTCCACAACGCGTTCGGGCTCCATGTGCCGTTGCCCCCGCCCGTTGATCCTGATCACAGAGCAGAATTCGCAATTGAAGCGACAGCCGCGCGTCGTCTGCATACTGTGGGTCGGCTGATACCTACCAAAGGGGATTCGTTCATAGGTGTGGACGAAGTCATCGACCCTGGGGACGTGTTCCATCCCAGCCCACTCACCGAAGTAATAGCGACGCAGCCGACCCGCGACGACATCTTGCAGTACATCCTCGAAGACCTGTTCGGCCTCCCCTGCAACAACAGCGTCTGCGTGCAGCAACGCCTCTTCGGGCATGAGAGACGCGTGCACCCCGCCCATTACAACGGGGACACCCCGACTGCGGTAGTGATCACCCAAGGCATAGGAGCGTGGCGCAACCGGGGTCCACACCGTGATCGCTGCAAGATCGGGCGCCTCGTCGGGGATCGGTTCATGGTTCTCGTCGACAAGCCGTGTCTCCCACCCGGCCCGTTTCGCGATTGCGGACAACACAAGGAGTGCCATCGGCGGAAATCGGTGGAAGAACGTGTGATGAATCCCCGGACCATCAAGTCTGGGATTGACGAGATGGATGAGGGGTCTATGCCGCATGGACGCTCCAACCTCCCCGTTACGTCGCTTCAGCGACGATAGCAGCGGACTAGGGCCGGGTTGCTGTGCGGGTCGCTACCTCGCCTAGCCTGGCCATCGGTTCCGTCCCGGCACGAGTCCCGAGGAGGAAGGATGCGGCAGCACCGCCGTATGCGCCGTCTCACGCTGGTCGGCATCGCACTGTTGGTCCTCACTGCCTTGACGAGTTGTGCTTTGGTGATCGACCGAGCTTCAGGGCGACAGGTCACCAAGGTCCTACTCGTTGGCGACTCAGTCATGTGGGGAGCGGCAACAGACATCGCGGAGGAATTCTCAGCTTTCGGCGTCGAGGTGCGTTACGTGGGGCTCGCCGCCACCGGACCGCTCTGGAACAACAAGCGGTGGGCCTCGTGGACAGCAGAAGCTGTCACACAGTTCAAACCCGATCTGGTCATTCTCGAGGCGTGCTGTGTCTACCCGGGCATTGCAACCGCTCAGTACGGCGGAGGGCAGTTGTTCGTGAACTCGGCAGGCACGACCGTCGAACCCGACAGCGATCTCATGTTCGCCGAGTGGAAGAAGGCGATGCAGGAGTTGATTGCCATTGCCAGGTTTGGCGGTGCGTCGGTCTGGGTCGTCAACATGCTGCGGGGGCTCGAGCCGGCGCGTTACTACGGCGCACTGTTCCCGGAACGCATCAACAGACTGCGCGAGCTCTACAAGACACTCGGCGCACCCATCGTCGACTGGGATGCCGCGGTCTATAGCCAAACTTCACCAGACGCCTATAGGGCTCCCGACGGCGTTCACCCCAACACCGCCGGCTACGACTTCCTAGCCAAGTACACCTTCAACGCGACGGTCTTCGTCCAGAACTCAGCCCCTGGCACCGGCAACCAGGGTGCCCATGTCATCACGACGAGACGCTCGACGAGCTGAGTACAGGTTGGCCCCGGCGGAGCGTACCTCTGACGCCAGTCCACTGCCCGCCCATCGATTAACTCCGTAGCGGTTGCCCACCCCAGTTGCACCGTTGTACGCACACAAGCCGATGCTCTCTGCATCGGCCCAAAGCGACGCGAGCAATTACGCTGATGCGCTGGCACCCCCAACGGGATTCGAACCCGTGCCGCCACCTTGAGAGGGTGGTGTCCTAGGCCGCTAGACGATGGGGGCTAGGGACCGGTGACGCAAGACACCGGAAGATCTTCGGTTGTGATCGGCTCGGGGGGGAGGACTCGAACCCCCAACGACAGGGCCAGAACCTGCTGTGTTGCCAATTACACCACCCCCGAACGGGTAGCCGGAAAATCGTAGCCACCGTGTCCTTCCGAAGGAAACTCACAACCGATGGGCATCGGATGTCGACTCCGTGGGATCGCGTCGTCACGCCAAGCTGCTCAGTTCAGCCAATTGCTCAAGCGACGGAACGACACGATCCGACCAACCGCCACCGCTGCGGTCTCCCTCGCGAGCTGCGCGAATGTCGAACTGGTATCCGTTGGCGACGGCGAGGCCCGCAGCCCTACCTCCCTAGCGATGGCCTGCGCCCTGAACATGTGATAGGGGTCCGAGACCAAGATCACCTCAGGCGGTAGACCTGCATTGCCGACGATCAGTGCCGATGCCGACAGTTCCGTGTAGGTGTCTACGCCATCGACCTCCACCTTCAGCGCCGACTCCGGCACTCCTTTCCCCCGCAAGTACTGAAAGCCAGCCATACCCTGAGTGATACGATCACCGGCCTGCTTGCCCCCGGTGACAATGACCAGTTGTGCGAGCCCCCTCGCGTAAAGGTCAGCCGCGTGTTCCAAACGCTGCGCAAGGACAGGCGACGGTCTTCCGTCCCATTGAGCGGCGCCGAGCACCACGATCGCGCTCGCCGATCTCGGGGCATCCTGACGGCTCGCCCACCACACCTGGGTGAAGGTGACCGCAACGTAGAGCACCAAAAGCGCGAGCAACGCTCCGGCGATCTTGACCAATCGTCGAATCACCGCATTGCGCCTTGAATTGCCTGCATCGCCTCACGTCGTCGCAAGGCGGGTCTTCGCCGAACGCAGCCGTTCAAGTGTGCGGCCCCGGCCGAGTACCTCGATCGATTCCCACAACGGTGGTCCGACGGAGCGACCGGTGATTGCCACCCGCACCGGTGCCTGCGCCTTCTGGCGCTTCACGCCGTTCGAATCCGCCCAGCCGATGATGGCCAAACTGATCGCTTTGCTCTCCCAGGGCTCGAGGGACTCGAACTGTTCGATGGCAACATCGAGCACCTGTATGGCCAACACCCGGTCCTTCTCCATGACCTTTTGCCATGAGTCGTCATCGATCAACGGTTGGTCCAGGAAGAGAAAATCGACATAGCCGGGCACCTCAGACAGGGTGCGCACCCGCTCCTGCACGTGTGGTGCCATGAACTCGAACACACCTGCAGAGAAGTTCTCCGGCGGCCACGGTGGATTGCTGAAAAGCCAGTGCGTCGACCGATTGATGAACTCTCCGACCGGAAGTGCTCGAATGTACTCGCCGTTGAAGGCGTCCAACTTCTTGATATCGAAAAAGGCGCTCGACTTGGTGACGTCGCTGAGTTCGAACAGCTCGATGATCTCAGGCATCGGCCTGATCTCGATGCCATCAGGAGGCCCCCACCCCAACGTTGCCAGATAATTCGCCATCGCCTCCGGGAGGTAACCGCGCTCGATGTAGTCCTCGACCGCCACGTCGTCACGCCGCTTCGAGAGTTTCTGGCGTTTCTCGTTCACGATGAGTGGAAGATGTGCGAACAGTGGGTCGGACTCGCTCGACAACGCTCGGCGCAGCAGGAGGATTTTCGGCGTCGCGGGAAGCAGATCCTCACCTCGGATGACATGGCTGATCTCCATGTCCAGGTCATCGACCGCGTTGGCCACGTGGAACATCGGAACGCCGTTTGAACGAACGATGACGAAGTCCTCGAGATCAGCGTTCGGGAACGACACCTGTCCACGGATGACGTCGCTGAACACAGTCTCACCCTCATCAGGTGTCCGGAAGCGGACGACTCGGCCCGGACCAGGGCCAAGCTCCCGGTCGCGGCAGTGACCGTCGTACCCGGGTTTGCCTCCCCGAGCCTGTGCTCTGGCTTTCACCTCGTCAGGCCTGCACTCGCACCAGTAGGCGTGACCGGCCGCCAGGAGCGATTCGACCGCGTCCCGATAGCGATCAGCACGCTTCGACTGATGTACCACCTCGCCATCCCAGTCCAGCCCGAGCCAGCCGAGCGTGCGGAAAATCAGGTCGATCAGTTCCGGCCTGCTCCGATCGGCATCGGTGTCCTCGATGCGCAGCAGCATCTGGCCGCCACCGTGGCGCGCCGTGAGCCAGTTGAACAACGCGGTGCGAGCGCTTCCAATGTGCAGATACCCCGTGGGGGACGGGGCGAATCGGACACGAAGGGGTGAGGACACAGTCACGCCGAGCATCGTACCGATGGGGGCTCTGGGATCTCGCGCCCGTTATCTAGAGTGATGCAGATGCAGGTCGCGCGCCCGAATTTCATCACCTCAGAATCGCCAGCGACCAGCTTTACCACGCGCCTCACGACGCTGCTCATCGTCACCCTCCTCCTCACCACCGTCGTTTCGTGCGGAACGACCAACAGTGGGAAAGGTTTCCAATTCTCAGCCGACCAACTGCGTCCATCCGCAGGACCCGTTGGAACTGAGGAGCAAACAACCCCTACGACATCGGCGCCAGCGACCGACTGGCGGGTGGAAATCGCGACCGCGACGAAGCCCGTTGTCGATGTCCATGCGACGAAACCCGGTAGCGGAACACCCCCCACCACTGTGCCAGCAGTGGGCTCGGTGCAACCGATCCCGAGAGCAGACTTGCTATCCGCGGGCAGCCGGGTGACCTCAACCGGTTGGCAATTCGACAACCCGACGTACTTCGGCAACCCACTCGTGTTCCTGGTCACCCAGAACGACGGCGACTACCTGAAGGTCAAAATTCCGGCTCGACCGAACCATCAAGAGGGGTGGGTCCGGTCCAGTGACGTCACACTGTCGTCCCATTCCTTCCACGTCGAACTCAAGCTGTCTGAATTCCTGCTGCGAGCGTGGGACGGGGACAACCTCATCGCCGAGACCAATGTCGTGATCGGCGCTGCGGCCACCAAGACGCCTCTCGGCCGTTTCTACATCAACGAGAAAATCCCCCAACAAGACCCCAACGGTTTTTATGGGCCATGGGTGCTGTCCACCAACGGATACAGCGAATCCCTCGATATGTTCGGAAATCCTCCCGGGTTGCCGGTCATCGCGTTCCACGGAACAAACCAGCCTGGATTGATCGGGACCGCCAATTCCAACGGCTGTGTCCGAATGCCCAACGAGGTCGTGACCCAACTGGCTCAAGTGCTGCCCGCAGGCACGCCGATCAACATCGTCGCCTGACCGGCGGCCGCTTGTACCGGCCACCCACCGCTCAAATCGGTTGCAGCCCGAGACGCTCGAGCAGCAGAGACCAGCTCCGAGCTGTCACGCCCAATTGATCGAACGAACTCAATCGGTTGCAGTTCGGAGGTGATCAAGGAGCAGTCGGTTCAGTTCCTCGGGAGCCTGCTCGGCGATCCAGTGCGACACTCCTTTGAGCACTTCGAAGCGGTACGGCCCCTCGACACAATTCGCGGTTGCCCGAGCGGCGTCGGGACCCAAGGCCGGATCTTCAGTGCTCCACACATACAGCGTCGGGGTCTTGATCGGACCGAGGCCTTCGACGAGTGAGAGATCGGCAGCCCGGTACCAGTTCAATGCTGCGCGCAAAGCCTCCGGCGTCCCAAGGGCATCGAGATAGGGTGCCGCTTGCTCGTGCGACAACCCGGTTCCTTCCAGCACAAGCCTCAGACCGGCCGCTTCGTTGGCCAACATGCCCAGTTCGCTGCCCTCGGCGCGGAAAATCTCGATATAGCTTGACCGCTGCACCTGGTCGGTCGGGCCCGAATCACCGACCACACCGAGGGCCATGCCGAAGGCCTTCGGGTGAGGTGTCGATAGAACCGTCAAGCTCCGCAGCCGGTGCCCGAAACGGCCTGCCACTTGCCAGGCGATCGCCCCGCCCCAGTCATGCCCGACGAGGTGGAAGCGGTGAGCACCGAAGGTGTCAGCGATCGCCAACACGTCCTGGGTCAACGCCGCAGAGGAGTAGGCGGCAACGTCAATTGGGCGAGCACCTGGTGCGTACCCCCGCTGATTGGGGGCGATGGCGTGATAGCCAGCGGCAGCGAGGACTGGGAGCTGGTTCCGCCAGCACCAGGCCGTCTGGGGAAAGCCATGGAGCAGGAGAACTAGCTCACCGGCCGGAGGGCCCGCCTCCAGTCCATCGAAGACCAAGCGGCCATAGCAGCGATCGTCGACGGTGATTTCGAAAGTTTCCATACCGGGGGGATCGAGGTGTACGGCCTAGCGCTGGCCCATCTGGCGCTTGAGCAACGCTTCCTTGGCCTGGGCGACGAGTTCAGTGACGTCCTGAGTCCGCACCTGCTTACGCGGAGCGGGTGTGCGCTGCTGCGGCGGGACCTCGTCATTGGCTGGCCGGATCCCGGTCGCCACTGCTGCGCTCGGCGCGTCGTGCGACGCAGACGGGTCTGTGTCAGCACCGGATGGTTTAGGGGTGGGGGTCGGCTTTGTAGCCACCGAGGTGGCTGTGGTGGCGACAGCAGGAACCCTGCGCTGGAAGAACTGTCGCCAGTCCTGTTCGGACTGCCTGAGGATGACCTGGTGCGGTTGTTTCAAGACCGCTTGCGGCACAAGGTCCGCGATCTTGCGGAGCGCCATGTAGTGGTGCGGATGGCTGACCCCTTCGAACAACGGCTTGCGAAGCCGGACAAGTTCGGGATCGGCAGGGCCCAGGAAACCCCAAATGGCAAGTGCGACCACCAGGTCGTGAATGACAGGCGCCCGACCGAACAGCGAGGCACGCTTGAGTGCTACCGCGGCACACCCAGCGAGGGCATCATCCTCACTCTCACCTGGGGTAAGAACCAACTGCCCTTTGTACCGCTCTGCCAGCTTGAGCACGAACCCCTGATCTGGGCCGGGATATCCGAGCCGAGGCCCGAGCGGTTGGCGCGTCCTCAGTTCAGCGGGCCGAGTGGCGAGCCACGACGAAGGGCGCCGAGGCGGCGACTCGTACACACGGGGCTTCTCCGCCGGTGATCGGGGTACGTATTCCGGCTGGGCCATAGGGGTCTCAGCCTAGGCTGGTCCGAAGCGAAACGAGAACCCAATCACCCGGGCACTCCGCAGCACCACCAGTCAAAGTCGGTCCAGGATTTCTCGGACATTGGCTTTCAACTCGGCCACGCCGGCTTCGCGTGTTCTGGTTGACCGCAGTGATGAACTGCTTGGCTACCCCATTGATCATGGGCTGCACCTCGTTTCGGGCAGCTTCGTCGAGCATCTTACCTCCTTAGGTCGTGAGGCTGAAGTATGCCTAAGGGGTATGACATCTAGGGATAGATAAATGTTCCTAACTATAGGAAATAATGACATAATGGTGCGAGTCGGAATGGTCATCGCGCCGACGTGTGCGGGGTATGCAGCAGGCCGTAGACCAGGGAGTCCAACAATGCTTCCCAAGACGCTTCGATGATGTTCTCGGACACGCCGATCGTCGACCAGTCCCGTTCCCCATTCGTGCTGTCGATAAGAACGCGGGTGACTGCACCTGTTGCTTTGGCGGTATCGAGCACGCGCACTTTGAAATCCGTCAGGTGGATTCGTTCCAGCTCCGGGTACCGCGCGCCGATTGCCTGACGCAGCGCTTTGTCGAGCGCGTTGACCGGGCCGTTGCCTTCCGCAGTGGCAATAACTCGCTCGTCACCGATGACGACCTTGATCGTCGCCTCGGTTACAACCTCAGGGTTGCCCCGGTGGTCAAGCCGATGGTCCACGATCACACGGAAGGACTCGAGGGAGAAGAACGACTGCTGCCAACCGGCCGCCCCACGCATGAGCAGCTCAAGTGAACCGTCAGCAGCCTCGAAGTGATAGCCCCGGTGCTCGAGTTCCTTGAGCTTGTTGACGACGTCGTTGAGCTCCCGCCCCTCAAGATCCAGGCCAAGCTCGGCGGCCTTCATCTCCAAAGTCGACTTCCCGGCCAACTCGGATACGACGAACTTCCGGCCATTGCCCACAATGTCCGGGTCGATGTGCTCGTACGCATCCGGCCGCCGGGCCAGGGCGCTGACATGCAAACCCGCTTTGTGCGCAAATGCTGACGACCCAACGTACGGGGCTTGCGGGTTCAAGCCCACGTTCACCAATTCAGCGATGTGGTGGGACACCGACGTCAGACGCTCGAGGTTCTCAGGCGGCACAGTCCGGACACCCATCTTCACCGTCAGGTTCGGGATGATGGTCGTCAAGTTGGCGTTGCCGGTTCGCTCACCGATGCCGTTGATCGTGCCTTGGACCTGCGTTGCACCCGACCGTACGCCGGCGATCGTGTTCGCAACCGCACATCCGGTGTCATCATGGACATGCATCCCGAGGCGCACGTCACCACCGAAGTAGTCGTAGACCTCTGCCACGATCCGCTCGACGTCAGCTGGCAACGAACCGCCGTTCGTGTCACAAAGAACCAGCACTTCGGCCCCAGCGGTCGCTGCAGCTTCAAGTACACGGAGCGAGAACTCGGGGTTGTGCTTGTAACCGTCGAAGAAATGCTCGGCATCGAAGAACACCCGCAAGCCGGCATGGCGAAGGAATTCAACAGAATCCGCGACCATGGCCACGCCCTCATCGAGGGTGGTGCGTAACGCCTCGGTCACGTGGTAGTCCCAACTTTTACCGACAATGCAAGCGACTGAAGTGTTCGCCTTCACCAGGTTACGTAGGGTCGGATCATCATCGGCCTTTCCTAATACCCGACGGGTCGAACCGAACGCGACCAGGGTGGCGTTCCGCAACGACAGCTCGCTCGGCGCCAGCTCGAAGAACTCGACGTCCTTGGGGTTGGCACCAGGCCAACCACCCTCGATGTAGTGCACACCGAGGTGATCGAGTTGCTCAGCGATGCGGAGTTTGTCACCAACCGTGAGCGAGATGCCCTCGAGTTGAGCGCCGTCGCGCAACGTCGTGTCATACACCTCGACTGCGTTGGGCATACGGGGCGGCCGGGCAGCAGGCAACCCGGCGACGGCTGTTGTTGATTCAGTGTTCGTTGACATACTCAAGCCAGTCCTTGTAGCGGTCGACCTTTCCCCGCACCGCCTTGCCGTATTCCTCGGCGATAGCCCGGGTCATGGGACCAGGGCACGGTATGGGGCGGTCATCAACTGAGTTGACCGCGCTTACTTCAGCGGCGGTCCCGCACACGAACATCTCGTCTGCGGTGTACAGGTCGGCGCGCGTAAGGAACTCCTCACGCACTTCGAACCCGAAGTCCTTGGCGATGGCAATGACCGAATCCTGGGTGATCCCCCGGAGCGCCCCGGCCGCCGTCGGCGGCGTGAGTAACACGTTCCCCCGACCGACGAAGATGTTTTCCCCGGTGCATTCGGATACCCAACCCTGCACGTTGAGCATGATTGCCTCGTCATAGCCGGCCTTCAGTGCCTCCACCTTCGCGAGAGACGAATTGACGTAGTTGCCGGTCGTCTTGGCAGTCGGCGGCATGATGTTGGGGTCGTGGCGGGTCCAGGACGAGATCTTCATCCGCACCCCTTTCGTGACAGCGTCATCTCCGAGATATGCGCCCCAGGGCCAACAGGCGATGGCAACGTCGACCGAACACGGAATGGTGTTGAGCCCCATCTCGCCGTACCCGAAGTACGCAATCGGGCGGATGTAACAAGAGGGCAAGCCCGTATCCCGGACCGTGACCTTCACAGCCTCGACGAGTTCCTCGACCGAATACGGCAACTCCATCAACATGACCTTGGCTGAGTCCTGAAGGCGACGGATGTGGTCGGTGAGCCTGAACACTGCTGGCCCGGCGTCGGTCTCGTACGCGCGGATCCCCTCGAAGACGCCCATGCCGTAGTGCAGGGAATGGGTGAGCACGTGGATCTTGGCGTCCTCCCACGGGACGAGTTCTCCGTTCATCCAGATGTTGGCGGTTGGCGTAATCGGCATAAGATTCCCCTCGTCGGTCTGTAGATCCGAGTTTCTTGGTCTGTTCTTCCGGCGGGTCAGGTTCAGCTGTTCTTGGCCAGAGTCTTTCCTTCGTAGGCGCGCGCCCTCATATTCGCGAGGCAACGGCATCGCCGATCTCAGACGTCGAGCCACTGAGCGAAGCGAGCTCGGCGCATGCCTTGCGGATTCGTTCGGCTGCGTCGGATTCACCGAGGAAATCGAGCATCATCGCAGCCGAGAGAATGGCGGCGATCGGATTCGCCTTTTGTTGTCCGGCGATGTCTGGCGCGGAACCGTGCACTGGTTCGAACATCGATGGCCCAGTTCGATCAGGGTTGAGATTACCCGATGCCGCGAACCCGATACCCCCAGAAACAGCGCCACCGAGATCGGTGAGGATGTCACCGAAGAGATTGTCGGTGACGATCACGTCATACCGTTGAGGCGACTCCACGAAATAGATGCAGGCTGCGTCGACGTGGTGATAGGCGGTTTCCACCGCGGGGTAGCTCTCCGCGACCTCGTTGAACGTGCGCTCCCACAAATCACCCGCGAACGTCAACACGTTGGTCTTGTGCACCAAGGTCAGGTGATGGCGAGGTCGACTGGCAGCCAACCCGAACGCGTAACGGACACACCGCTCGACCCCGAAGCGGGTGTTGACGGAACCTTGCGTTGCGACCTCCTGCGGCGTTCCTTTGCGAAGGAAGCCACCCTCGCCTGCATAGGTCCCCTCGGTGTTTTCCCTGATGACCACGAAATCGTGTGAACCATCTGGGTGCACGAACGGCCGTTGGTTCACGTACAGGTCGAGTTCGAAGCGCATCTTGAGCAGGAGTCCGCGTTCGATCACCCCGGGCGGGACCTCAGGCGTTCCGACGGCACCAAGCAGCAGCGCATCGAGCCCTCGCCACTCCTCGATCACCTCATCAGGAAGGATGGTCCCGTCACGGAGATATCGGGCTCCGCCTAGGTCATAGTCGACGGTCTCCACCTCGACACCCGTCGCGTCGACGACTTTCAACGCCTCCGCGATCACCTCGGGACCGATGCCGTCCCCACCGATCACGCCGATCTTGTGCCGTGCCACCTACTTGTCGTCCTTTCGCTCGAATCGGCCCAACAACGAGAAAACCGCCCACCGAGGTGGACGGCTTCGAGCGCACACCGGGAGCCGGCGTGCGCTAGCGAATGATGATGACGCAACCGGGCAAACCGGATGTCCGCCGATCCCGTCGAGGACGCCACGCTGCTACACCAGACATTGACTCAAGTGTGCTCTCCGGATGCTGGAACGTCAACCTCGGGGATACGAGCACCTCCAAATAAGCGACATCGGCGGCCAGTCCGCCCGTCGCTACGCTGCTGGTCACCGCTACCATGCGGGTCGTGCCAGATGTCCATCATCTCTCGCAAGCGACCTACGACCGGCTGAAGGCCGAGCTCGAAACGCTGACAACTCATGGCCGAACGGAGATCGCACGCAAAATCCAGGCCGCCCGCGAGCTCGGCGACTTGTCGGAGAACGGCGACTACCACGCGGCCAAAGAAGAGCAAGGAAAGATGGAAGCGCGAATCCGGCACCTCGAAGCGCTCCTGGAAAACGCAGAGATCGTCGAGAGCACCAACTCCGACACGGTGCAGCCAGGCACGATCGTCTCAATTTGTTACGAAGGCGATGACGAACCCGAGCGGTACCTCATCGGCTCGATCGAGGAGCGGCACGGCGACGTCGAAGTCATCTCCCCAGGCTCGCCCCTTGGTCAGGCACTGCTCGGTGCGTCAGTTGGTGACATCGTCGAGTTTGCTGCGCCCGGCGGAACGCTCAAGGTCGAGGTCATCGATATCGAAGCTTGAGGCATGACCAGGACGACCTCGGTCACAACCGATGGCAGCGCCGCTGACGTGTCGGCTCCGCCAGGCATGCCGCCGGGGCGAGCGCTCGAACTGGTCGGCCGGGGGACAACCTGGATTTACGAGGCTGGGCGCCACGGCCAGCAGTGCACCACACTTTTCCTGCTACACGGCTGGATGGCATCCGGTTCGCTCAACTGGTTCACGTCTTTCAGTGACCTGGCAAAGCGTTACCACGTCGTCGCCATCGACCACCGTGGCCACGGTCGCGGCATCCGGACCAGAGAGCGTTTCCGGCTCCAGGACTGCGCAGACGACGTCGCCGCGGCTGCCGACGCCCTGGGCATCGAACGCTTCATCCCCGTGGGCTATTCGATGGGCGGTCCAATTGCCCAACTCGTTTGGCGGCGCCACCGCGATCGGGTGACCGGATTGGTGTTGTGCGCCACCGCCCGAAATTTCCGGGGCCGACCCTCGGAACGAGCCCTGTTCGGTGCGCTCGGAACGGTCGCCCTCGCCAGTCGCTTCACTCCACCGTCATGGCATGAGGCAATCCGGGACCGGGTACTACGCGACCGACTGGCTGACCTCCCTGAGAGCCGCTGGGCGCTCCAGGAGATGCGGCGGCATGATCCTCGCTTGCTCGTCGAAGCGGGTGCGGCAATCGGCCGCTTCAGCTCGCATCATTGGATTGGCGGAGTCGACGTGCCCACCGCCGTCGTCGTGACCACAGCTGACACGATCGTGCCGCCCCACCGCCAGCTCCGCTTGGCGCAATCAATTCCGGGAGCAACGGTTCACTTCGTCGCAGCGGACCACGGTGCTTGTGCGCTCAGACCTCAACACTTCGTACCCACGCTCACTGACGCGATCAACAGCGTTGTCGCGCGGAGCCGCCTTCAGCACCCCGCCGCAGGGTGATCCGGCTCGCGGCCAGGCGCCCGCTAGCTGGTACCGGCACCTGCCAGACATGCACGCACGGTCGCGTGGCGCGGCCACCCGGGAGTGGATCACGAGATACAGCCGCGTACTCAGCGGACGCGGTCATCGCCTCGTGAGGCCGGGCACTCACGTCTGCGATCACCACAGGCAGGCCCGTGACCTCCTCGAGCAGATCCTTGCGTTCGTTCGCGGAATAGAGCTCGAGTGACAGATCGGCGGTTGAGTCACCGCCAGACACGTTCACGACGAGCACCCGCTGCTTCCCTCCCCGGGCCAGCTGGCACTCAACCTGTTGCACCAGACCCGCGTGGGTGCGGTCGAGCCCGATCGCGACGCGAAGCAACCCGGCCAAGGTCCGCACAACGCCCTGATCCTCGGACCGAAGGGCTGCGAATTCAGGATGGGAACTCTTGGGCGGGCTCTTGCGGTGGTAACGGGCAACCAGAGCGATCAATTCGATTTCGTGATCGGTGAAACCGACGAGGCGATCCGAGTACCGGATTACGTAATAGCTGTGTTTGTGGTGGCGGTCGTGGGAGATGAAAAGCCCAACGTTGGCCAACAGCGCAGCAGCCTCGAGGAGTTCACGATTCGTCAAGGAAACGTCGTGCAGTCCGAGATCACGTGTCTGGTCGAAAAGCTCGAGCGCAAGCCGCGCCACCTGGGCGGCATGCTGACAGTCAGGGTCCATGAGCTCAGCGAGGCGCAGCACGCTGTGCCTTCTGACGTCCTGAAGCTCGTGGAACGGTTCGCCCCTTTCACGTTGGAGAGCGTCGAGCAAAAGACCTTCGCGGAGCGCATAGCCAGACACCACCATCTGATCGATCCCGAGTTCGGCCATTACGCCCTCGAGGATCAACGATCCAGCGAGGATGATGTCAGCCCGCCGTTCATCCATGCCCGGAAGCGCTCGCCTGGCCTCCACGGTGCCCGCGGTGAGGACATCCTCCACCACGACGTTCACTTCCTCACGAGTGAACTCGAAATTGTTGAAGGTTTGAGGTGGAGCGCTACCCCGCCGGGCGTTCACCAGCGCCGCGACCGCCTCGATCGTTCCTGACGAGCCGATCGCAACCTGGAAGCCGAGACGCTTCACTTCCCGGACCACCGGCACCAAGGTGGAACGGATAGACCGACGGCAAGCGTCGACTGCGCCGGGATGGAGTTGCTCGGTCCGGAAGAATCGCTCCGTCAGGCGGATAGCTCCCAGCTTGAGACTGCTCGCCATCAACACCTCACCCTGCTCCCCTACGAGGATCTCGGTCGAACCACCGCCAATGTCGACCAACACGAGCCTTTTATCGAACGCCGGTACCGCCTGGAGGACGCCAAGATGAATGAGACGCGCCTCCTCGATCCCAGAGATGACGTCAACGTCGACTCCCGCTTCGTCCCGGGCCCGGCGGAGAAAGACTGCTGCGTTCTGCGCTTCGCGGACTGCGCTGGTTGCGACTGCACGGATCCGAGCGCCATGGCTCTGTGCAATCTGGCGCATCCTCGTCAGCGCGTCGATACCCCGGTCAATCGCTTCGGGGTCGAGTTCCTTCATGTCCGCAGGGCCAGAGCCGAGCCGGACCATCTCCTTTTCTGTGGTGACGACATCGAGGCGACCGTTGGGCCCGACGCGTGCGACGACGAGATGGAAAGAATTCGTTCCGATGTCGATGGCCGCAAGCATCTCCTGCACGCCGGGATGATACGGCCACCGCGTTGGCGGGATTTCCATTGTGCCCGGATTCTCCGCTGCGGCGGATCTCCCTCATGCCGGGGTCCCCAGTGTGTCCGGATTCTCCGTGTCGGTCATACTTGAACGCCGCCGGGATCCTCCACGCTTGGTGTTCGGCTGGCTCGATCCAGGCCTCAAGACCGATAACCGGCTGCCCGCTCGATGCGACGCGCGGCCTCAACGACCTTGTCAGCGTATTTGCGTCCAGGACGTCGCGTCGTTCGGTCGATCGGCCCGGAAACGCTCACCGCTGCGACCACTGCGCCATCCGGGCCGAAAACTGGGGCCGACACCGACGCCACACCCGCTTCCCGCTCCTCAACGCTCTCCACCCACGGGTGCCGAAATGTGGCGTCGGTCGACACACGTGCACCTGCGTCCGGGGACCTCCCGGAAAGGGTGAGCGCTCGGCCGGCGGATCCTCGTTCAAGCGGCAGGGACGCACCGAGTGGGACGATCGTGCGCAAGCCATGAGGCGACTCGAGCGAGGCGATACAGACCCGGCGGCTACCCTCACGGACATACAGCTGAACGCTCTCCCCCGTTGCCTTGCGCAGGGCCTCAAGCGCAGGCCGGGCCGCTTCCGCAAGCGGGATCGCCCTCGCTGCTGCCTGGCCGAGTGCAATGAGACGGACTCCGAGGGCGAATCGACCGTCGGCGTCACGCCGGACCAAGCCGTGCGCTTCGAGTGCGACGGCCAATCGGTGAGCTGTCGCGCGGGACAAGCCGGTTGCCGCGACCAACGCGGCGAGACTGGCGGGTCCGTTCTCGAGCACATCAAGCACCGCAACCGACTTGTCGAGCACTCCGACACCGCTTACAGTTGTTCCCATAAAACAAGATTATCGTCTCAAATAGTGAGAATCGGAAAGTCTCGGGTGCTACGGCATCAGGCGAAACCTCACGGTGGAGACGACACCTCCGCTTCAAAGGCAGGTACTGATGAGCAAGCCGCAAACCTTGAGCGAAAAGATCTGGGAGCGTCACGTCGTCCGAGCCGGGCGCAATGGCGAACCTGACCTGCTCTACATCGACCTCCATCTCGTACACGAAGTGACTTCGCCGCAAGCATTCGACGGTCTGCGCATGAATGGCCGGACCGTGCGCAGGCCTGACCTCACCGTCGCCACTGAGGACCACAACGTTCCCACCACCGACATCGACAAGCCGATCGCCGACCCTATTTCACGCAAGCAGGTCGAGGTACTGCGAGCGAACTGTGCCGAGTTCGGCATCACCGAGTACCCGATGGGCGACACCAACCAAGGCATCGTGCATGTCATCGGCCCGGAACAGGGGCTCACCCAGCCCGGGATGACCATCGTCTGCGGTGACTCGCACACCTCAACCCATGGTGCGTTCGGTGCGCTGGCCTTTGGCATCGGCACCAGCGAGGTCGAGCACGTCCTAGCGACCCAGACCTTGCCCCAACAGCGACCTGGAACCATGGAGGTCGTCGTCGACGGCGAACTCCCCCCTGGTGTGACCGCCAAGGACATAATCCTCGCAATCATCGGCACAATCGGCACTGGTGGTGGCATCGGCTCGATCATCGAGTACCGAGGCTCGGCCATCCGATCCCTGTCGATGGAAGGGCGGATGACCGTGTGCAACATGTCGATCGAAGCCGGTGCACGTGCCGGGCTCGTAGCACCAGATGACACCACATTTGCGTACCTCGAAGGTCGTCGCTTCGCTCCCAAGGGCCGACACTGGGAGGAAGCGCTTGACTATTGGCGCACGCTGCCAACCGACGAAGGGGCAACGTTCGACACGTCCGTGACCATCGACGGCGCGACCCTTGTGCCCCACGTGTCCTGGGGAACCAACCCGTCTCAGGTCGTTCCCATCACCGGTGTGGTTCCCGACCCCGATTCATTCACCGACTCAAGTCAACGCGAGGCCGCAGCACGAGCGCTGGAGTACATGGGGTTGACCCCAGGGACGCCAATGCGTGAGGTCCGCGTCGACACGGTCTTCATCGGATCGTGTACCAACTCCCGGATCGAAGACCTGCGGGCCGCGGCGGCGGTACTCGAAGGGCGGCGAGTGGCGCCAGGCGTACGAGCACTCGTCGTGCCGGGCTCCGGACTGGTGAAGCAGCAAGCCGAAGCCGAAGGGCTTCATCGCGTGTTCACCGCATCCGGGTTCGAATGGCGCGAGCCTGGCTGCTCGATGTGTCTTGCCATGAATCCGGACAAGCTGCAGCCAGGAGAGCGGGCGGCCTCAACCAGCAACCGCAACTTCGAAGGCCGACAGGGTCGTGGCGGTCGCACTCACCT
>JANZZE010000035.1:18515-23995 GCA_026419545.1 Acidimicrobiales bacterium
GACCTGTAGCATTCGGTTTGATTAGCAAATGGTTAAATATAAATGCCGCTTTTACTTTTATAAGTTTCACAGGGCTGATTGCAGCAGCACTGGCATATATGAGACTGGGAGAAGAGCAAAAATTTGAAGCGAGAGGAGAAAACCATGGAACCAGTGCGGATCGTGAAGGGTACCGGCGTTCCCCTCGGCCGGTCCGATGTCGACACCGATCAGATCATCCCGAGCGACTGGCTCAAGAAGGTCGAACGAACCGGGTTCGGAGCAGGATTGTTCTCTGAGTGGCGTGAGGACCCGGATTTCGTGTTGAACGACAGCCGATATCAAGGCGCGACCATTCTCATCACGGGCCCAAACTTCGGCACCGGCTCCTCACGGGAGCATGCCGTGTGGGCAATCATGGATTACGGCTTCAAGGCTGTCGTCTCCCCCCGATTCGCCGACATCTTCCGCAACAACTGCACGAAGAACGGCCTCATACCTGTCCAAGTGCCGCCTGAGATCGGGGAAGCGCTTCTGCGGACCGTGGAAGCCGACCCTGCACTCGAGATCACCATTGACGTCGAACGCCGGCTCATCAGCGCTCCGGCTGCGGGTATCGAATGCAAGTTTCCGCTCGACGACGCCACCCGGGAGCGGTTCCTCCAAGGCCTCGACGACATCGGCATCACCTTGCAACACGAAGCCGAGATCGCAGCCTACGAGGCCACACGGCCAGCATGGCTTCCCTCTACCAAGCACACCGCAGCCTGACCATTACCCACCGAGCAGACCGGCTCACTCTCCGTTGACGGGTGCGTAACACCATCCAAACGGGAAAAAGCACCCGTCAGGGGAGAGGAGGTGACGAGAGCTGCTGAGTGGGGGCGACGGTTGGCTGGTTAGCCCTGGAGCGCGGCAATGCGGAACGTGTTGCCGCCTCGGGCCTTGGCGCGGTACATGGCCGTGTCGGCCAGCGTGAGGAGCCGGTCGGGATCAACCTGCTCTTGACGGGAGTGGGCGACACCGATACCCACCGAAATGCCGACCCGAACGGGTTCACCACCGGGTAAGTCGATCGGCTCGCAAACTGCGTCGATGATGCGCTCGGCCAAGGATGCCAGCTCATCGGAATCGGTCACCCCTTCGCAAACGATCACGAACTCGTCCCCTCCGACCCGAGCCGCCGTGTCACTTTCACGGACGATCCGCTTCAACCGCTTGGCCACCTCGACGAGAACGGCGTCACCCGCGGCGTGACCCCGTTCATCGTTGATCTCCTTGAACCCGTCAAGATCACAGAACATCACCGCCACCCCGCGCCGAAATCGCCGATGTCGGGCAACAGCTGTCTGCAGACGATCATTGAACAACGGACGATTCGGCAGACCGGTCAGATAATCGTGCGTTGCCAGCTCACGCAGCTGCTCCTCTGCACGCTTCAGGTCGGAGATGTCGCGAGCGAGCATCCCGATCCAGTCGATACTGCCGTCGCGATCCCGCCGGACAACGGTGAGGACAGAGACGGGAATGCTGCGCCCTCCGCCAGCGTCTAACTCGAGTTCGCCTCGCCAGACATCGCCAGAGCCAGCGGTGCCAAGCGCGTTCCTGATCCACTCGCGCCGCAGTTCGTCCGGCACGAGCTCGCGGAGCTTCCCCGAACCGCCCTGGGCTTCGATCCGGGACAGTAGATCCCGGGTCGCCTGATTCAGGTAGAGCACCTCCCCGTTGGGCTCGACGATCGCGACGAAATCCGAGGACGCGTCGAGCATTTCGCGGAGCCGCTCGCTGTCGGCCAAAGCCTCGACCTCGGCGGTCACGTCCTCGAGCGTGGTCACAATGCCGATCGCTTGGCGACCAGCCGAACGCCGGGGCGACACCCGGACCCGTAACCACCGACGCTCGTTGCCCGGCCCTACGAACGGCACCGTGATCGTCGTTGTCTCCCCTTCGTACACCGCGGCATCAATCGCACCGTTCACCTCGGCGCGATATGGCTCCTTGATCTGGTCCACCCATTCAGGGATGCCGTACGCACCAGAGGTTTGCGGGCCGGTCTTCGCACGGGTCTCTTGGTCTACTCCTGCGGATTCGCCGGCGTCTGAGCCGAGTAAGGCACGGGCTGCAGCATTCAGGTAGACGGTTCGGCCAAAGGCATCGCCCACGGCGATGCCGATGGGCGCGGCGTCAGTGAGTGAGAAGAACTGACCCTCGGTTTCTGCTAGGGACCCGACCGGTTGACCCACCCCGAGATTGCGGACCTGGACCAAGATCCCCTCGATACCAGGGGTACGCAGTTGACTGGATCCGGACACCTCGACCCGTTGCCACTGATCTCCGGGACCCGATGCTCGGGTCCGCACCACCGAACGGACGCGGGTCCCAGGATGTGCCAACGCGTTCACGAACGAGTCGAGCACCGTCGGGAGGTCTTCAGGGTGCACGAGCTCAAGTGGATTCGTGCCGATACCACCAACTCGTCTCACCAGGTCCGGGTCTGCAACCTCGCCCCGCTGCCACACAACGAGGCCGTCGCTCGTAAGCACCAGGGTCGAATCGGCACTTGCGTCAACGATCGCCTCAAAGCGCGCCTCGTCGGTACGGTCAGCCATCACCATGAATACTCGGTCTGGGTCCTCCGACAGCCGACGGACTGAGATCGTGACCGGGGTGCCGGACGGTAGGAGGCGGGCACGCAGCGACTGCGTCAGCATCGCAGCGTGCTCGTCGCCGCTTCCGGAACCGAGGGCGGCGAGCGCAGCGACGAGCGCGTCCCGGTCGGCGGGATCAACGAGTTCAGTCAACACAAGGCCGAGCAACGAGTCGCTGTCGCGACCGCTCAACCGCCCGAGATCCGGATTGCACGCAATGATTCGTCCGTCGCCGGGCTCGACCACGACCACAGCGGTCGGTAACGCGTCGATCGGGACTGAAGAGAAGTCGGGATTCACGATGACCCCATCGGATAGTTCATGATGCCGCCGGCCGCACGGCAGGGTACGGGCTGACCGAGAGGCGCGGGGTGTCGGCTGCGTACCCCACCGCCGCGGTTGAGTCTCGCACCACGTACTACTGAAAGGAAGTCGCAGCGAATCGTCGATCCCGGGGAACCAGCCGAGCGAGTCGGTCGTCTCAGTCCCAGCGACGGCACCCAAACGCAAACGCAGTGTCACGGCCTCGCAGAGAGAATCACCCCGCGACGGAAGGGGAACACATGCGAAAATTGGCGGTATTCGCGGCCGGGCTTTCACTTGTGGGCGCGACGACAGCATGCACCGGTGGCAGCGAGCAACCTGGCGGGTCAACCTCACCGGGATGGGGGGGCAAGGTCCCGATTGCCAGCCCGAACCTCCAGTTGATCTCGGCACTGGAGCCATTCGGCTCGTGCGACGCGTTCCTCGACTACGTCAAGGCCGAAGCACGCAAGCGTGTGACCGCGTACGGCCTACCTGGCTACGGAGGGGATCTGCCTGTTTTCGCAACGACCGCCGAGGGTGACCTAGCCGTTCCGGGAGCGACACCGTCAGCGGGTGCGCCCCCGACGACCGTGTCCCGCTCAGCCGCACCCGGCGCCGATGCCGAGACAACCAAGAGCGGAACCGAGCCGATCGGCGGGCCATCCTCTCCGGAGTTCTCCAGCACCAATGTGCAAGAGGAAGGGGTCGATGAGCCGGATCTACTAAAGACGGACGGTCGGTACCTCTACACACTCCTCGATGGGCGGTTGACCGTCTTCGAGATGCGCGACGGGACCCCGGCGAAGATCGGTGAGCTGCGCCTGCCCGATCCGGCCGCCTCGAGCCAAGATTTGCTCCTCGCCGGTGACCGGCTCCTCGCCTTGGGTCAATCCTTCGGGGTGATACCGATGGAAAAGCCGTTTGCGCGATCGACAGGTGGAGCGATTGCACCTGAGCCGGAGATCCCGGGATCGGTCATCACCCAGATCGACATCTCCGACCGCAGCACACCCCGCGTCGTCGACAGCCTCACCATCGACGGCCGGTACGTGAATGCCCGCATGGTCAACGGTGTCGCCAGGATCGTGATCGAGTCCGAACCCGCTGCGCTGTCCTTCGTGTACCCGTCCAACCCGGGGAACAAACGGTCCGAACAAATCGCCCTCGACACCAATCGACGCATCATCGATGAATCAACCATCGGCGACTGGTTGCCGCAGTACGCGAAGGGCACTGGATCCAGCACCGACCGCCAACCACTCCTCGACTGTGACCGACTGACACACCCGAAACAGTTCTCCGGCTTCGGGACCTTGAGCATCGTCACGGTCGAACTCGGCAAGGGGATCGATCCGGACACAGCGGTTGGCATCCTTGCCAACGGGGACAAGGTGTATGCCTCCGCATCGAACCTGTACGTGTCGACCACGCAGTTCACCCAGACCGCCGAGCCCGAAGGCGAGACCAGCCCTGGGATCGCACGTAGCGGCGCAATCGGCTCCGGTTCCGGCTCGGCCGGAGGAGCCACTCCAGCCGCCGAGGCTGCCTCCGGCGAACCGACCAGCACCGCGGACCAGGCGGAGCCCCCAGCGGGCACGACGCCAGGCACGGCGTCGACGAGCACGACGGTATCAACGACAACCAGCACAACAGGTCAGACCACGGCGACGAGCCCGACAACCGCACCCCTTCCGCGCCAGCCAGAACACCTGACCTCCATTCACAAGTTCGACATCGGCGGAACGGGACCAGCGGTGTACCGCGCATCTGGTTCTGTTCCCGGTGAGATCCTCGACGACTTCGCCATGTCCGAGTTCGAAGACCACCTCAGGGTCGCCACGACGGAAAGGGGCGGCGGACGTAACGCCGAGAGCCTGGTCACGGTGTTGCGCGAGACCGACGGTGAACTGGTGCAGGTCGGGCAAGTCGGCGGCCTGGGGAAGGGTGAGGAGATCAAAGCGGTGCGATTCATCGGGCGGATTGGCTATGTCGTGACGTTCCGCCAAACGGATCCGCTCTACACGGTGGACCTAGCCGACCCGACCACACCGCAAGTCCGAGGCGAGCTGAAGGTACTCGGGTACTCCGCGTACCTGCATCCCATCAGCGAGACTCAATTGATCGGTATCGGCCAAGACGCCACAGACCGCGGCCGGACCTTGGGGACACAGATTGCGCTTTACGACGTTGCCGATCCCGCTCGCCCACGGGAAATCCAGAAGGTGACCATTCCGGGCGGGCAATCAGAGGTGGAAGCCGACTACCACGCCTTCCTGTGGTGGGCGAAGACCAAACTGGCGTTGGTCCCAGTGCAGTCGTATGGCTACCACGGATTGCCTTGCGCTCCCGGTGCGCCATGCCCCACTGGAGGGTCGTCGCAAACGTTCGTCGGCGTGATCGGCTACGTCATCGAGGAGGGGGGAATCCGTGAACTCGGCCGCATCGTGAACCCGGGCAACTACAGCGGCCCGAATACCTGCCCACCTGTGGCCGATTGTGCGGCCGACTCTGTCCCTGTCTCTTATACACATCTGACGCTGCCGACGA
>JANZZE010000344.1 GCA_026419545.1 Acidimicrobiales bacterium
GCGCTATGCCATGCCATGCGGATGATGAGCGGTCCGTAGTGGCCGTAGTCGGCTGGCCACCAGTCCTGGGAAGTAGTCAGCACCTGTTCGATATCCTTCTTCACGGCTGCCAGGTCGAGGGTCGAGAACGCCTCGGCGTAGTCGAAGTCCTGCCCCAGCGGGTTGCCAGCAGGCGGATTCTGGTGGAGGATTTTCAGATTCAACTGATTCGGCCACCAGTCCCGGTTCGTCCGACGCCCGGCGTGACTGGTCGCCGGGTCCCTTCCGTTGCGCACGGCGGTTTCGTTGCTCATGGCATTTCTCCTTTCAGCAGTGGTAATGAAACCGGATCAGGCGTCGACATCCGTTTCGGATTGTGTCTGGCATTCGGGGCAGCGGCCCCAGTAGATGACCTCAGCCTCGTCAATCTCGAACCCCATGGCGTCGCCTGGCGTCAGACATGGCGCCGCGCCAATGGCGCAATCCACGTCCACAACGCGCCAGCAGATGCGACAGATCAGGTGAT
>JANZZE010000036.1 GCA_026419545.1 Acidimicrobiales bacterium
GTGCAGGGGTGCACGTCGAGGGGCTCGACGACGTGATGGTCCGGCTCTCACGATGTTGTACGCCGGTGCCAGGAGATTCGATCATGGGGTTCGTGACCCGGGGTCGGGGGATCAGCGTCCACCGGACCGACTGTGCCAACGCAGTCGCGCTGTCGATGAACCAGGCGGACCGGCTCATCGAGGTCGACTGGGACCACGACAACAGCGCTACGTTCGTCGTGTCGATCGAAGTGAAAGCGCTCGACAGGGCCCGCCTACTGCGGGACGTGAGCCAAGCGCTCGCTGATGCGCACGTGAACATCATCGCTTGCAACAGCCAGAGTGGTTCGGACCGGATCGCGACCATGCGGTTCGATTTCGAGCTGGCCGATCCCTCACATCTCGAGTCATTGCTGCGCTCGATCAAGGCGATCGACTCGATCTATGACGCATATCGCGTCCTGCCGGGGCACGGCGGCTGAGCGTCGACCCGCCGCCTCAGCTGCACCGTGCAACACACGTCTTGGTGTTTCGAGCGTTCTCGGGTGTGTGGGTCTTGGATGTGGGACTGTGGTGCCCAAGTTCGGCGGGTCAAGTGGTTTCTGGCGTTGGCGTGTGGCTCGGTAACCTCCGGCCGTGGCGAACCAGGCCTTCCAGACGCCGAAAGGAACCAAGGACGTTCTGCCGCCGGAGTCAGCCCGGTGGGAAGCACTCATCACCACCTTCGCGTCGGTGGTCGAGCGAGCCGGGTACGGACTCGTCCATGGACCGATGTTCGAAGACATCGGGGTGTTTCGGCGCATGGGTGAGGGTACCGACGTCGTACGCAAGGAGATGTACGACTTCCACGACAAAGGCGGTCGCCACGTGGCGTTGCGACCTGAGGGGACCGCAAGCATCGTGCGGGCGTTCGTCCAGCATCGTCCCGTGGTGCCCTGGAAGGTGTGGTATGCGACGCCGGTTTTCCGATACGAGGAACCCCAGAGCGGCCGGCTCCGCCAACACCACCAGCTCGGCGTTGAGGCCCTCGGTTCGGATGACCCCGACCTCGACGTTGAAGTGATCGTGTTGTTGCACGATTACTTCGCTGCGCTTGGACTGCGCCAGGTCGACCTGGTCATCAACTCGATGGGGACGCCGCAAGACCGCAAGGCGTATGCCGAAGCCGTGCGCTCCTTCCTTCGTCATCGACTCGGGGACCTCTCGCCCGAAGATCGCGAGAAGGTCGAAGCCCACCCGTTGCGGGTCCTCGACTCCAAGCGCCCAGAATCGCAAGCTGTGACGGCGGAGGCACCCCGCATGCTCGACCTGTTGTCGGATGCGGCGATCGCACAGTTCGAACGAGTTCAGGCCGGCCTTGCGTCGGCTGGCATCGAGTTCACGGTAGATCCTCGGCTGGTGCGCGGGCTCGACTATTACACCCACACGACCTTCGAGTTCCGTTCACAGGCCCTTGATGCTGCACAGAACACGATTGGTGCTGGCGGTCGGTACGACGGGCTCGTCGAATCGCTCGGCGGCCCACCAACCCCTGGTGTCGGGTTCGGCTCCGGCATCGAGCGAGTGCTGCTAAGCTGCGACGCCGAAGCAGTCTTTGCGGTCCAGCCACGAGCTGTGCAGGTGTTCGTATGCGACCTCACCGGCGGGGATGCGGCACGAGACCTCACCACCGAACTCCGGCGAGCTGGGATCGCAGCTGACCGAGCCTTCGGGGCCCGCTCGTTGAAGGCCCAGATGAAGGCGGCTGACCGATCCGGCGCGAAGCTCGCGGTGCTCGTCGGACCCGACGAGTTGGCCCGTGGGGTGGTCACCCTGCGCGATCTGCAGAGCAGCGAGCAGACCACGGTGGATCGCGCCGAGTTGATGGTTCGTGTCGAGCGTTATCGGGGTGGTGCCAGCGTGGCTGGGTTGGGTGGCGGCGCTGCGCCGAGTTGATGGTTCGTGTCGAGCGTTATCGGGGTGGTGTCAGCGTGGCTTGATTGGCTGACTGTGATTCGACCAGCTGCTCGTTCTCGCCGATCACGGCCTTGGGTAACTCTGGGAACCCTGATTCTCAGCAATCATTTCCGTGACGAGAGCCGAAGATGCGAGGATGCACGGCTGTGACCGTTCAGCCAGCAGGGACCCCGTCGTCAATGCCGACTCCAGCCAAGAGCCCACGGGCCGCCACCGCGATGCGCACCGATTACTGCGGCGAGCTCGGGGTGGACGATATCGGCCGGACCGTTGAGCTGTGTGGCTGGGTCCATGCCCGACGTGAACACGGAGAGCATCTAGCGTTCATCGACCTACGTGACCGGACCGGGATCGTGCAATGCGTCGTCGACGGCGCGCACGATTTGCGCAGCGAGTACGTCGTACGGGTCACCGGGGCTGTGCGTTCCCGCCCCGAGGGAACCGAGAATCCGAACCTGGCGACCGGAGCGATCGAAATCGGCGACTGCACGGTCGAGATACTCAACCCGGCGGAGCCGCCACCGTTCCCGCTTGATGGTCGCCGCGACGTGGATGAGACCCTCCGGCTCCGGTTCCGCTATCTCGACCTTCGGTCTGAGCGCCTCCAGCGCAACCTGCGGGCTCGCGCAGCGGTCAACAGCGCCATCAGGGGTGCGATGGAAGCGCAGGGATTCGTCGAGATCGAGACGCCAATGCTGATCGCGTCGACTCCCGAAGGCGCACGGGACTTCGTCGTGCCGTCGCGATTAAGCCCCGGCGAGTTCTATGCGTTGCCGCAGAGCCCACAACTGTTCAAACAGTTGTGCATGGTGGGAGGCGTCGACCGCTACTACCAGATTGCCCGTTGCCTCCGCGACGAAGATCTGCGGGCTGACCGACAGTTCGAGTTCACCCAGCTCGATGCTGAGATGTCGTTCGCTTCACAAGCCGACGTCATCTCGGTGATCTCGGAAGCCGTTGCGTCGGCAGTCGAAGCGGTGACTGGCGTGCGACCGGAGAGCTTCCCGCATCTCACCTGGCGCGAGGCGATGGAGCGCTTCGGTTCGGACAAGCCGGACACGCGGTTCGGCATGGAGTTGGTCGAGCTCACCGACGTCTTCGCAGAAACCGGGTTCAACGCGTTCAAGGCGCCGTGTGTCAAGGGCATCCGCGTTCCCGGTGGAGCAGACAAGACTCGGAATCAGCTCGACGGGTTGACCGAGCAAGCCAAACGCTTCGGTGCCAAGGGCCTTGTTTGGATGAAGGTGGAGCCTGATCGGACGCTCAACTCGCCCGTTGCCAAGTTCTTACGTGACGACGAGCGCGATGCGCTCGTCGAACGATTCGGCGCAACCGCAGGTGACTTGTTACTGCTCGTTGCCGACGAACGGCCGAAGGTCTGGCACGTGCTCGGGTTACTGCGGCTCGAGCTCGGGCGCCCACCGGTCAATGAAGGGGGCTTGGTTTTTGTCTGGGTGATCGAGTTCCCCTTGTTCGAGGCACTCGACGAAGCTGGTCGTCCGGTCCCGGCCCATCACCCGTTCACGATGCCCCACGAAGATGACCTGTTCCTGCTCGACGCTTATCTCCGGGGCGAGCTCGATGGTCCGGCATTGCTCGATATCCGGTCCCAAGCCTACGACCTAACGCTCAACGGGTGGGAACTCGGCTCGGGCAGCGTCCGGATCCACCGAGACGACATCCAACGAAAGATCTTTGCCGCCCTGGGAATCAGCGACGAGGAAGCGGAGAGAAAATTCGGATTCCTGCTGCGAGCGTTCCGGTTTGGAGCACCCCCCCACGCCGGGTTCGCCTTTGGGATCGACCGTCTCGCGGCCTTGTTGGTGGGGGAGGAGAACATCCGTGAGGTGATCGCCTTCCCGAAGACCCAGTCAGGCACCGATCCGCTGACCGGCGCGCCGACGCCGATCGATGCTCATCATCTCGAGGAGCTCGGCTTGCGTCTACTACCAAAGAAGCAGTGAGGTACTGCGCTGAGACGGATGAGACCGTGGCGCGCCAAGCCGACCCACCTGGCGAGGCATCACGGCCCCTCTCGCTCGCGGGCGCGTGGTGGCCTGGCCTCAGCGACTTGAGAATTCGACCACGAGGCTGCCCGGCGCCAGCGTCGGGAACGCGGGGCGGTCCTCGCGGCGTGCGGCTTCTGGATTGGTGATGAGGCGCACCGTGAGCACGTCCGGTCCCCGTGTGGCCATGACCTCCGTGTCACTGACTGAGCGCAGCGAGTACCCGAGTCGTTCCAGCTCGTCTCCGACCTGGGCGCCGACTTCTGCCGGCGCGAACCCACGGGTTGAGAACGCGACCCGCCACTGAGCGTCGAGCGCGGACGGGTCGATCACCGGGACGAGATCACAGGGCATGTTGATGCCTCTGAGAAGCTCCGCGATCGGCTTGCTCGAAGCCGGTTGGGCGGGGGGCTGGGGCGGTTCTTTTGGCGCGAACAAGCCGGTGCGACCGCTGCTGTCGTGGCTCGGTGGCCCTCCGAGCCCGGTGCTCGTGCTCTCCCCAGCTGCTTCGCGGCGCTGCTGTTCGGCCGCTTCCTTGAACAAGCGCTGTGTCGGCGTGAGCTGGTCATCGGGCATGGAGAGACTGAACGCGAGTGGCGCAGTGCCAACCGGTGGCGCCGACGGCTGCAGATCAGCGGCCCTTGTCGATGTGCTCGATCCAGCGCTGGGCACCGAGTCAGCCGTGGTTGGCGTTCCTGTCGTCTTTCGCAGCAGCCAGCGAACGAATCGGAAGGCGTACACGCTGAGCGACACCGCGAGCCAGACCCACAAGATGATCGCGAACACATTCACGCCGCATCATCGTTGCACATCGAACCAGCCCTCGTTGCGCCCAGCCTTGCTGGTGTGGCGGCCGGGTTGTGGCCGGTTCTAACGGGGTAACCGTGTGGGAGGGCTGGCCGGATCTAGCCAGCTCGGCGGTTGGGTTGCGCCCGGTAGTGAGACCATGGGGATGAGCTTCATGGTCGGTGGCGGGATCGAGCCAGCTCGGCGGTTGGGTTGCGGGTGGACCTTGCGGGTCAAGCCATTGCTACTGCGGCCACTAAGGTCACCAGGCAGTGGCAGACGACTTGTTCTCCGCCTCGGCTGCCGATGAACTGGCCCGTCAGGCGCCGCTCGCAGCACGATTGCGGCCGACGACGCTCGACGACGTCGTCGGCCAGGAACACCTGCTCGGTGCTGGCAAGCCGTTGCGGACACTCATTGAAGCGGATCGTCTGTCGTCTGTGATCCTTTGGGGGCCACCAGGCACTGGGAAGACCTCCATTGCCCAACTAATTGCGCACCGCACTTCCAAGGCCTTCGTGGCGTTGTCCGCGGTCAGCGCGACGGTCAAAGACGTCCGGGAGGTCATCGCCGCGGCGGAAGAGCGGCTTGGGCACTACGGTCAGGGAACGATCCTGTTCCTCGACGAAGTCCACCGGTTCAACAAGGCCCAACAGGATGCACTCCTGCCCGCGGTCGAATCAGGGCTGATCGTCTTGGTGGGAGCGACCACCGAGAACCCGTTCTTCGAGGTCAACCCGCCGCTGTTGTCCCGTTCTACGCTTTTCCGGTTGCAGCCGCTGTCGCAGAGCGCGATCCGAGAGCTGTTGCACCGAGGGCTCACATTGGAAGAAGCCGAAGCGGAGCCAGACGCCCTTGACCTTTTGGCCGAGCGCTCCGGCGGTGATGGGCGCCACGCACTGACCAGTCTCGAGGTGGCTGTGGCGTTGGCCCGGGAGCGTTCACGGCCAGCTACCGTCACCGTGACCGATGCGGAAGCCGCGCTGGACACGAAAGCCCTACGTTACGGTCGCGACGAGCACTACGACGTGATCTCGGCATTCATAAAGAGCATCCGGGGTTCCGATCCAGACGCCGGGCTTTACTGGCTAGCTCGGATGCTCGAATCGGGAGAGGACGCGCGCTTCATCGCGCGTCGGCTCGTCATCCTGGCCTCGGAAGACATCGGGAACGCGGACCCAATGGGACTTGTGATCGCGGACGCAGCGGCACGAGCAGTCGAGTTCGTCGGTCTGCCCGAAGCCCAGCTCAACTTGGCGCAAGCTGTCGTGTACCTCGCGACCGCCCCGAAATCGAACCGCTCGGCAATCGGGCTGTGGCGGGCTCAGCAAGCCGTGCGCGAACGGGCTGGCGGCGCGGTGCCGCCGCACCTGCGGGATTCGCATTACCGCGGGGCCACCGCCCTTGGTCACGGAAGCGGCTACCGCTATCCGCATGACCACCCGTCCGGACACGTTGCTCAGCAATACCTGCCCGACGAACTGGTCGGTGAACGGTTCTACGAACCGTCGCAGCACGGCTTCGAGGCACAACTCATCGATCGACTTTCGGCCTGGCGCAACGGAGGAAGCAATCCAGAACGTCGCGCTGGAGCGACCCGAGCAGTGCAAGATCCAGACCGGAGCACAAGTCATCGTCACGGTGATCGATGACCTCGCTCAGGTGCGGAGCCATCATGGTGTCTGTCGAGCGCGGCGCGCTGGTTGAACGAATGGAAGCCCGATGACTGGAACTGATCTCGCGGTCATCCTGGTTTGTCTTGCCGCGGTGGCGTCGTTCGTCGTCTTGCTGGTGGCGGCGCTGGCGCTGTTGCGCACCTTGCGCGAGCTGCGTGAGGCCCTCAGAGCGCTGCACGATGACACGCTGCCGCTTGTGCGCGCGCTGCGTGCCACCGTCGCCGAAGCTGGTGCCGAGGTCGAGCGGGTCGATGCTCTGCTTGACGCGGCAGACTCCATCGCCGCGACGGTTGATTCCGCGACCCGCCTCAGCTACCTGGCGTTCCGTGCTCCTCTCATCCGGGTCGTGGCGTTCTTCCGGGGAATGGGCCGGGCGCTGCGACGGTTGGTCGGGCTTGACCGCGCTCGACGCTCGAGCCGGGCGCGGCGACGGCGGGATGAGTTGGCCGAGCGGCGGAGGGTTGCCTGATGTTCAAGCGGCTTCGATGGTTCGCCCTGGGCGCCGTTACCGGTGCCCTGGGTGCTGCCTACAGCTACGTGCGAGTGCGTGAGTTGCGCGGGAAGGTGGCCGCTGACCGGATGGCTGGGACCGTCGTGGAGGTCGCTCGCAACGTCGGCGGCGCGCTCAGGGACGCAGTGGCTGAGGGACGCGCTGCCATGGCCGAGGCCGAGACCCAGATCAAGGCTGAGCTGGACGGGCGTGGCTGGCGATCGAGCCGCGCGATGTGAGGACACGGTCGCACGCCGTCGGACTGGGCCCGCCATGTCGGAAGATCCCAGCGCGTGAATCGGGACCCGTCAGCGGCCCTCAGTAGGCTGTCTGCATCTATGAACCGAATGTCGGCGAACGAGCTGCGACGGGCCTGGCTCGAGTTCTTCGAGCGCAACGACCACACGGTCGTCCCGTCCTCGGGGCTCATCCCACACCATCCCACGGCCCCTCTTTTCACGAATGCGGGCATGAACCAGTTCGTGCCGTATTTCCTCGGCGAGGAACCGGCACCCTATCCGCGAGCAACGTCGGTGCAGAAGTGCGTCCGAACCGGTGACATCGATGTCGTGGGTACCACGACACGGCATCTGACGTTCTTCGAGATGCTCGGGAACTTCAGCTTCGGTGATTACTTCAAGGAAGGCGCGATCCGACTCGCCTGGGAGTTGTCGACCGAAGTCCTCGGGCTCGACGGTGATCGCATCTGGGCGACGGTGTATCTCGACGACGACGAGGCCGAGCAGATCTGGCGAGACACGATCGGTTTGCCGGCCGAACGAATCCAACGACTCGGCGAGGCCGACAACTTCTGGGAGATGCAGAAAGGGCTCCCAGGGCCCTGCGGCCCGAATACCGAGCTTTATTACGACCGCGGCCCGGCGTATGGCGACGAAGGAGGTCCAGCCCACGGCGGCGACGAACGGTATCTCGAATTCTGGAATCTGGTTTTCATGCAGTTCAACCGGCTGGCGGATGGCAGCTTGGCCGATCTGCCGAGCAAGAACGTCGACACTGGGGCAGGGTTCGAACGGAACCTGGTGCTCCTCCAAGACGTGCCGACCGTATTCGAGACTGATGTGCTCCGGCCGCTGGTCGAATGCGCGGAGCGCCTGACAGGCACCCACTACGGTGACGATGCACGGGGCGACGCCAGCCTCAGGATCATGGCCGATCACGCTCGGACCGTGGCGTTCCTGGTGAGTGACGGGGTCATACCCTCCAACGACGGTCGGGGCTACGTGTTGCGCCGCATCTTGCGCAGGTTGGTGCGCCACGCGTACCTGCTCGGGGTCGAGTCGCTGGTCACCCCGGCGCTGATCGAGACCACTGTTGGGGTGATGGGTGAGGCCTATCCGAAGCTGGCGGCCGACCGCGATTTCGTGATCGGGGTCGTCACCCGGGAAGAGGAGCGGTTCCGGCAGAGCCTGAAGCAAGGAAGCGCCATCCTCGACACCGAACTCGACAAACTCGCCGAGGGGGAAACCCTTCCTGGTTCGGTGGTCTTCTTGCTGCACGACACCCATGGTTTCCCGCTCGATCTCACCAAGGAGATCGCGGCTGAGCACGGTGTGGCAATCGACGAGGCGGGATTCGAACGCGAGATGGCCGAACAGAAGCGGCGGGCGCAGCAGGCCAGGAAGGCCGAAGGGGTGGGCGACGAGGCTGAGCCCTACCTCGAAGTGCTCGAGCAATTCGGTCCGACGGAGTTCACCGGTCGTCAGGAGTACGAGAGCAAGGCACGGGTGCTTGCCGTGGTTCCCGCCGAGGATGGCACCGAATGGGTCGTGCTTGATCGGACGCCGTTTTACGCAGAAAGCGGTGGCCAGGTCGGCGACACGGGTCAGCTCACCGCCGACGGTGTCCGAGCCGAGGTGCTCGACACGGTCTATGGCGTTCCCGGCCAAATCATCCGGCACAAGGTACGAGTCGTCGAGGGCATGCTGAAACCCGGGATGGACGTCACCGCAACGATCGACGGTGACCGGCGCGATGCGATCCGGCGGAACCATACCGCGACGCACCTGTTGCACTACGCCTTGCGGAAGGTCCTCGGCGATCACGTCAAGCAGCAGGGTTCGCTTGTTGCACCTGACCGCCTCCGGTTCGACTTCTCGCATTATGAACCCTTGACCCCTGAGCAGATCCGGGAAGTCGAGGATGTCGTCAACCGCGATGTCCTAGCGAACTATCCCGCCCGCCATTACGAGACAACGATGGACTACGCCACCGAAATCGGGGCCATTGCGTTCTTCGGTGACAAGTACGGCGATGTGGTGCGGGTGCTCGAGGCGGGGCCACACTCGATTGAGCTCTGCGGCGGGACCCACGTGCGGGCGCTCGGTGACATCGGGCCGGTGAAGATCATCAGCGAAGGCTCGATCGGTTCCAATCTGCGGCGCATCGAAGCCATCTCCGGGTTCGGGCCGATCGAGCGCCTTCGCCATGACGAAGAGCAACTCGGGCGCGTTGCTGCGGCGCTCGGTGTCGGCGTGGAGGAGGTTGTCGACGCTGCCGAGCGTAAGGCTACCGAACTCCGTCAACTCGAGAAGCAAGTGAAGGCCCTACGCTCACAGCTCGCCGCCAACCAGGCGGTCGAGCTCGCAGAGCAGGCGGTCGATGCCGTCGTGGTGGCACGAGTCGACGGCCTCCCACGCGACGACTTGCGGACGTTGGCGCTCGCGGTGCGGCAACGTCCCGGAATCCGAGCAGTGGTGCTCGGTGGTGAAGCAGAAGGTGGCGGGGCTGTACTGGTCGCGGCAACTACGCCTGACAGCGGGCTCGAAGCGCCGAAACTCATCGAGGAAGGGAAAAAGGCGATCTCGGGGGGTGGAGGTGGCAAAGACCCGACGTTTGCCATGGCGGGTGGTCGTGATCCTGCAGGACTCGATGCAGCACTGGCCGCTGCCCGGGTAGCGGCTGGTATCGGCTGAAAGGTGCGGGTCCTCGGTATCGACCTCGGTGCGAAACGGATCGGCGTTGCCGTGTCCGATCCGACAGGCACAATCGCGTCACCGCTCGAAGTCGTGGCCCGATCGGGCGACGTAAAACGAGACCACCGCCGGTTACTCGAGCTCGCTGCAGAGGTTGGCGCTGAGCTGCTCGTTGTCGGGGTACCGCTCTCCCTGGATGGCACAATCGGCCCAGCTGCTCAAGGGGTGCTCGAGGAAGTCGCCGCGCTTCGTGAGGCCGCTGCTGCCACCTCCGTGTCCGTCGAGACCTACGATGAGCGGTTGACCACGGTTTCGGCCGAGCGTGCACTACGTGACCAGAAAGTTCGTGGCGCCGCTCGGCGCAAGGTCGTGGACATGGTGGCTGCAGCGGTCATGCTACAGGCATGGCTTGACGGCCGGGCGACGCGACTGGGAGTCGACATCGCTGACCCCGTGCCCGAAGCCACCAACGATCAGACGCAAACCAAACCATAGGCCGAGCCCCGAGGGGTCAGATGTGGTCGGGGCTCCCGAACCTTCAGGAAATCCGTGACCGAGACGAGCATCGACGAACCGGCACCGGGAGCCGACGAGGGCTTCGTTGTCGACGAGGGATGGGATGACGACGGCGAGTACGTCTACATCCCCAAGGAGATCGGTTTCGTCCGCAAGGCCGTGGTCGTCGTGGCCTCGTTCGCCCTCGTGGTTGTTGCGGTGCTCGGAGCCGGTGGCTGGTGGGTCATCAGCCAAGTGCGAGGCAGCGACCGGGGCACCGAGGAACTGACGGTGTCGGTGCCGAGTGGGTCGACCATGGCCCAGGTGGCCAGGATCCTCGAACACAAAGGCGTCGTGAAGAACGCCACCTTCTTCCGGTATTACGCCAAGTGGAAAGGGCTCGATTCGGTCAAGGCCGGTGATTATGACCGCCTGTACACGGGCATGGCGCTTGACGACGTGATCGATCGCCTCGAAGCAGATCCCATCCCACAGAAATTCATAGACGCCACCTTCCCGGAGGGCATGCGGGTGAGCGGCTGGCCGCTACCGGAGCGCTACACGTCGATGCCCCTCGCAACCAAGATCCTCAACTCGTTCCCAGAGATGAACGCTGACGAATTGAATCATCAGCTTGCTGTCGTGTTCCCAGCCACCCAGACCGTGTTCCATCAGCCGGGCCAGCCCCTTGAAGGCTTCTTGTTCCCTGCCACCTACCGGGTGCAGCAGTCAGCGTTTGGCGATGAAGCCGCCCTCATCCAACAGATGCTGGACAAGTTCGACGATGTCGCGCGGGAGGTAGGTCTTCACGAGGCGAGAACCAGACTCGACGGAGTTGCCGGCAAGACATCGATCGGGCCATACGAGGCGTTGATCGTGGCATCCCTTATCGAAAAGGAAGCCAAGGTTGCCGAGGATCGGCCCAAGATCGCTCGGGTCATCTACAACCGGCTGGTGCGAAACATGAACCTGGAGATCGATGCCTCTGTGTACTACTGCCTTCCCGTCGAGAAAGCCGGCGTGCCGTTGACGGCGTCAGACCTACGGATCGATTGTCCTTACAACACGCGGCGCAAGAGTGGGCTCCCGCCGACTCCGATCGCGAACCCGGGGAAGGCGTCACTTGAGGCCGCACTGAACCCAGCAGAAGGCGATTGGCTCTTCTATGTGATCGCGGACCGGGACGGCCGGCATTTCTTCACCAACGACTACAACGAGTTTCTCAAGGCGAGGAACGCTGCCCAACAGCAGGGACTGTTGTGAAGGAAATGTTCTCGTTGAACAAGGCCTGGCCACGGGTGTCGGTAGCACCGTGTCCAACAGCAGGGACTGTCGTGAACGGGTTCGTGGTCAGTGCGGCGACTGACGGCTGGTGAAGATGGCGCACCCGCACTGGATGCCCAAAGGGTCGACGAGGGTTGCAGCAGTGATCGGGCACCCGATCCGTCATTCCCTGTCACCGGTCATTCTCAACAGCGCATTCCGTGCACTCGGTCTGGACTGGGTCTACGTAGCGTTCGACGTTGCGCCAGGTGAGGCGCAGGGCGCGCTCTCGGCGATGAAATCGCTCGGCATCGACGGGTATTCGGTGACAATGCCGCACAAGACCGATGTCGCCCGAGCGGTCGATCACCTCACGCCGGAGGCGAGTGCGCTGGATGCTGTCAACTGCGTGAGCCGGTTTGGCCGGCTGCTCATAGGACACAACACCGACGGGGAGGGCTTCCTTCGCTCTCTCAAAGAGGCCTATCCCGAGTTCGGGCTTCGCGGTGCCCGCTGTGCGGTTGTGGGAGCTGGAGGAGCGGCACGAGCGATCATCGCCGCGCTCGGTCGCGTGGAGGTCGCGGAGGTCATCGTCGTGAATCGGACAGCCGATCGTGCCGCCCGCGCGGCCGGCCTCGCCGGCGCCGTCGGCCGTACCGGAGATGAATCGGATATCCCCGGCTCGGACCTGGTCATCAATGCCACTCCGGTTGGGATGGCCGCCGGTGACGGTGCCACCGGCGCTGATGAGGTGCCGTTCGATCTGCGACTCGTTCGACCGGGCCAGATCGTTGCTGACATCGTCTACCAGCCTCTTGAGACTGCACTGTTACGCGGGGCAGCCGAGCGTGGCGCGTCGGTTCTCGACGGGTTGGGCATGCTGGTGCACCAGGCGGCGATCGCCTTCGAGATCTGGACCGGCGAGGCGGCACCGGTTGGCGCCATGCGGGAGGCTGCGCTGGAGCACCTCAGTGCTCGGTGTGCCGATCCGTAGGACAAGTGACGCTCGGGCCCCTCGAGTATTGGTGGGGGAGTTCAATGCTCGGCGTGCCGATCCGTACTAGTGTCCATCCGCCCCTGGGTTGTCCGGAACTGCTCGTCTGTGCCGGGTCGAACCCAACATGGGGGCGTTTCCGGTAAATCGGCACGGCGAGCTGCCGATGGGAAGAAGTCCCATCGCCTGCCGCATCCCAAAGTTGGAGGTCACCGTGGCGCTACAGGGCACGATCGAAACCTTTGCCCTCCCCGACGTTCTCCGTCTGCTCTCGTCCACGAAAAAGACCGGCTGTCTGCGCCTCGAGGGGTCTCGCGGCTCGGGCTGCCTGTGGATCGTCGACGGTGCAGTTGTCGGGGGCGAGGTCAGCGCGGCACCACTTGCCAGCGATCCGGGTGAAGTCCTGTTCGAGCTGCTGCGCTTTGACCGCGGGGATTTCATCTTCGACGCCGACACAGTCACCGAGCAGCCGGGCGAGCCCGCGGAGATCGAACCGCTCCTCGATGCCGCGGAGAAGATGCTCGAGGAGTGGAAGGAGATCGAGGCTGTGGTGCCGTCGCTCGATCACTGGGTTGCGCTCGTCCCAGAGTTGGCGAGCGACGAAGTGACGATCTCCGCTGATCGATGGAAAGTCCTTGTCGCGATTGGGAGCGGCATTGCGGCCGGTGCTCTCGGCGAGCAGCTCGGCCTGAGCGAGCTGCCCTTGTCCCGGGCCGTCAAGGAACTCGTGGAACAAGGTCTCGTCGTGGTCGAGGAGCCGCGGGAACCGGTGGTTGCCGAAGCACCGCGTTCGGCTTCGACGGTGTTCGAACCCCCGGCGACCGCCGCAGAGCCGTTCGCCGCCGTTGGCGAGGAAGCCGAGGTTGAAGAAGAAGGTGCGTTCGAGACATTCAACCCGGATGCGCTTGTTGTGGAATCGCCGTCAGCTGCCGTGCCCGAGCCTTCGCCAACGGTCTCGAGCGAGGCCACAGACGAGCCGGACGCGCTCGACGCTGCGGAGATCGCTCGCCAGCTCGCCAATCTCAGCCCGAAGGCAGCCAAAGCGGTGGCCGCGGCGGCGAAGGCTACGACACCGGAAGAGCGAGAGGCAGCGCTCGCCGAAGTCGATGATGAAGAGGATCCCATCAACCGGGAGTTGTTGATCAAGTTCCTCGGCTCGGTCAATAGCTGATCTCGGTCGCGACTCCTCCTCGCTTGGGCTCGTTATCGCGGTGAACCTTACGAAGCTGGTCGTTTGCGCGCTGTTGGCGCTCCCCGCCGGTTGGTTCGCTGGCGTACTCGCCGATCGGATCCCCGACGACGAGCCGCTGTTTCAGGATCTACCGCCGCTGCGCGCGCATGGCCGGTATCTGGCCTTGCATCTGTCGATGCTCGTGCTGTTCGTGGGCGCATCCGTCCGATTCCAGGATGAGTCGTGGTTGGTGTTGCTCAGCTATCTGTTCGCGTTCGGCTCGTTGGCCACGCTGTCGGCCATCGACTTCGCCGTCTTGCGGCTGCCTGATCGCATCGTGGTACCAACGCTGGTGATTTCCGTACCGTTGATCACCGTCGCATCAATCCTCGATCAAGACGCTGCAGCGATCAGGTACGCGATCGGTGGCGGGGCTGGGTACTTCGGTTTTCTGTTCATCTTCCACCTGATCTTCGGCAATCGCGGTATGGGTTTCGGTGACGTGAAGATGGCGTCAGTGCTGGGTTTGTACCTCGGTTGGCTCGCGGACAGCAGCACGGAAGTCATGCGCTACATCCTGTGGGCGATGATTGTCGGATTCTTGTTGGGCACCGTCGTCGGTTTGGCGCTGTTCGCGGTCTACCGCAAGAGCAAGCCTTATCCGTTTGGTCCTTTCCTGGTGCTCGGAACGGTCGTGATGGTCTTCTTCGGGCAGGCGCTGGTGACGGGAAGCTGAATGCGCAGTGGGACCGACCGAGCTGATCGGGCTCCGGGAAACGAGCTACGAGCCCAACTCTGACGACCGGTAGATTGAGCAGGTGCTCCGATTTCTCACCGCTGGCGAATCGCACGGTCGCGCGCTCGTCGTCGTCCTCGAAGGCCTGCCGGCCGGCCTGCCGATCACCGCGGCCAGCATCAGCAAGGAGTTGGCCCGTCGTCGGCTTGGGTATGGCCGTGGGCCCCGTATGCGTTTCGAGCAAGATGAGCTGACGATCATCGGTGGTGTCCGGCATGGACGCACACTTGGCTCGCCCGTGGCGATCGAGATCGCCAACTCCGAATGGGAACGGAAGTGGACCGAGGAGATGTCGCCGGAGCCCGGGCACACCAAACAGCCGTTGACCCAACCCCGACCAGGTCACGCGGACTTGGCGGGCATGCAGAAGTACGGCTTTTCCGACGCTCGTGACGTGCTCGAACGAGCATCGGCTCGGGAAACGGCGGCGCGAGTAGCAGCTGGCGCAGTGTGCAAGGCGCTACTGGCACATCTCGGGGTCGAGGTCATCAGCCATGTCATTCAGATCGGGGCAGCGAGGGTCCCGGCTGGCGTGCGACCAAAGCCAGCCGATCTCGAGGCGGTCGACGGTTCCCCAGTTCGGTGTTTCGATGCGTCGACCGAAGCTGCGATGGTTGATGAGATCAAGGCTGCGGCCAAAGACGGTGACTCGCTGGGCGGTGTGGTCGAGGTGCTCGCCTACGGCGTGCCGGTCGGCCTGGGGAGCCACGTTCATTGGGACCGCAAGCTCGACGGTCTCCTCGCCCAGGCGCTCATGAGCATCCAAGCCGTCAAAGGCGTGGAGATCGGCGAAGGGTTCGAGGTTGCCGGTCGGCGGGGGAGTGACGCGCACGATCCGATCGCATGGGATCCAGAGACCGGGTATCGCCGCGAGTCGGACCTGGCCGGTGGTATCGAAGGGGGCATCTCGACCGGGGAGCTACTCGTTGCACGGGTTGCGATGAAGCCGCTTGCCACCCTGAATCGCCCGGTCCTCAAGACCGTCGACACGATCACCAAGGAAGAGACGGTTTCGTTCAAGGAGCGAACGGATGTAACCGCCGTGCCCGCGATGGGGGTGGTGGCAGAGACGATGGTCTCGCTGGTGCTGGCCAACGAAGTGCTCCGGAAATTCGGCGGTGATTCGCTCGGCGAACTGTTGCGCAACGTCAATGGCTACTACGAGCAGCTCCGGATCGGTGATGGGCGGAAGGTCACTGGTCCGCACGACACCGCAGGTGCCGGTGGTTGAGGTGGTAGGCGTGGACCGCGTTCCGACGGGTGCGACTCGTCCGGCGTCGCATGAGGGCGCAGGCACCCTGAGCTCGAGCCTCGCGGAACCGCGCCACATCGTCCTGGTCGGGATGATGGGCAGTGGGAAGTCGCGTATCGGGCGCAAGCTCGCGAAGGCGCTCGGTCGGCGTTTCGTTGACACCGATTCGGAGATCGAACGCCGGCAGGGCCGAACCGTCCGTGAGATCTTCGACCGAGACGGTGAAGACGCATTCCGCCAGATCGAGGCCGAGGTGCTCGCCGACGTGCTGGCGTCCGAGGGACCGAGCGTCATCGCGACTGGCGGCGGGGCAGCGTTGCGGGCGGCGAACCGGTCGCTGATGCGCCAGCACGGCCTGGTCATCTGGCTTCGGGCAACGCCTGCGGCGATCGCCGAACGCATGAGCGAGAAAGGGGCGGCCAAGCGACCGCTCCTGGCCGGCACGGCTGGTGATCCCGAGGCGCTCCTGGACCGGCTGACCGACCTTTGCGCGCAGCGTGACGTCGGATACCACCAGGTTGCTCACGACGTGGTCAACGTCGATGAACTCCCCGTAGCCGAGATCGTGGACCGCTTGGCCCGGTTGGTGGCCGCCGTCGGGGAGACGGGTGTTGGATGATAACGGTTCCGATTGAGCTCGGTGATCGACGCTATGACGTGTTGGTCGGCGATCGCGTCCGGCATCGCTTGGCGGAAGTGCTGCCGGCATCGGTCCGTCGCGTGGCGATCGTGACCCAGGAAGCGGTCGGCGTGGAGGTCGATCCGGGTCGGGAGCACCGCATCTTCCTGATCGGTGAGAGCGAGGAGGCCAAGTCCATGGCCACGGTCGAGGGCCTCTGCCGTGACTTCGCCCGGTGGGGTTTGACCCGGGCCGATGCCGTGGTGGCGGTCGGCGGAGGATTGGTGACCGACACAGCGGGCTTTGCTGCCGCCGTCTACCACCGAGGCGTCCCGGTGGTGCATGTCGCTACGACATTGCTCGCACAGATCGACGCAGCCATCGGGGGCAAGACCGGGGTGAATCTGCCGGAGGGCAAGAATCTGGTCGGCGCGTTCTGGCAGCCGAGTGCAGTACTCTGCGATACCGAGGTCCTTGCCACGCTGCCGCCTCGTGAGCTGCGTTCAGGCCTTGGTGAGCTGGCGAAATACCACTTCCTCGGCGGCGGCCAACTTGATGGACTTCCGATGGAAGAGCGAGTCGCTGCGTGCGTACGGATCAAGGCCAGCATCGTGTGCGCGGACGAACGAGAATCGGGCCGGCGCGCGACTCTCAATTATGGCCACACGCTCGCGCATGCACTTGAGATCGCTGGCAGGTTTGATCTTCGCCACGGTGAAGCTGTCGCCATCGGGTTGGTCTATGCCGCCGAGCTCGCTGCTCTGCTCGGGAGGATCGACCAAGCGCGGGTGGACGAACACCGTCGAGTCGTGCAGGCATACGGCCTGCCGAGCAGCCTGCCACCGGGGGTCGATATCGACGAGCTGGTCGAGCTGTTCGGGCGAGACAAGAAGGCACTCGACGGCATCACCTTCGTGCTCGACGGACCGCGAGGCGTTGAGATCGTCACCGGGGTCAAGCGGGAGGTCATCGACGCCGCGTTCGAGAGGATCATGCAATGAACGACAGTGACCTTCGCCAGCCAGGGGCGCAGGCTGGCGGCGGTGACCCCGGGAGGGACCCGGTGATCTTGTTGCTGTCAGGGCCGAACCTGCAGCTGCTCGGTCAGCGCGAACCAGCGGTCTACGGCGAGGCGACACTTGAGGACTACGTCGGCGCGGTTCGTGAACGAGCCGCGAGCGCAGGGATCACGGTCGAGCACGTCCAATCCAACCATGAAGGCGACCTGGTCGACGCGATCTGCGCCGCACGTGACCGGTGCGCTGCCATCATTATCAACCCGGCTGCGTTCACGCACTACTCCTGGGCGATCCACGATGCGTTGGCTGCTTTCGAAGGCATCGTCATCGAAGTGCATATATCCAACCCGGCGGCCCGTCAGGCGTGGCGCCATCAGTCGACGGTCAGCCCGGTGGCGACCGGGGTGATCATGGGCCTCGGCATTGACGGATACGTGCTCGCGGTTGATGCCGTGGTTCGGCGACTCGGTCGATCAGGGTCCGTATCGAGTTGAGAGGAATGGTCGTGTCACTTCCGCCGATGGAGTTCGCCAGCCGGACCGCTCGGCTCACCGACCGGTTCGGTACCGCTGCTGAAGACGGTGATGGGATCGATGCGCTCCTCGTCACCTCGATGGTCAACATCCGGTATCTCACTGGTTTCACCGGGTCGGCAGGAATCCTGCTTGTGACGCCCGATGAATTGTTGCTCGTGACCGACGGGCGATACGGCGAGCAGGCGACCGCCCAACTCGCCGCTGCGGGTGTGTCCGCCCGGTTGGAGATCTCCACCTACGAGCAAGCCGAGGTCGTCGGCGGCGCCGTCCGTGACGCTGGTGTGCAGCGTCTCGGGCTCGAGGCGGAACACGTGACCTGGGGACAGCTGCGCCGGTTCACCGACAGCTGGTTCCCGGGAGTCGAGCTGGTCCCGACACGTGGCTTGGTGGAGGTGCTTCGCCGGGTGAAGGACGCCGGGGAGGTTGCGCGCATTGAAGCCGCGGCCGCCATTGCCGATCAGGCGTTTGAACTAGTGCGGCACCGACTCGAGGACGGCCTGACGGAGCGGGAGTTCGCGCTCGAGCTTGACACCGAGATGCGCCGTCTCGGTGCCGAGGGAACCTCGTTCGAGACGATTGTTGGTTCGGGACCGAACGGGGCCCGGCCGCACCTTCGACCAACGGATCGCCAGATCCGCGTGGGGGATCTCGTCGTTGTCGACTTCGGCGCGGTGGTCGACGGCTACTGCTCTGACATGACCCGAACACTGGCCGTCGGAGAATTTGCGGACGCGACTCAGCGACGCATGGTGGAAGTTGTGCTCGACGCGCAAGCTGCCGGGGTGGCGGCGGTGGCAGCGGGCGTCGCCGCGAGCGCAATCGACGACACGTGCCGCAGGATTATCGCGGCTGCCGGCTGGGGCGAGGCGTTCGTGCACGGGACCGGCCACGGGGTCGGACTCGAGATCCACGAAGACCCGCGGGTTTCCAAGACCTCCGACGCGGTGGTCGAGGCGGGGAATGTCATCACGGTCGAACCGGGCGTCTATTTGCCAGAGCACGGTGGTGTCCGTATCGAAGACACGGTGGTCGTGACTGCAGAGGGCTGCCGGGCCCTCACTCGCACGCCGAAGACCTGGTGAGGCAAGGGAGATGTCATCGGCTGGTACCGCCAGCGTCGGCTTGACCGGATCGCGCCTTGCGCGCTTTCGTGTTCGCAACCAGGTCAGCGGCTACGTGCTAGCCGACGTCGCCAACCGCACACACCATTGTCAGACCAAGGACTGCGTCGAATGCCCACTATCAGCACCAACGACCTCAAGAACGGGATGACGCTCGAGCTCGACAACAACCTGTTCCAGGTTGTCGAGTTCCAGCACGTCAAGCCGGGCAAAGGCGGTGCGTTCGTGAGGACCACACTGAAGAACGCTCGGACCGGGGCGGGGATCGAACGCACCTTCCGTGCGGATGAGAATGTCGAGCGGGCGATGATCGACAAGAAGGAGATGCAGTTCCTCTATCGGGACGGCGATGACTGGGTCTTCATGGACAGCGAGACCTATGAACAGATGCACGTGCCATCGGCCGCGCTCGGTGAGGTCGCGAACTATTTGATCGAGGGTTCGACGCCGATCTTGCTGATGCACAAGGACTCGATCGTCGGTATCGACCTTCCCGCCGCGGTCGAGCTCACCGTCACCGATACCGAGCCTGGGATCCAGGGCGACCGGGTCTCAGGGGCACGTAAGCCTGCGACGCTCGAGACCGGCCTGGTCGTCCAGGTTCCGCTGTTCATCAACGTTGGCGACAAGGTCAAAGTCGACACCCGAAGCGGCGAGTATTTGAGCAAGGCGTGAACGCGGTCGACGGGAGCGGCTCCAACAGCGCCGACGCATCGCGACCGAGCGAGGGCAGCGATCAGGGGGGTGATGTCATCGGCCGGGTTGGCGCTTCCGCTGCCAGGGAGGAGGCAGATGGGCAATCCGAGACAGCACTCGGGAAGCGTCCTGCCGAGGAGGATGACGGGGGTTCAGCGGGTCAGTCGGATACGCATGCTGGCCGGTATGGCGGCGGGGTAGGCAGTCGCCGCGAGGCTCGTGAGGCAGCGTTGGGCCTGCTGTATGAGGCCGAGGCCAAAGGGGTAGAACCGGCGTCGGTGCTCGCTGAACTGCCGGTGAAACCAGCCTCGTTCACCCTAGCGCTGGTGGTCGGTGTCGGAAAGCACCAAGCCCAGGTAGACAGCTATATCCGGTCGCATGCCAGAGGTTGGAAGCTCGAGCGGATGCCCGCGGTCGATCGCGCCGTGCTGCGACTCGCGATCTATGAGCTCCTTCACGAGCCGGACATCCCGACCGCAACGGTCATCTCCGAAGCCGTCGAGTTGGCCAAGCGCTTCAGCACCGATGAGAGTGGGCGATTCGTCAACGGGATGCTTAGCTCGATCGCCAAATCGGTTCGGTCCTGAACGCCACGTCGAGGAGCCATCGACGACTCGCGTGTGCATCCTGCAGTCGCGTCGAGACACGGCGTGTCCGAGCGCGAGTGCACGTGTTGCGCTATTTCGCCTGCGGGCGGCGTTGGGTGCTATGGTCGCCCTCTGACCGTGAAGCGGGTCCGGTGAGGCTCGAACGGACAGAAGGGATGCCCGTGTGGCCGAACGAGAACGTCGACTGACGCCCCCCTATGGGGGCGTTTTTGTTGCCCGGAAGCGGGTCATGAGCGCCGATGACCTCCGTCGCGCAGTGTGGCGGATGGCCCATGAGATCGTCGAGCGCAACCAAGGGCTCGGCGATGTCGCCCTCATCGGCCTCCAGACCGGTGGGGTGCCGCTGGCCGAGCACCTCGCTGAAGCTCTTGAAAAGATCGAAGGAATCGACGTGCCAGTCGGCTCGCTCGACGTCGCCTTTTACCGCGACGACATCGGGTTACGACCGGTCCTGCCCGAGGCGGTGACCGACATTCCCTTCGACGTCGACAACAGGGTGATCGTGCTGGTTGACGATGTGCTGTTCACCGGCCGGACGATCCGAGCGGCACTCAACGCGCTCAACGACTACGGCCGCCCGCGAGCCGTTCAGCTCGCGGTCATGGTCGATCGCGGCCATCGCGAGCTTCCGATCCGGCCGGACTACGTCGGCAAGAACCTCCCCACCCGACGCGACGAGGTTGTGAATGTCACGTCAGACGGCGTTGACCTCGGAGAGATGGTGAAGTGAGGCACCGGTGAAACATCTCCTGTCAATCGCCGATCTCGGGCGGGATGGCATCGAGGAGATCCACCGTCTCACGGCCTCGTTCCTCGAAGTCAACCGGCGCCCGATTCCCAAGGTCCCCGCACTTCGCGGCCGAACGGTGTGTTCCCTGTTCTTCGAGGACTCGACCCGCACCCGTCTGTCCTTCGAGACTGCAGCAAAACGGTTGTCGGCGGACACGCTGAGCTTTGCTGTCGGCTCTTCCTCCGTCAACAAGGGCGAGTCGGTTCGCGACACCGTCGAGACGGTCGAAGCGATGGGCGTCGACGCGTTCGTCGTGCGCCACCGGTCTGCGGGTGTGCCTTGGCAGGTCGCTCGTTGGACCGATGCACACGTCATCAACGCTGGCGACGGCTGGCATGAGCATCCCACGCAAGCGCTGCTCGACACCTACACCGCGCTCGAGCGTCTCGGCTCGTTGGACGGCCGGCGGATCACAATCGTCGGCGACGTGAAGCACAGCAGGGTGGCTCGCTCCAATGTGCTCGCCTTCGCTGCACTCGGGGCTGAGGTCACGTTGGTTGCTCCGCCGACGTTGCTGCCACCGTCGCTGGTCGGCTGGCCGGTAACGGTTGGCGACGATCTCGACGCCGAGCTCTCCAAAAGCGACATCGTCTACCTCCTACGGCTGCAGCGCGAGCGAATGAACGAGGCGTTGCTCCCGTCGCTGCGTGAATACACAGCCGGCTACGGCCTGACTGCGAGGCGAGCTGGACTGCTCGGCCCCGAGGCGATCATCATGCACCCGGGTCCGATGAACCGCGGCGTAGAGATCGCCGCCGAGGTCGCGGAACTGCCCAGTGCCGTCGTGGTCGATCAGGTTCGCAACGGCGTGGCGGTCCGCATGGCGGTGCTGTTCCTAATGCTCGGCTCTGGGAGCGACCTCGTCGCGAGCGAGCCAAACCACGTTGAAATCTCGCCACCCCCCTTGGGTGCTTTTCACGCCCATATACGGGGCGAAAGGCAGCCAAAGGGTGAGGTCGATGCGGAAGGAGTACTCGGTGGCTGAGGGGCTAGCGGTAGTCATCCGGGGCGGTGAGGTGATTGACGCGGTTGGCCGTCGTCGGGCCGACGTCATGATCAGCGGAGGCCAGGTTGTCGCGGTCGAGGACACGATCGACCCCTCAGGTACCGGTACTGCGGTGCTCGACGCCAGCGGTTGTGTGATCAGCCCCGGCCTGGTCGATTTGCACACGCACCTCCGGGAGCCCGGGCGCGAGGAAGCCGAAACCATCGAGACAGGCTCGCGCGCCGCTGCCTTGGGCGGGTACACCGCGGTCGTTGCGATGCCGAACACCGACCCGCCTTGCGATTGCGCGGCGGTGGTCCAGCAGGTGCTCGACGCCGGGCGATCCGCGGGCCTGTGCGACGTGTTCCCGGCCGGGACGATTACGGTCGGCCGAGCTGGTACATCCCTTTCGCCAATGGCGGAGATGCGGGCGCTGGGTGTGCGCGTGTTCACCGATGACGGTGCAGGCGTCCAAGACGACGGCCTGATGCGTCGGGCGATGGAGTACGGCCGCGGTGCGGGAGCAATACTTGCGCAGCACTGCGAGGTCGATGCACTCGCAAAAGGCGGACACATGAACGAGGGGGAATGGTCGAGCAAACTCGGCATCCCCGGCATCCCGGCCGCCGCGGAGGAGTTGATGGTGGCTCGTGATCTCGCGCTGGCAAAGTTGACTGGGGCGACAGTTCACTTTCAACACCTCTCTACCGCCGGTTCGGTCGAGCTGGTGCGAGCAGCCAAGGCGGCGGGCTTGCCAGTGACGGCCGAGGCGACGACCCACCATTTCACGCTGACCGATGAGTACTGCGCGAGTTACGACTCGGTCTTCAAAGTGAACCCTCCTCTTCGTACCGCCGCAGATGTCGCAGCGATACGGGCTGGCCTGGCCGACGGCACGATCGACGCGATTGCGACTGATCACGCTCCCCACACCCAGGAATCGAAGGAGTTACCTTTCGATGAAGCGCCACCCGGGATGCTCGGCCTCGAGACGGCCCTGGCGCTTGCGATCACCGAGTTAGACCTGCCGATGGAACGGGTCCTGGCGCTTATGTCCTGGCGACCGGCTGCCATCGCGGGTCTCGTCGCTCACGGTGGCCCCATCGCGCCCGGTCGGCCAGCGAATCTGTGTGTATTCGACCCGGCGGCAGCCTGGACCGTCGATCCGGAGCGTTTGGCCAGCCGCAGCCGGAACACGCCCTATGCGGGTCGTAGGGTCCAGGGCAAGGTTCGCCACACGGTGCTGTGGGGACAACCGGTGGTCATCGACGGGGAGGCGCAACGATGAGTACTGAGCGCGAGCATCCTGGCAACGGCGACGCCGGTCGGCGGGGTGTCCGGGAGGCGTTGCTCGTCCTCGCCGATGGCACGACCTTTGAGGGCGAAGCGATCGGCGCCGAGCCTCCTGGCGGTGTGACCTCAGGGGAGGTCGTGTTCAACACGTCGATGACGGGCTATCAAGAGATCATTACCGATCCGTCTTATGCCGGACAGATCATCACCTTCACGTACACCCATATCGGCAACTACGGCGTTGTGTCCTCCGACAACGAATCGCGACGCCCGTTCTGCCGAGGGGTCGTCGTGCGTGACCTTGCTCGTCGGCGTAGCAACTGTCTCTTATACACA
>JANZZE010000037.1:0-16217 GCA_026419545.1 Acidimicrobiales bacterium
GTCATCACCGGCTTTGAAACCATCCGCGACGGTGGCCACCTGCTCCTGCTGGCCGATCCGGCCAGCTTTCCAATCGAGGATCTACTCGCCCTGACCGCCGCGAGGCACCCCCGACTCACCATCATCGGCGGAGTCGCCTCAGCAGGCTTTGCGCCGGGCGCCAACCGGCTGGTACTCGACGGCCACAGCTTCGACGACGGCGCTGTCGGTGTGCTCCTCCCCACCGATGCCATCAATCTCGAAACAGTTGTTTCTCAGGGTTGTCGACCAATAGGTGATCCGTTCACAGTGACCCGCGCCGAACGAAACGTTGTGTTCGAAATAGCTGGGCGTCCTGCACTCGAGAAATTGGTCCAGATCCTCGGCACACTCCCAGAAGCGGAACGCCAGCTTGCACGATCCGGTCTCTACATCGGCCTTGTCATCGACGAACACAAGCTGGATTTCGACCGGGGCGACTTTCTCGTCCGGAACGTGATCGGCGTCGATCACGAGTCAGGAGCCGTAGCAGTCAACGACCTCGTACCACTCGGTGCGACGGTTCAATTCCAGGTTCGTGACGCGGAAGCTGCAGACGATGACCTGCGGGCCCTGTTGAAAGGTCGCGATGCTGCTGCCGCGCTCGTCTTTACCTGCAACGGACGAGGGACCCGCCTCTTCGGCGAACCCGACCATGACGCTCGGGTCATCACCGATCTGACCGGGAGCCGTGCAACCGCTGGCATGTTCTGTGCTGGGGAAATCGGTCCCATCGGCGGACGCAGCTTTCTCCACGGCTTTACGGCAAGCATGGCGATCTTCAACGATGTCCCCCACCGGTAGAACTAGGGTTCCGATCGCATCGTGGAGGCGGCCCCTGTGAGCACATCCCTGAACAATCCCGAGCTCGAGCAGCGAGCGATCAGTGTGATCCGTGGCCTGGCCATGGACGCGCCTCAGCGGGCGAACTCCGGCCACCCGGGCACGGCTATGGCGCTCGCCCCGCTTGCACATGTCCTTTGGACACGAGTGATGAACTATGACGCGGACGCTCCAGACTGGCCGAATCGTGATCGGTTCGTGCTGTCGTGCGGGCACGCCTCCATCCTGCTCTACTCGATGCTGTACTTGACGGGCTACGGGCTCACGCTTGACGACCTCAAAGCCTTTCGCCAGTTCGGCAGCGCGACACCGGGGCATCCAGAGGTTCACCACACAAAAGGAGTCGAGGTCACGACCGGTCCTCTCGGCCAGGGATTCGCCAACGCTGTCGGAATGAGCATCGCCGAGCACCACCTCCGGGCCCGGTTCGGCTCTGAGCTCTTCGACCACTACACCTACGTGCTGGCCTCCGATGGGGACCTGATGGAGGGTATCTCACACGAGGCCGCCTCTTTGGCTGGCCATCTCGCGCTCGGCAAGTTGATCGTGATCTACGACGACAATCGCATCACCATCGACGGACCGACCGACCTCACCTTGTCGGACGACACGGTGAAGCGATTCGAAGCGTACGGCTGGAATGTGGACCAGGTCGGCGAAATCGCCGACGACCTCGACGCTCTCCACGCCGCCGTGGAGCAGGCCAAATCCGTCACCGAGCGCCCGACACTAATCGTCTTGCGAAGCCACATTGGCTTTCCGTCGCCCAACTTCACCGACGACCCGAGGGCCCACGGGTCCCCCCTCGGCCCTGATGAAGTGGCTCGGACCAAGCAACTGCTTGGTCTGCCACCGGAGGAGTCGTTCTACGTTCCCGATGACGTTTTGGCTTTCTATCGCGAGGCTGGTCGCCGAGGTCGTTCGGCTCGGGAACGATGGGAAGATCTCTATGCCGAGATCGGGGGTCGACGGGAGGAGATCGACGCCTGCCTCAGCGGTCGAGGGTTGGCTGGATGGGACACCAAACTTCCGGTCTGGTCGGTGGGAGAGTCCGTCGCGACGCGCCAAGCGAGCAGAGCATGCCTCAACGCAATCGTTGATGTGGTCCCGGGACTGGTCGCCGGTGGTGCCGACCTGACTGAGAACACCGGCGTAAAGGTCAATGAACCCGAGCCGTTCTCCCCAGCCAACCGAAAGGCTCGCCAGATCTATTTCGGTGTCCGAGAACACGGCATGGGCGCGGCGATGAACGGTATGGCGCTACACGGCGGCATCCTGCCCGTTGGCGGGACCTTCTTCGTGTTCAGCGATTACATGCGAGCTGCTGTCCGCCTTTCGGCACTTTCGCGAGCCAAGGTCATTTTCTCGTGGACTCACGACTCGGTCGGCCTCGGTGAAGATGGCCCGACCCATCAGCCGATCGAACATCTTGCCGCAATGCGTGCGATGCCGGGCTTACGTGTCGTCCGGCCCGCCGATGCGAACGAAACAGCGATGGCCTGGCGCATCGCGATCGAATTCGATGGTCCGACTGCTCTCATCTTGACCAGGCAAAATGTCCCGGTTCTCGATGGCACCGCCGGCGCCGAAGGAGTCCTTAGGGGCGCGTACGTCCTGTGTGAAGCCTCGACCCGAGTCCCCAACCTGATTCTGATTGGAACCGGCAGTGAGGTCGCGGTCTGCCTTGAGGCCGCAGGGATGCTCGAAGCTGACGGCATAGCAACCCGAGTCGTCTCCATGCCATGCTGGGAACTGTTCGAAGAGCAGGACGCAACCTACCGTGCAAGCGTTCTCCCGCCCGATGTGCCGGCGCTATCCGTCGAAGCCGCGTCGACCTTCGGATGGAGCCGGTGGGCACAAAGGTCGGTTGGGATCGACCGCTTCGGCACGAGCGCGCCCGGTGCGGAGGCACTGCAAAGGCTTGGAATCAGCGCCGACAACGTGGTCGAAGAGGCCCGCTCATTGCTGACTGGTCGCTGAGAGGAGCGATGATGGGCAGATTACACGATCTCTACACAGAACAAGGTCAAAGCCCGTGGCTCGACAACCTCAAACGTGGGTGGATTACCAGTGGTGAGCTCGAGCGGTGGGTTGACCGGGGCATCCGGGGAATCACATCGAATCCGACAATCTTCCAAAGAGCCATTGAGAACGAGGAAGCCTACGACGAGCAATTCCAGGAGCTCATAAATCAGGGGAACTCGATCGAGGAGAGCTATTGGGAGCTCGTGTCCCACGACATAGCGCGTGCGTTGGACATACTGCGACCGGTATTCGACGCGAGCGATGGTCTAGACGGCTTCGTCAGCGTCGAGGTTTCACCAGCGTTAGCCCACGATACGGCGGGCACGGTGGCGGCCGCCCGAGACCTTCATGAACGGATCGCTTCGCCCAATCTGTACGTGAAGATCCCGGCGACGCCGGAAGGCCTCCCAGCAATCGAACAGCTGATCAGTGAGGGTTGCAACGTCAACGTGACGTTGCTGTTCTCGACCACCCGGTACGCCGAGGTCATCGACGCCTACCTACGCGGATTGGAGCGGCTTGCCGACCGCGGCGGTGACCCTTCGACTGTGTCGTCGGTTGCATCGTTCTTCGTCAGCCGCGTCGACACCGAAACCGACCGGCGCCTAGAAGCGGTCGGCACTCCTGATGCTCTCGAACTCCGGGGAAAGGCGGCCATCGCGAATGCGAAGCTCGCCTATCAGCTCTTTCTCGAACGCTTCTCCGGTGACCGGTGGGCCCGACTTGCGGCCCGGGGCGCCCGCGTGCAGCGGCCGCTGTGGGCTTCCACCTCCACCAAGAACCCCACCTATCCAGACACGATCTACGTCGACGAATTGATCGGTCCGGATACCGTCAACACCATGCCGGACCACACGCTCGGGGCGTTCGAAGATCATGGCACGATAACCCGAACGCTCGATCGAGACGTCGACGCTGCCCGTGACACCATGAAACAGCTTGCAGCGGTCGGCGTGGATTTCTCCGATGTGACAAAGGTGCTCGAAGACGAAGGAGTCGCTGCCTTCGCGAAGTCGTTTGATGATGCCCTGAACGCCCTCCAGCAAAAGGCCGATGTATTGCAGCCATGATCGGGGCGCCCCCGGCACCGGTCAGAAAGCGGCAGGATCAGAGTGGGAGTGAGATGAACGGGTCGCTGGTGGTCGTGGACGATGTCCCGGCCGAGTTCTCCGAGCGGATCATCGAGGCATACCACGGGCGTCCCAACGACATGTTCTCCATCGCGTTGTCAGGGGGCGAGACGGCCCGGCGCTGCTACGAAAGACTCGCCTCCACCGCAGACACACAGATCGACTGGTGGAAGGTGGACGTCTACTGGAGCGACGAGCGCTGCGTCCCTCTCGACCACCCAGATTCAAACTACTTCTTGGCTCGCCAGGCTCTCCTCGATCGAGTCGGAGCCGCAAACGCCACCTACCCGATGCGCTGCGAGGAAGGACCTGACCCCTACCAGCTGCGGGTCGGCGAGCTCGGCAAGTTCGACGTAGTCCACCTTGGTCTCGGCGCCGACGGGCATACGGCGTCGCTGTTCCCGCACTCCGCAGCACTGAATGCCGATCCAGGTCGACTCGTCGTAATGAACGAGGACCCGCTAGGCAACAATCCCCATAGGCGAATGACCCTGACGTTCGCCGGCATTGCTCGAGCACGCCTTGTCATCGTCACGGTCTCAGGCGAAGAGAAACGGGACGCGCTCCGGCGTGTCGTCGCGGGCGATGACATACCGGCATCGCGCGTTCACGCAGACCGGGTCATCTGGCTGGCCGACCACGCTGCTGCTGACGGGCTTCCAAACCCGTGATCATGCGCTCCCCGGACCCCTACGCGCCGTCGCTCCGAGCAGGTGATCGCAGAGTCTCAACGTTCGCTTCCCCCAAGCCACCGGTAAGGTTCGGTTCATGACCGCGCGCGACCTCCTGGACATGCCGCTCCCCGACCTTCTTCGGGCCGCTCGAGCGGTGCGAGACCGGGCCTTCGGGAATCGCCTCACCTACTCCCCCAAGGTGTTCATCCCGTTGACGATGCTCTGCCACGACCGCTGCGGGTACTGCACCTTCGCCCAGCCGCCTGCCCGTCTCAATGCTCCGTTCCTCGATCCCGATGAGGTGCTGGCTATCGCGCGCCTCGGTGCCAGGGCTGGCTGCCACGAAGCACTCTTCACCCTCGGTGAGCGACCTGAGCTGCGCTACCCAATCGCCCGCCGGTGGCTTCATGACCATGGCTACGAGTCGACGGTCCAGTACCTGGCAGCGATGTGCCGACTCGTCCTCGACGAGACTGGTCTCCTCCCACACGCCAACGCCGGCGCACTGCATCGCGACGAACTCGCGTTGCTGCGTCAGGTCGCGGTGTCGCAAGGCATGATGATCGAGTCTCTACGCAGCGATCTCGACTGCCACCGGGGCGCACCTGACAAGCACCCGGCTCGCAGACTCGCCACACTCGACGCGGCTGGCTCGTTACAGATCCCGTTTACCACCGGCATCCTGGTCGGCATCGGCGAAACCAGGGCCGATCGAATCGCCGCGTTGGAAGCAATCGCAGCGGCGCACCAACGCCATGGTCACGTGCAAGAAGTCATCGTCCAGAATTTCCTACCGAAGCCCGGCACAAGGATGCAGTCGCATCCCCCCTGCCCTCCTGACGACTACCTCGAAGCCATCGCGTTCGCCCGGCTCATCCTCCCTCCCGATGTGCATGTCCAAGCGCCACCGAATCTGTCAGACGACTTTGTCCCGCTCATCGAGGCAGGAATCGACGACTGGGGCGGCGTCTCACCGATCACTGCCGACCACGTCAACCCAGAACGTCCGTGGCCAGCGCTCGATCGCCTCCGCGAGGTGACCGAGGCTGCTGGTTTCACGCTGGCTCCCCGTCTCACGATCTACCCCGAGTACGCATTGCAGCCTGAGCGGTGGCTCGACCCAGCGTTGAGGTTCGCTGTACTGGACCGCAGTGATGCCGAAGGACTCGCGCGTGACGACCCGGGCGCGGTCTTCGTCCAGCGGCTGGAGCCAGCTCCCCCTGAGCAGGTCGACGATGGTGTCGAGGTCATTCACCTCGGCCCCCGTTCGACGGCCTGGTATTCCGGTGGCAGCGGTACACCTCCGCTGCTGGTGTCATCCTCGGTACGGACTTCTGCAAGCGCGGTGACCGAAGTACTCGACGGTGTCCTACTCGGGCAGGAGCCTGGTTTTGACGAGATCCTGACGCTTTTTTCTGCGCGGGGCCCTGAAATTGCTGCGGTGTGCCAGCTCGCTGACGAGCTGCGACGGCAGGCGGTCGGAGATGTTGTCACCTATGTGCGCAATCGCAACATCAACTACACCAACGTCTGCACGTTCAAATGCAGGTTTTGTGGGTTCTCGAAAGGTCCGCTGTCACTGAACCTGCGGGGAACCCCTTATCTGCTCACACTCGAAGACATCCAGCAGCGAGTGATCGAAGCAGTCGCTGCAGGTGCCACCGAGGTGTGCCTCCAGGGCGGCATCCACCCCGATTTCGATGGGGAGTACTACCTCGACGTGATCCGCGCCGTGAAAGCGGTAGCGCCCTCGATTCACATCCATGGATTCACCGCGTTGGAGGTGACCGAAGGTGCACGTCGGCTCGGTGAACCTCTCGATCTATACCTGGGTCGGCTCAAAGACGCTGGGCTTTCGACGCTACCTGGGACTGCGGCCGAAATCCTCGACGACGGAATCCGGGCGATCATCTGTCCGGACAAGATTTCGACCGATGAATGGCTCTTTGCACATGAGACTGCCCATCGGGTCGGTCTTCGGTCCAACATCACCATCATGTTCGGATCAGTTGAGCGACCTGAACATTGGGCCCGCCACCTTGTTCGCACGCGTGAGCTACAGAAGCGAAGCGGTGGGTTCACCGAGTTCGTGCCACTGCCGTTCGTTCACATGGCCGCCCCCCTGTACCTGCAACAGAAAGCCCGGCGCGGCCCAACCTTCCGCGAAGCTCTCCTCATGCATGCGGTAGCGAGGATTGCCTATTTCGGCTTGATCGACAATATCCAGGTTTCATGGGTCAAAATGGGGCTTGCTGGCGCACGTCAATGCCTGCAGGCCGGTGTCAACGACCTGGGCGGAACCCTCATGAACGAAAATATCTCCCGAGCTGCTGGTGCCACACATGGCCAGGGACTCGATGAGGAACAGTTCCGGGCACTGGTCGAGCCACTCGGTCGGCGGCTCGAACAACGCACAACGACCTACGGCCGGGTTGCGAAGACCTGATCATGCGTCATTACCGCACCGGCGACGATGAACTTGACCGGCGGATCGCAGCCTTGGTCGACGCAGCAGGGATCCACCGTGACAACGACCTGGTCTTCGAAATGGTGGTCTCCGCGTTGCGCATGGGTCGGGAGGCAGTTGACCGGGGCGAGCTCAAGCTTGTGAACGCCGCGCTAAAGGAGCTGCGCTATTCCTTCTACGTCTTCGAACCCTACGCCGCAATTCCGAAAGTCTCGATCTTTGGTTCGGCGCGGACCCGGACCGACGATCCCAGCTATCTCATGGCCCGTGACTTCGCACGAGCGATGGCGGCCGAGGAGTGGATGGTGATCACCGGTGCGGGACCGGGGATCATGGAGGCAGGGATCGAAGGTGCCGGCGTTGATCAAGCCTTCGGCGTGAACATCGTGCTGCCATTCGAGTCAGCTGCGTCACCCTCGATCGCCCGAGACCCGAAGCTGATCAACTTCCGTTACTTCTTCACCCGGAAGATCACGTTTATGAAAGAGTCGAAGGCCTTCGCTCTGCTCCCGGGGGGCTTTGGCACGATGGACGAGGCGTTCGAACTCCTGACCCTCATGCAAACCGGGCGTTCCCCAGTAGCGCCGGTCGTCCTGATGGAACCAGAGGGAGGGACCTACTGGCCCTCCTGGCTTCACTTCATCGAACACGAACTCCTGGCACGTGGATTGATCGCAGCCGATGATCTCCGCTTCGTACGCTTGACGACCTCGGTGACCGAAGCTGTCGAGGAGATCGTCGGCTTCTACACCACCTACCATTCGCAGCGATATGTCGGACGACGTCTCGTTCTTCGCCTCAAACACGCCATCGATGACGCACTGCTCGCCGAGATAAACGACGAGTTTTCAGACATTCTCACCTCAGGTTCAATCGAGCCGGTGCCCGCGTCACCGTCGGAGATCGAGGATGGAGACGTCCCTGATCTGCCCAGGCTCGCGTTTCACTTCGACCGGGCCAGCTACGCGAGGTTGCGCTTGCTCATCGACCGGATCAATGGCCGTTCGGCGTCACCCTCCATCCCCGACGCCTCGTAGCAAGCCAGAAGCCTTCACAACAGCCCGGCGGGCTCTGATCAGCCGCTTCTCGATCGTCACTGCCTCATCACTGCCGGCGTTGTCGCCGTCGAGTGCGTTTCGTAGTTGTGCGAGGGCTAGATCAGCAAGTTCTTCCGAAATTGCATCCAGACGGTCGGCCAAATCGTCGAAGGCGCGGGTCATGGTCTCTTCTTAGCGCAACCCACCAGGATCAGCGAGGTGTTGCGCTATGAGTCGGAGTGGGTGGCGAACCATCACGCCCGCGCCTTCGAGATGAAAGGTGCAGCCGGGATTCGCGCTGACGATCACATCCGCGCCTGCACGGCGGATCGCGGCCAGCTTGCGCTCCCGGATGGCCGCAGCGAGCTCGGGGTGGACCATCGCGTAGGCACCACCTGCCCCGCAACAGAGCCCATCATCGTCCAACTCGACTAGCTCACCGACAAACGGCTCGAGAACAGTGCGGACGGCAAGATGGGCGCGCTGCACGTGACGCAGGTGGCAAGGGTCATGAACAGCCACCCGTAGGCGACACCCTGACCCGGACGCGCCAGAATCGGAAAGGCGGTCGACGTGAGCGGCTAGCCAGGTGTGAACATCTTGGACACGAGCCGCGAATGACCGCGCCTCGTGGGTGTCGAGTAGTCGACCGTAGTCCGCGAGCATTGCGCCGCAACCGGCCGAATTGACCAGGATTGGCGCGTTACCGGGCACCGACCGCATAACCCTCGTTGCTTGCTTGCGAGCGGTACCGATCAGACCCGCATGGCTGGCCAGCGCGCCACAGCATCCGGCGCTCCCGCCAGTCATCATCATGACGGTGAGCCACACGGACGACTGCCGACACCTCATCGGCACTGCGCGGAAAGCACACCACGTGCGGGGCCGCCGAACCTACCATTGAGGCGTCGCGTTCATACAGTGCCAAATCGATTGGGTCATGATGGACCGTGTCGGCGCCGAGGACGGCCACGAGGTCCGCAACAACTAGATCTCTGTATCCGGGTGGCGCTGCACGCAGTTGGGATCTTGATCGGCCGAATCGCCACACACCGACAGTCTGGCGCGATCCGTCCTGTTCGCGCGGTTCGAGATCGTGATGGTCACTTCACCCTCCGGTTGCGGCTGCGAGCACTAACCTGATGCGGCTGGCCCCAACACGAGGAGTTCCATGTCCGAACCCGCTGATCGGCATGAGTGGGTCTCGTTCGAGATCGACGGCACGACCTACCAGTTCGATGTCACGTTCATGACGAGTAATTGGCGTTGCATATTTGGTGACGGGTGCCTGGGTGTGCTGACCGAGCCAGCACCGGAACTCGTCCATGGATGCTGCAGCTACGGTGCGCACTTGGTCGATAAATCCGACCGAAAGCGCGTTCTTCGGCAAGCCGACCGACTAACGAGAGCGGACTGGGAGTACAAACGCAAAGCCGAGAAGCGGGGTGGGCCAATCCACAAGAACGATCACGGCGAGTGGGTGACCCACACCGTCGACGGGGCCTGCATATTCCTGAACCGCCCAGAATTCGACGGTGGCCCCGGCTGTGCATTGCACCGTAAAGCGCTTGAACTCGGCGAACGCCCCATCGACTGGAAACCACTGGTCTGCTGGCAGCTTCCCCTGCGGTTCGATGAACACATCGACGACAACAGCGCAAGGACCGTGATCGTGCGGGAGTGGAAGCGCCGGGACTGGGGCGAGGGCGGTGAGGAATTCCACTGGTGGTGTACCGAGAGCTCGGAGGCCTTCGTCGACTGTCGACCGGTTTTTGAGACTCTGCGCGACGAAATCGTCGAATTGGTCGGCGAGGCCCCGTACGAGGCGCTCGTCGATTACATCAAGCGACGCGGTTCCGAAACCTTCCTGCCTCACCCCGCCCTCAAAAAGCGGTCCTGAAGCGCCGACAGGTAAGGGTGTATGCGCCCATTCACTTCCGAAGAACTCGAGAAGGCCTGCCTTGAGAACGGGCTGATCATGCCCGAATACGTCTGCGAACAGCTCGTGGCAGCCGTCGACGCGGGCAAGCACGTCATCCTCACAGGACCGCCCGGCACCGGAAAGACGACTCTCGCCTATGTCGCTGCCGACGTAGCCCGCCAGAGCATGATGTGCACGGGCTACCTCCCCACCACCGCCACAAGCGAGTGGACCACCTTCGAGACCATCGGTGGCCTGCAACCCACGGTCGACGGTCTCATTTTCCGCCCAGGGCTCTTCGTGGACGCGATCGAGACCGGCCGCTGGCTGGTCATCGACGAACTCAATCGGTCCAATTTCGACCGCGCTTTTGGTCAGTTGTTCACGGTCTTGTCCGGTTCAGCCGTGGTGCTCCCGTTCAAGCGCAAAGGGCAGCCGAACCCGATCAGCATCGTGCCGCCCGGAATCGATCCGCCCGAGAAGACCGATGTCATCAGAGTGCCGGCCAACTGGCGAATCATCGCCACGATGAACGTGTTCGACAAGAACCTGCTCTTTGACATGTCATACGCGTTGATGCGGCGCTTCGCCTTCATAGAGGTCGGCACTCCCCCGGACAGCGCCTACGAGAAACTGCTCGAAGGGCCGGGGGAAATCGTGGCCAAGCTGCTCTGTTTGCGGAAGTTCAGCGACCTCGGCCCTGCTGTCTACATCGACGCAGCGAAATACGCCGCCAGAAGGGCCAAGGATGGCACCTCAGACTCAAGGCTCATCTATGAGGTCTTCTACGCGTACTTCTTGCCCCAATTCGAAGGGATGGAGGACCGCCGAGCGACCACGTTGTACCGAACGGTAGCACAGTTCATGGACCCGCCTGAGCAAGCCGAAGCCCAACGGACGATCAGTGACGTGCTCGGCGTCGAATTGGCCGTGTGATCAGAGCTTGCTCGTGCCGAAATCATGGCCAACACCCTTCATATTGCGATCGACCATGACTCGGACTTGAAGCCAGGAGATCCGGGTTATGACCCCTTCCTGGATCTATGGGGGCGACTTGCACGACCCTTTGAGGTCTCTTCGACGATCGGAGCGCTGGTCGGGTTGCCCGCCAAGGAGGTCGCTCAGCTGATCGGAACAGTACTCGCAACCTCTGCTGAAGCTGAGCATCTTCTTGATGAGCTCCCCAGAACCGTCCGGTCGCTCGCGACATCGATTGATACCCATGCCGAACGGTGCGTGGGTGCGCTACGGGGGCCGGTCCTCTGGAGCGAGACCATCTCGGCACGCTCCGCGACGTTCGGGAATCCTGACGTGTTCATCTGCAAGACCCCGTCACGTGCCTATGACATCGATGAGAACCAGGTGCTCGTCTGGGCATTGATAATGGTCCGTGACGCGGCCCAGATGGCGACCGCTGATCGGGATGCCCGACACGACACCCGGGTGGTGGCGCGTGCTCGCCGCAACGGCGACGATGCCGCTCGTTTCGCTGAACACCCGGCACTTGCTCGCGTCACCCGTAAACGGCCGTCGCCGCGTGCCGTCAAGAGGACACGCGGCGGCAAACATCGCGCGTCGTATCTTCCGGCCCTTCAAATGCTCGACAAGGCCGCAAATCCCGTCGACGCTGACTTCGTGCGCGAACTCTGTGACGAACGCACCAGAGCGCAGCATGAGGTCTTGATGAAGCTCGTCCACAAACTTGAGAGTTTCGGGAATCGCTTGCCAGAGTTCCGTGTCGAACGGGGTGCATTATTTTCGGGTCCGGTGCAGTACTACCATGGTCGGCGGATCGGCGACCGATCTCGATTGTCGGGAATCGTGATCGGTCAACTTCTCGTGGACGTCCCTGCTCGGCTCCACGACCCCGACCGTCGACGGGCGGAAGAGGCCCTCAAGCAGCGAGCGCGCGGCAGGCGGTCGATGGTCATCATGAACGATGACGACATCGACACCGCCGTTGAGCGAGCGATCGAGTTAGCGCGAACGCGTTGACATGCCCGACTGGCCGACCGCAAACGGGCGCAGAAGCCCGACTGGTGTACCAGCGACATCAGCCGGCCGGTCGGCAAGATCACCCCGGATGGGATGATCGCCGATCACTCCTCGTCCGCAAACTCCTCGTAAAGGCACCACGAAGCGTGCTCCGCGTTCGGGGCCGCGCCACACTCCGGGCACGGCTCAGCCTTCTTCGAGTCGAAGATCGCGTCGACATCAAGGTCGAAGTCAGTGGTTCGCTTGAGTGCACGGGCTTCTTCGAAGCGCCGATGACGCCCTTTTTTCACGGGCCAACTCCCGTTCGGAACCGTTTCCTGCCGTAACACTCTAGCCTCTCGGCTTTACCGATCCACATTGCACGTTTAACATTCCATTTCAATCTGTTTTAACCAATTCCATTCACAAGGACGAGTTAATGAATAGCGCCCAACCCTGGTGGAAGAGCTGCGTCGCCTACCAGATCTATCCGCGATCGTTCTGCGACACCACAGGCAACGGTGTCGGAGATCTGGAGGGAATCCGTCGCCATCTCGACTACCTTGCCTGGCTTGGCGTAGATGCGCTCTGGCTGTCGCCATTCTACAAGTCGCCAATGGCCGACTACGGATACGACGTCGCAGACTACTGCGATGTCGACCCGCTGTTTGGGACACTCGACGACTTCGACAAACTGCTCGCAGATGCCCATCGACGCAACCTGCGCGTGATCATCGACTGGGTCCCAAACCACACCTCCGATCAACATCCGTGGTTCATCGAGTCCCGCTCGAGCCGCGACAACCCGAAGCGGAACTGGTATTGGTGGCGTGATCCAAAGGGCGACGGACCTCCCAACAACTGGATCGCCTCTTTCACGTTCGGGCCAGCCTGGGAGTTCGATGAGTCGACCCAGCAGTACTACCTGCATACCTTCTTGCCCCAACAGCCAGACCTCAACTGGCACAATCCTGAGGTCGTGGCCGCCATGCACGAGACCCTCCACTTCTGGCTGGACCGGGGCGTCGACGGATTCCGGATGGACGTCATCCACCTCATCGGGAAAGACCCGGAACTCGGTGACGATCCTCCCGATCTCGCCCCGCTCAGCCATGTGCCCCTCAATCACCGGCCCGAAACTCATGAATTGTTGCGCGACATCCGGTTGCTCCTTGACTCCTATGACCGAGACCGTATGGCAGTCGGCGAGGTCTATCTGCTCGACACCTCCTTGGTTGCCACCTACTACGGCCATGGCGACGAACTGCACCTCAACTTCAACTTCCCACCGCTCTACACACCGTGGGACGCAGCACTTTGGCGGCAACAGATCGAGAAAGCCGAGCAGGAACTCGGGCCAATCGACGCGTGGCCGACCTGGGTGCTGTCGAACCACGACAACAAGAGACACCGCACCCGCTACGGCGGATCCGAATCGCGGGCCCGTGCGGCTGCAGTGCTGCTCCTCACCCTGCGCGGCACCCCGTTCCTGTATGCAGGAGAAGAACTCGGTCTCGAGGACTGTGTCGTTCCTCCAGAACGCGTCCTCGATCCAGGTGGGCGCGACGGATGCCGCGCCCCGATCCCGTGGGATGGCTCACCATCGCACGGCTGGGCCTCAGCCGATCCCTGGCTCCCGTGGCCGCCAGAACCCGATAAGCGGAACGTCGCAGACCTGACCGAAGACCCGGAGTCGATACTCCATCTCTACCGACGGCTCATTGCGGCACGAAAGGCGTCAGCAGCACTCGCCGTAGGCTCGATCGAGTTGCTTGACGGACCCGATGTTGTGTTGGCTTATCGACGTTATGCGCCGGGCGACAACGACCGCTTCGTCTTAATCAATTTCAGCCAAGCTCCCACGTCGGCACCTGTGGACCTCACTGGCCCTGCCGTGGTCGAAATTGCCAGCGACGGCGAAGGTGAGGGTGCACCATTCACCGGCGTGCTCGCTCCAGAACAAGCGGTCGTTCTCCGTCGCTGTTGACCACAAATCAACGGTCGGCAAGAGGCTCATGTGACCGGCTCTCCAACCGGAGTCTGCCTCCACTCTCGAATGCGAGCGCGGCGTCCCCCGATACCAGACGGCGAATCGGCTCGCCGACGAGTTCTGCACGCCAGCCGGTGGCCAGACGAGCCTCATCGTCGCCCCGCAGGAAGGCTTCGATATCCGATCTCGTCGCCAGCAGTGCGGCGTCGATCTCGAGATCTCGGGCGAGCTGACTCACCCACGCCGACACCAAGGTGGCCGCAGGTCGAAGCTCGCGGGACAGCTCCTTGGTGCTGTTGTCTCGAGTCGGGGGTGGCGTCACAGCCATGCCACCTCGAATCGCTTGGAGCAGCTCCTCGGCCATGCCGTTCCTCAGGTGGCGGTCCTCCAAGCCTCGTATCTTGCGCAACTCCTGGATAGATCCAGGAGGTCGCTGCGCGATGCCTACAATTGCCAAGTCGGGCAAGATGAAACGGACCGGCTGGTCGAGCTCGGCCGCCTTGCGTTCACGCCAAGCTGCGACTGCTTGGGCGATCGAGCGGGCGCGGCCGCGCAGTTGGCGGGCCTCTTTGATCCGGCGCCACGCCTCGTCAGGATCTCGGTTCCGGCGGCGATCGCGGCTGCGCTGCTGCTCGCATTCATCAAGTGCCCACTGCAGGCGGCCCCTGTCCTTGAGCTTTTGTCGGAGTCTGTCATGGACCTCCAAGAGATGTTCAACATCTGACGCGGCATAGTCGAGCTGCTGTGCCGTCAGTGGCCTAGCGAACCAGTCGGTCAGGCGGTCTGCCTTCGGGAGTTGGATGTTCAGTTCGTGCTCGTAAAGAGATCCGAGCGAAGGGAACGCCATCCCTAAGAACCCTGCGGCAATCTGGGTGTCGAACAGCCGAGAAGGTACGCACCCGCATACGAGCTCCAGCACTTCTAGATCCTGGTCGGCCGCGTGAATGACCGCCATGCCCGGACCGGTCAGAACCGAACGGAGTGGCCGCAAGTCCACTGCGAGCGCGTCCACCAGCACCAGGTTTCCGGGCCAGGCGATCTGCACCAGCGCCAACCGTGGGAAATAGGTCCGTTCTCGGTGGAACTCGGTGTCGACGGCATAGACCGGCTCGTCGAGCAGCGCGAAGATCGCGTCCTGCAACGCCGCATCGTCGTCGATGACCCGGAATGCCATTTCGTTACCTTGCCGATCCTTGGCCCGATCCCGGCAGTCGCGCGAATTCCGCTGCTCGTCGACGGGCTACTCCGGATCGCTTCCTGCGACGACGGGCAAGCCCGCTTCAATCCAGGCGACCGTGCCACCGGAAACGTTGATTGCGTCGATCCCACAGCTCACCAAGAACTCCGCCGCCTTGCGACTGCGGCCTCCCATGGCACAGACCACGTGAACCGTACATTCCGTTGGTACCTCAGCCACCCGATCCTGGATCTCGCCGAGCGGGATCAGGATCGCTCCCGGCACATGACCCTGCTCATATTCGTCCGGGTTGCGCACATCGAGGATGACCGCCCCGTCGCCGTGGCGACGGGCCAACTCCTGGACATCGATTTCTGGAACGCTCACCGCTCGGACTCTCCCATCTCGATTCGTCTGACTCCTGAAGCGTACCGGTCCAGGTCCTGCTGACTGTCGACATCGCGAACCGCCCCAGGCTCCACCGGAACCTCCAGAGTGCCTCCACCTGCTAATCCATCCTTGATCGATCTTTTGCCCGCACAGAACCGTTCAAGAAGACGAGCTGCCACACTTGTGCGGACGACGACCAGATGCCACTGCGGTACGCCATTTGCAGTCGCCACCGCTGCGTCCGACCACTCGGGTGCGGCCTTCAGCGCGCAGATCAGTTTCCGAACCGTCCCTGGTTGCAAACCGGGCAGGTCACAGCCAGCCACGACGACGTACTCGACTCCCGACCCGGTGGCTTCAAGACCCGTGATGAGCCCGCCTAGTGGCCCCTCGCCTGGCCAACGATCGGGCACAACCTCCAGGCCGAAGGACGCAAGAGCCCGCTCGTCCCCCCCCACCACGACCACAGTTTGCGCACCGGCGACGGCGAGTGCCGACGCAACCCACTCGACGAGTGGCCGCCCCCCCAGCAAGGCCAGGGACTTGTCCGAACCGAAGCGTCGGGACGCTC
>JANZZE010000037.1:16227-22952 GCA_026419545.1 Acidimicrobiales bacterium
GAGACAGGTCAAGGAAGATACAGTCATTACCCTTGCAGGGTTTTCAGAGGGCAAAGATGCACAGGGCCTCCCTATGGGAGGGCTTGTCGACGGCGATACCTCCATAGCCAGCAGCTTTGCCCTGGCTGGCGCGGTGAGATGCCACGGCGTCTGCCAGATCGGTCCCGAACTGGTCGACAACGTTCACGTGATACGGCGAGACCATGACATGAAGCCCGCCCGGCTGGCGATCCAGGTTCCATCCCCGGTCGTCCATCACGTCACCGACGCCCCCAATGTCGAGGTCGCTTCCCTCGGCCGCGCCAAACTCGAAGACCGACATGTCCGGCTTGCCGGTCACCGACAGTTCCGGAATTGCAGCAACAGCATCGAGGAACCCCCTCGTCGCGCTACGAACCTGCTCGGCCTTCCGCAGATACCCATCTGCGCCCAAGAACTTGATCGTGGCCCATGCCCCTGCGATCGGTGCGGCTGGTCTGGTCCCAGCAGTAGTGATCGAACCGTATAGCCCGCCAGGCCAGTCGTCGTAAAGGAACCACTGATACCGCACCATTTCTGGATCCCGGTACAGGATGACCGAAGCGCCTTTGAAGGTGTAGCCATATTTGTGTACATCTGCGCTGAGTGAGGTCACGCCGTCAACCCGAAAATCCCATGGCGGTACAGGCTCACCGAGTCGTTCCCACCAGGGAAGCAGCCAACCGCCGAGACAGGCGTCGACGTGGCAGAGCGCTTCCCGCTCCATTGCCAGTGATGCGAGTTCTGGGATTGGATCGATGACGCCGAATGGGTAACACGGGGCACTGCCCACGACCAGGACGGTGTTAGCGTCGACAAGCCGAGCCATTTCCGCCGGGTCCGCCCGCAGGTCCGCTCCAACTGGCGCTCGCCGGTGCTCGACACACAGGTAATGGCATGCTTTGGCGAACGCCGGATGAGCAGTGCTAGCCGTGACGACGTTCGGATTGGTCACACCCTTTCGCTGTGCCGCCCATTCCCGAGCGGTGTGAACCGCGAGAAAGATGCTCTCGGTACCACCGCTCGACATGGTCCCTGCTCTCGGCACCGTGTGGAAGAGCGCAGCCGCCATGTCGACAACGTCGTTCTCCATCTGCACGAGACTCGGGTATTTGAATGGATTCAGCGCGTTCTCATGGAGATAGATCAGCGCGACCTCATGGAGAAGTCGCTCGAGTTCCTCATCGCCGGGGTGGTAAACGAGACTGAACGCTCGACCTGAACGCCAGTCGATGTCTCCGGCCGCCAAGTCCTTCACCGCGGCAAGAACGTCTTCGGTTGCCTCGCCGTACTCCGGGAACCCCGCCTTGTTCATTGCAGGAATGCTAGATCCCACACGGCGCTATCACATCGAAGTGAGTGACCGCCGTCAGCCCCCATACGACATCCTCGTGTCCTCCATCCGGAGTACCGGGGTGTCCTCGGGCTTCTGAAATCCGCAATCGACAACTTCGCCGATGAAGAAGGTGTGTCCACCGCAATCCACCGGGTTCCGTACTGCGCATTCGAGGTAGGCCACCGCTTGGTCAAGGATCGGTGCACCAGTGCTGCCGTCGTGAAATGGGAACCCGTTGAGCGTCCAACGCTCAAGATCGACCTCAACGGGCTTTGTGAATTTCCGGACGATTGCTCGGTCCTCACGGTCGATCAGGTTCAGTGAGAAAACCCTTCCTTCGCTGATCAACTCATGCGTGAAGGCATGTTTGTCGACTCCGATGCCGATTAGCTTCGGCTCGAAGCTCACTTGCGAAGCCCAGTTCAGCGTCATGCCATTGCGCCGTTCACCCGCCCGGCTACCGACAACGTATAAGCCGTACGGCATGGCCCACAGCACTCGGCGACGCTCACGGTCATACTCTTCCTGGGCGGGGGCGCTCTCCTCCACCCGCGGAGGGAACGGACCGATCACCCCAGTGCCTCCCGGTTTCGCCATGAACCCAGACCCTACCGGCCAGGTTGGCCGGCGGTACCCTCTGGTTCAGGCCGCCGAGCCGTGAAAAGCAGCTATGTCGAGAATCACGTGGACCGACCCTGAGTTGTTCCGCACCTTGACGGTGCCGTCAGCTCCGACACGCACCACGGCGAGTACTGCTTTGGTTTGGCCGGCCTCGACGTTGAGATTTGAGGCCAACGGTGGCGAAACGTCGCCCGGATATACGGTGAGGTGTGTGGCAGCGGTCCCACCGGTTGCCGTGAGGTTCAACACGACTGCCGTTGCATCGGCGGCCACTCCCCCAACACCGCGAACCGGCATCGTCACGACCCTACCAGGTCCGATCTTGCCCAGCGGGCCGGGACCAAAGCGGGTGTCGAGCACACGCCTGGGGTCCATGGCTGCGTGACCAGCGGCCACTGTCGTGCCGTCGTCGTAATACCCAGCCACGTCTGCAATCAGATCGACGCTGCCGGAGTTGTTGTAGAGGCTTACCTTCCCTCCCGTTCCGATTGGAACGATGACCAGGTTCGGGACTACCTCGCTCGCTCGGAAGTTAAGCATCGAGGCCAGAGGCTTCGCCAGGCCTGTCGGCCAGGCCGTCACGTGACTCGCGGTCGTTCCGTTCACTGCGGTCACGTTGAGCACCACGGCCGTCACCTTCGTTCCCGGTACAGGGCCCCGCCCGGTTATCGAGACATCGATGCTTCCCCCGGGCGGCACCTTCGCCGAAACACCACCCGGTAAACCGTTGCCTGTGCGCGTGTCGAGCAACCGCGTAGGTGTCACGGCTGTGAACCGAGTCCCGCCACTGCGGATGCCGTCGTCCCAATAGCCCTCGATGTCGATCGCGAGGTGGAGGCCGCCCGCGCTGTTCATGATCTCGATGCTTCCGTCGCGCCCGACCCGGATATCGGCCAGGTTGGCAACGATCTGCCCTGCGACGAAATTGATGTTCGAGGTTGGCGGCTGTGCGCTGCCCTTCGGATACAACGTCAGATGGCTTGTAGCCGTCGGATTGATGACGGTCACGTTCAATGCCACTGCCGTGGCCTGACTCGCCGGGACGCCGGAGAGCCCCGAAACCTTTACCGGTAGTGCCAATCCGGCCAACACGGGAGCGGCCGCGCCACCAGCCATGCCCAGTCCGGTTCGGGTGTCGAGGATGCGAGTCGGGGTCAGCGGATGGAACTCCCCGACTGCCAGAGGTGAGGCTGCTAGAAACCGAACGGCAACCCAGATCTGGCCTCCGGCGACCACCACACCGATCCCAATACGGTTATATGCTCCATCCAGGATGTTGGCTCTATGGCTTGGGGATGCCATCCAGGCAGCTTGAAGCGTCGCGACCTCAGGGCCGATACCGATGTTCTCACCCACCTTTGTCCAAGTCGGGTCGATGGATGTGGCCGCTCCTTCAAGGTTCGGATCATGCGAAATCGAGCCATTGGCTTGCATGACGCCGGCCCAGGTTCGCGCCGTTGCCGCCAGCGCCTGGTCGAACATGAGCGGCGGAAGGCCATTTGCCGCCCGCGCCTGGTTGGCCACGTCCTGGAACTGTTTCTCGAGCTCGGTGGCAGAAGGGAGAGTCGCTCGGGCGGGAACCGGCATTGTAAGCGTCAGGCAGTACAGCAAGACAGCGATCAACGACGATGCGGCTGATCTCGCCCCCGGTGCCCGGGGATGACGATGACAGAACACCAGTCGGTTATCGACCGACGACTGTCGGGAATGAAACAATTTCCGCCACTCCGAGCTGTGGCGATTCTGCTGTCTCCGACTTTCCGAGAGACTTGCAAACGAACGAGGTGTAAACCGCAACCTTCAGTCAAGCCACAGCTACTCGCCGAGGAGCTCCGGTGACCAGTCCGGATCGAGTTGGCGAATGAAGGTTGCACACCGCTCAGCTTCGTCGTGCTCCCCGATGTCTGTGGCTGCTCGCTGGAGTCCGGCAAGCGCTCGCAGGAAGCCCCGATTGCCTTCAAATCGCCAACGTACATACCCGATTCCCCGCCAACCGTTGGCTCGGAGCCGGTCGAGCCCACGGTGATACCCCACCCGGAAATACGCGTAACGCTCCACTGGGTCACGTGCGAGCGCTCCGAGTGCCGCCCATGCCGAAGAGGACATCGGATACGCGGCGACCACCGCAGCAACCGCCTCTCTGCGAGCGGAGGGATCCTGGTTTGTGTTCGCCGCAGCCAACGCGTCGAGAAGCTCCTTGGGCTCTGGTTCCAACACGGTCTCCGGCGGGCCTGATGCGCTCAAGGTTACGGAATGCTCGCTCATGACCTTTTCACCCTAGAGGCCAACACTGTTCGGCGAACGAACTTTGCGAAGTCATCGGGATGACTGGCGTGAGCCCGGTGTGCCGCGCCATTGATCACGACCAGTTCACCCCGCCGCGCAATCTTCGCAACTTCCTCTGAAGCGCGTCGGTGATAGCCAAAAGAAGCTGAGCCATACCCGGAAACGATCGGCACCTCGATAGCGATGAGGTCAAAGGGTGGAACGGATTCCTCTAGTTGACGCAACTCCGCGACCAGTGCTCGCCCTTCAGCTCTACGCTGCCTCCGGGTCGACTCGGGGAGTCGTTCCCAGTGCTCGTCGCCAATCATCCGTCGCATGAAACATTCAGCGGCGGCAGCCTCCTGCGGTCCAGCTTGCATCGCCAGTCGACCTGCTGACCGCCGAGGCCACCAGTCACTCCACGGCATGGGCGCTTCAAAGGAGCCGACCGCGACGATTGGTGCAGCCCGCTTGGCCGCTGCCGCTAGCGCCACAACCCCGCCGAAGCTATGACCGATCACCACGCAAGGTTGCCCATCGATAACAGTCGCAAGGTCGTTCACATGTTCGTCGATCGTCATTGCGACACCCGCTCCCAACGAGCGCCCGTATCCCCGTCGGTCGTATCGGATGGTGTCGACGTCACCCAACCGTCGGACGACGTTCACGAAACTCGCCGCTCGGTCCATCGATCCGTGCACGAAGACGACAGTTGACTCGGGTCGGTCACTGCCGACCCGCTTTCGGTACACGGCCAGCCCCGCGATCCTCTCGATGGTGGGCCTAGCTCGCTGGGTCACCTGTAGGCGCTTCCCGAATCCAGCACACCGTTCTCTTCGGCGGCCTCATCTCAAGAGCTGCGGCAAACCGCTCGAGATCGAAGCCGGGTAAACGGGCAAGGTGCTCGACCAGTCTGACCTCCTCGATGCGGTCAAGCGGCACGAGGCAACCTCTCTCATGACCGTCGCCAATGATTACAACCCCACCATAGGTTGCGTGAATCCCCTGGTTCGCGGTGAGTACCTCAACTTCAGTCACGTCCGCCCAACACACTCCCTCGATCCGACCATCAGCCAGTTCCCGCTGTATCCCGGTCCTGTCGACTCGCAGATCGACGGTGGCTGCTGCCAACGCGCGGGACTTGCGTTCCTTACGCGTCAGTGCGATGAGCGCGATCGCTGCGGTGAGCGACGCCGCTAGCAGGAGGAACTCCGCCATCTTGTGGATGCTAGAGCGCGCTTCACCTGAAGCTGATATCTGATTCGGCCAGCCCGACCCAGACTTTGGGCAGTGGCGGTCATACCAGGTCGATGCCAGGTTGTGCTGCACTGTCGACGATCCAGGGCCCACGCTGACGGTGTTCGTACTGGGTGTTGACCGTGTTCCATCAATTCAGTCGCGCGCGCAGCCGGGATGGGGAAGCCCGAAACCGAGATCCGAGTTCACCATCAACCTGCTCAGGCAAACAGGTCAAACTCACGTGCCGCCTCCACAAACCTGCCAGCGGACGCAAACACCGCGGCGCGCTCGGCGCTCGGCGAACCGAACGCCGGCACCAACGTGCGCAGTCGCAAGACCCACATGAGCGACAACCGGTCGCCAAGAGCGTAAAAGATGGACCGGAGGTTCGCGAGCAGTCCCCGGAAAATAGCCAGGCCGGGAAAGCAGCGTCCGTCGCAGCGATGTGAGCGTTGATCCAGCCTGCGATTCGGTGTCATCGATCCTGCTCAGCTCAACGGCCAGACCGAGGTCTGGGTACTCGTACGCCGCAACCAAGAAGGCTGCCTCGTCGACAGGGATGTCACGCTCGTGTCGCTCCATCGAGTGCGCGAATCGTTCCGTGGCTTCGTTATCGAGAGCATCCACAGAAACTCACGGCTCCGGGCTTCGGATACCGTGACGCTTGACCATCACGGCGAAAAGGGGGACGCAGTGTTTCCAGGCACGTACGCGCAGCGGACACCGGACAAGGCCGCCTACGTCATGGGCGGCACAGGCCAAACCATCAGCTACCGAGAACTCGATGACGACGCCAACCGACTGTCGCAACTCATGCGTGCGACTGGACTGGAGGTCGGTCGACACATGGCCTTCTGTCTCGAGAACCACCCCATCTTCTACAAGGTCGCATGGGGCGCCCATTATGCAGGCCTCTACTACACGGCTATGAGCTCACGACTCACAGCCGAAGAAGCGGCTTACATTGTGAACGACTGCGGTGCCGAGGTCTTCATCACCTCCGCCCACAAGCGCGATGCTGCCGAAGCGCTGGTTGACAAGACCCAGAAGGTGAAACTGCGCCTAATGGCCGACGGCACAGTCGAGGGTTACGAATCCTTTGAGGAGATCGTGAGCCGCTACCCAGCAGAACCGCTGCCGGAGCCGCGTATCGCGGGACGCGACATGCTCTATTCGTCAGGAACTACTGGTCGGCCCAAGGGTGTGAAGCTGTCTCTTATACACATCTCCGAGCCCACGAGACCAG
>JANZZE010000038.1:0-12819 GCA_026419545.1 Acidimicrobiales bacterium
CTCCCACGCAATCAAGCAGAGCGCGAGGTGCGCCAACCGCTCTTCCAAACCTTCCGCGGTCGCGTGAACGTCTGCATGCGCGTTCTGGGGAACTGGATCCGGTAACCGCGACCGGACGGAGGCGACGCGCCGACCGGCGTCATCGAGCCATGGATACTGCTCGCGGCGCGCAACTCGGTTCGGACTCGTTCCCGTGACGAAGTCATGGTGGTTGGCCACCGCGGCCACATACCAAGGTTCGCCGAGCTCGGCGGCGGTGGCAGCGAGCATCGCCGGTCCTCCCGCTGCTGCGGCCACCTCGGTTGCGAGCAGCGCGTCAACCAAACGGGCGTGTACTTGTTTTAGTTTGGGTCGAGCCGAGTAGAAGCCAGTCCAATACGGGTTCGGGTCGGCGTCGATCACGGGGAGCTCGGACTGATGCAACTCGATCAGGTGGAAGTAGTCGTCGAGGCCGGCGTTCAGGAGCCACAGCCCCGTGTGTCCGTAGTGGCGGTCGTTCCAGCGAGCGATGAGTTCACTCAGGCGGTGGACCGGATTGACGAAATCGAAACCGATCGGGCAGCACAGATAACGCGTGCGACTCCGTGACGTGAGCTGCTGAGCGAAGTGCTCGACCTTCTTCACCACGTTTCGGTCGCTGCGGTCAGGCACCCACAGCGGTAGGCCCATCCAGCGGGAGATGCCGCGTCCTGCAAGCAGGTCGCCTTGGCCGTACGTGAAGGCGTGCCAGTGAGCTAGGGCTTCGGATCCCCACGGATCACGCCATACGAAATCAAGACTGCGTTCGGTGGACCAGAGTCGTTCAGCGAGCGAGCCGGGCCGGGGGAATTTTGACCGGGGCTCCCAGTCGGTGCCGTCCATGTACATGCCATCGATACGCGTCACGCATGCGTAACGCAGTCCGGCAGCCCGCAACAGTGTGGGGAGACACGGAGTGTGCCCGAAGCTGTCGGGTAGGTAGAGCACCTCGGGTTCTTGAGTCAGCTCGTGGTCGTGAAGCCAGGCCTGACCGATGGCCAGGTCGCGGAGCAAGGCTTCGTCGGTGGGCAGGAGCGTGTCCGGCGTGGTTACGCCGGGCCCGGTGAAACGGAGGCGGCGTTGTGCGACGAGCTCTCTGATCGCCTCATGGCGATGAGGATTGCGCTCCCAGTACAGCCGGAAGAAGAAAACGCACTCGACGCTGTAGACCCGAGTGGGTTCGGCGAGGAGCTCGTCGATTGCTGCATCAAGCGTTCTGCGAACTCGCCAGCGGTAGTACTCCTCCGAGGTCAGGAGCCAGTTAGGGTCCCAGTGGCTGGACTCGGTCACGACGAGAACCCGTTCGGCTTCGTCTGGAATGCCGAGTATCCGCGGGAGGTTCGCACCGTGGCTATCACGCATCCCGCTCACGGCGGCACAGTACCCGGGAGATATCTCAACCCAGCAACTGCGTAATGTCGTTCATCTCGTTGCGCTGTTTGACCACGATGCGCGACGCAAACTCGCGGAGGGCGGGATCGGCCGCGTGCTGGGCAGCGTACTGGGCCATGTGCACCCCCCCTTCGTGATGGCGCAGCATCAACTCGAGGAAGGTCCGGTCGAGGTTGTCGCCGGTCTGGTTGTAGAAGTCGATGACCTCTTCGCTCGGGATGAGGCCGGGCATCTGGTCGGACGGGACCGGCATGTCCATCCAGGCCATTGCTGTGCGGCTCCCGTTCGGGCGAGGCACGCCGCGGTCGGCAAGCCACGCTTCCATCCAGCCGATCTCCCAGCGCTGGTCGCTGATGATGCTGAGCGCGAGCGAGCGCACCACGTCGTTGGTTGTCTGTGCCTGGGCGAACTCTGCCAACTCCACCGCTTGCTGGTGGTGGTCGAGCATGTCGACGACAAAGCCAGTGTCGCGAGCTACCGGTCGGATGCCGTCCTGGCTGCGTCCGACCAGGTAGCCTGCCCCAGCAGCAAGTGCGAGGAGTGCAATGAAGAGCGCGATAGCTGACATGCGTCGTCGGTTGTGAGGACTGCGGTCGGCCACGTTCCCGAGTATCGCGGCTTGGTCACCAGTAGGGTTACGCGCCACGTGGAACTCCGTCCGGTCGACTCCGATGCTCGGGCCAGGGGCCGGTTCGAGTATGTGGCCGCGCTCGACGGTGTGCGCGGAGTTGCCGTCGCGGCCGTGCTGCTATTCCACCTTCCCGTGTCTTGGATGCAGGGTGGCTTTCTCGGGGTCTCGACCTTTTTCACGCTCTCGGGCTTCTTGATCACGTCACTGTTGCTTCGGGAACAACGTGAAACGGGCAGCATCGATCTGAAGGGATTCTGGATCCGCCGAGCGCGGAGATTGCTGCCGGCCGCTGCCGTCACCATCGCTGGTGTTGCCGTAGCGAGTCGGTGGTCCCTGGATTCTTCCCAACTGGTTCGCGCTCGTGGCGATCTGCTGGCGACGATCTTCTATGGTGCGAACTGGCGGTTCATCACGTCCGGGCAGGCCTATACCGACCTGTTCGTAGCGCCGTCGCCCGTCCTGCACTTTTGGAGTTTGGCGATCGAGGAGCAGTTCTACCTTCTCTATCCGCTGTTGACGTACGGCGTGCTCAGGTTGGCGGGTTGGTCGTGCTCGACCTTTGGTGTGCTGTTGGCTGGGCTGTGTGCTGCGTCGATCCTTGGACCGAGCCTGTATGGATTTTCTCGTGAACGCATCTACTACGGCACCGATGCTCGCGCTGCCGAGCTGCTGATTGGCGGTGTTCTCGCGGTGATCCTCGCTACCCCCCGTGTCGTGGATCGAGTGCGGGGCGATGTTCGTCTCCAATGGGCCCTCGGTCTCGGCGGGACCGTCGCACTCTTGGTCTCGATCGGGTGTTGGGTCACACTGACGCAAGGCACTGACGTTCTGTACGCAGGTGGCTTCGGTGCCTACGCGGTTGTCTCAGCGCTGCTCGTCGCGGGCGCATTGGTGCCAGCGAGGCGAAGTCCGGTGAGCGCAGTGCTGAGCCTTCCTCCTCTTCGGGGTCTCGGCCGCATCAGCTACGGGGTGTACCTCTACCACTGGCCGATCTATTTGTGGGTCAGCCCGGATCGCACTGGGCTCACGACCGGATGGCTGGCAGTCATGCGGATCGTGCTGACCGTCGGCCTCGCGTGGCTGTCGTTCAACTTCCTAGAATTGCCAATCCGGCAAGGACAGATCGTGCGCGATCGTAGAGTGCTGCCGGCAGTTCCTGCTGTTGCCTTGGGCCTGGCGCTGGTCGCATTCGTCGCTGTCCCGGTGTCGCCGCCCGATGGTGGATCGGTCGCGTTCGCAGCGGAGGACACACCACCACCAGTTGTCTCCTCAGATGATCTGGGACTTCCGAGCGCGGTGGAGACCCCAGTTCGGGTTCTCGTCGTCGGAGAGATCGCGAATGCACCGCTTGTCGATCAACTCGTTGAGTGGGCACGTTCGAATGCCCCTTCGCTGGAGCTACGTAGCGCACTTGCGGAGTGTGGCCGGACGCGGGCTGAGATCGGTGTCGAATTCCGGACAGATCAGATGACCTGCGCCGGCTGGGTTCAGGTGTGGGGGCCGCAGTTGCGCGAAGTCGAGCCAGATCTGGTGGTCGTCCTCCAACCCTTGGTACACACCACGCTGCCCGCATGGGGTGATCGTGTCTTCCGCGAGGAGGCCGACGCCGTCGTCGAGTTGCTCTCATCGCGTGGAGCTCGCCTTGTACCAGTCTTGGTGCCAGGTGGCCAGCGCGACGGGTTCAACGAGATGATTCTGCGTGAAGCCGATGCGCAAGGTGTGAACGCGGGAGCAATCGATCGTTTCGGCCCCGAAGGGGTTGTTGCCACGATCGGAGAGCGGCTGCTGGTACTGGGCGAACCCGGACGACGACCTCAATCCGGAGGGTCGGCTCGCATCATGGTCGTTGGCGATTCGGTTGCCTCGAACCTCGGTCGGGCGCTCGAGCAATGGGGGAGCAGGACCGGCCGAGCGACGGTGTGGAACGCGGCGGCGCTCGGGTGTGGGCTTGCCGCTGGGGGGATCACCAACGCGGACCCTCCCCACAACAAGGACACCAAGAAGTGCATCGACTGGCGGTCCTCCTGGCGAGAAAAGGTCGACGAGTTCCGTCCCGACATCGTCGTGGTCATCAACAGCGCCTGGGACCTACCGGACCGAAGGCTGCCCAACTGGCCCGACCAGAAGAAAATCGGCGACCCCATCTTCGACGAATGGCTCGTGTCGCAGTACCAAGGCGCAGCCGACATTTTCGCTTCACGTGGCGCGTCTGTCGTGTGGGCGACCCTCCCATGCACCGGCACGGTCTGGGCCGGCTTCGCCATCTCACGCACCGGCGCGTTCGACAATCAGAGGATCCGAGCGCTCAACGAGCAGATACTCCCTCGTGTACGAGGTATCAACCTCGTCGACCTCGACGGCTTCGTATGCCCCGGCGGACGATTCGATCCAAACCTGGGTGGTATCGATGGCGCTCGACCCGATGGGCTGCATTTCGCCGATGATGCTGCGCGCTATGTCGCAGAGTGGCTCGGGCCGAAGGTTCTCGAACATCTTCATCCAGACCGTTGACCGTTAACAGTCAAGTGGACACTCAATCGTCGAGTCCGGGCGCCTTTGGGACGATGTCAGATCCCCAGGGATCTGCGCCGCGGTGGGTGCAGTTCGCGCTCGCGCTGTGCGTGCTCGCGTCCGCCAGCTGGAGCTTGTTTGCAACCCAATCGATCTATCCCCATCTGACGTCGAACAACGACGAAGCCGTTTACCTCTTTCAGGCGCACATGTTGTTGCACGGTGAGTTGACGTTGCCCGCCGATGTCCACGGTGGTGTGTTCCGGCCGTGGATGTCCGGTGAGCGTGGCGGCAAGCTGGTGATGGTCTTCCCGTCGACTTGGCCGGCAGTGCTTGCTGGCGCGGAGGCCATCTTTGGGCGGCACGAAGTTGGTGTTGCTCTTGTCGCTGGCGCGTTGGTCGCCGCGACGTACTGGTTGGGGCGAGTCGCGTTGGGGGGCTGGCGACCTGCACTGATTGCGGCTGGCGCAATGGCGGGTTCGCCGTTTTTCATCATCCACGCAGCGACGCGCCTGTCGTATTTGTTTGCGGTGCTCCTTGAGGTCCTGGTTCTCGCAGCGATCATCAAGGCCCAACGAACGGGCACGGTCGGTTGGCTCGTCGTCGCCGGGTTGGTTGGTGGGGTGCTCTTTTCGGCTCGACCCTTTGATGCCGTGCTTATCGGGGTTTGCGTTGTTGCATTTCTCGTGACGTCAGGGGCGTCGCTTTGGCAGGCTCTCGGCTGGGGTCTGCTTGGTGCAGCCCTCCCGGTACTCGGCACTCTTGCCTACAACTTTCACTTGAGTGACGACCCCTTCAGGTTCCCGTTGTTCCAATCCGGTGGCAACAACGGGTTCGGGTTCGGTCGGCGTTGGATCGTCGATGGCGCACCGGTTATTGACGTTACGCCCGTCATGTCGCTTGGCGCGATGCGAGTGAATCTCGGCGAGTTTCCCCACTGGATCTTCGGGAGTCTCGTCGCGCTGGTGCCGATTGCTTGGGGTTCGTGGCTGCTGTGGCGCCGTGACCGACCGATCGCAGTATTGGCAGTGGCGATCACGGTTGTGATTCCCGCGGGTTTTCTTCTTTATTGGGGGAACACCTTGGTCGTCAATGGTCGCTACGACCTTGGTCCGCATTACTACCTGAGCCTGCTCATCCCGACCACGATCACGACCGCGTGCGCGCTCGATGAACTCTTCGCTCAGAAGCGTGTGATAGCCGTTGCGGTCGTCACGATCTTGGCGGTTGCGACTTTGGTGTTCGAGTTGCCGCACAAGTTCGGACGAGCACAAGAAGTGACTGCGCGTGCAGAAGCAGATTTCTTGGCGTTACGGGCTGTGGGCATCGAACCCTTACCAGACGGGGGAGCTAGGGCTGACCGGAGGGCAGTGATCGTGCTCCCAGCGAGCGTCGATGGTGGTTGGGTCCTGCATCCCAGGGGTTATTTCGCCAATTCGGTCGATCTGGACACCGCAGTCGTGTACGCGGCTGACCAAGGCAGCAAGACGTTGGATCTGTTCGGCGAAGTAGGTGGAGGACGTGAGGTTTGGCGTCTCGATGCAGTCGTCGATCCAGGTGACGGCATCACCCCGCGACCGACAGTCACCAAGCTCCAACGATTCGAAGCAGCGCGTCTTAACGTTCGCGCGAGGATCGTCAACCGTGACGGTTCGCCGGTGGTGACAGCGTTTGCCAAGTTCGGTCGCAACGGCTTGGTGTGCGTGCTCGATCATGAATCAGAGCATGGGAGACCCTACGACGTCGAGTGGGTCCTCGACCGTGATGGAGTAACGCTGGCCGGAGGATGCCCTGGCGGTGGCTACTTGTTGGGCCCGGAGGATTCGGGCTTGGCCATCGTCGGTGCTGGATTCGGGACTTCCGACGACCTCGGCAGGGTGACTCACGTCGACGAGCGGTTTTGGGCTCGACCCACGTGGTCTGGCATTGAACTCGCCGCTCCAGGGGTGGGGCACCAGGTCGAGCCCGGCGCCAGCGGCACTCGCGTGGTCGTCAGCGATGTCAGGGATCGGCTCACCGTGACCCCGAGTGCTTTGCGCTGAGGAACCGTCGGCAAAAACCAGTGGGCCGACGCGATGTGCGTCGGCCCACCGGTGGTTGCTCTGGGTGTGGAGATTATCAGCGCTTGTTCGCGGCCTTCTTTGCGGTCGCCTTCTTTGCGGCGGCCTTTTTTGCTGGTGCAGCTTTCGGCACCTTGCCGCTGATAACCGCATCCTTGAACGCCTTCAGTGGTGTGATGCGAGCCTTGCGTTTGGCCGGGATCTTGATGGCTTCCCCGGTCGCGGGGTTGCGGCCCATGCGTGCCTTGGTGTCGACACGAGCAAACTTGCAGAAGCCGGGCAACGATACGGGATCACCCTTGGCAACCGTCTCGGTGACGACTTGGGTGAAGCCAACGAGCACCGCGTCGACCGTCTTGCGGTCGACTTCGGTGCGCTCAGCAACTGCCAGCACGAGTTCCCTGCGATTCATATGACCTCCATCGTGAAACTGCCGTATTCGCAGCCTTGCACAGCGCCAGGCGCGATGGGGGGATGGTGTCGGCCCCGGAGCCCTGGGGGAGCATTGCTACGCTTCGGCGGGACCGAGGGCGCCGATCGAGGAAAGGTGGGTCTTCATGAGCAGCCTCGCGGAGGAGAAATCGTCGTCGTCGGTTGTGCTCGTCGACGCGAGCGTGGTGCGCGACATCGCTGCTGCGCTGAATGGCATCTGGCGGCCCGCCGACGAAGAGGACGCGGCTCGGGCCCGCCGGTTGGTCGCTGTCGCCAGGCTGCGGCTGTATGCCAGCCGTGACCGGAATGGATGGTTGCTCGTGACGACGGATGCGGCACGGGAGGCGGCCATGCGTCGCGGTGATGCCGACTGGAGTGTCGGTTACCTGCCGACGATCGAGTCGTTTTCCGATGCTCCGCCTCCTGCTGAAGTCGCGTCGCTAGCCCGCTTATTCCGCGAGGAAGAAGGCATCGAGGCCGAATCTGCGTTCGCGTTGGCTCATGCAATCCTCAACGACAACATCGAGATCGTGGTCACAGACGATCCCGGCCGCTACAAACACCTGCGCCGCCACGACTTGCCGCCTCGGTTGGAGCTGCTCGATCCCTTCGCGGTCGAAGAGCGGCTCGAGATTCTTCCAGGTGAGAAGCCGGGAGTGACCGTGCCGGAAGGGGTCCTGTCATTGCTGGGCGATGATCCTTGGTGGATACCGAACGAATAACGGGCCTGTGTGTCGCACGGCGAGGAGTTGATGGGAGGAATCATGTCGAGCAATGAACGACCGGTGAGCGGCTATGGCGATGAGGATCCCACCCAGCCGCTTGACCTCGGTGGTGCTGGAGGTTACGGAGCTTACGGCTACCCGTCGCAGGTGGCCCCGGGCGCGACGCATTACCCACCCGAGCGCAATCGCAATGGGCTGATCATCGCGCTGATCATCGTGATCGTGCTGTTCGCTGTCGTGCTCGTGATCCTTGCGTTGCGGGGCGGTGGCAACGAGTCCACCCCAGCGACGACGATCGGTGTCACGACATCCTCGTCGAGTTCGACCACGTCGAGTTCGACCGCGAGTTCCACGACCTCGTCGACGTCGAGTAGTACGACCACGTCGAGGCCGTCATCGACGTCCTCGTCGAGCACGAGCTCGTCGACTTCTTCGTCGACGAGCTCTAGTTCGACGAGCTCGAGTTCGACGACGAGTTCCACCTCATCCACCACCACGACTAGTCCGTAACAGTGACAAAGCTATGGCGTAGCTAATTCACACCCGATGACGGGTTGTGGCATGCTGTGCACACGTCACCGTGGCCCTAGGTGAAGGGGTTTGTTCGTGTGGAGGTCGTGCTGGGTGGCGGGTGCGGCCCTGGTGTGCTTGAAGTGAGCAGTGTTGGACGACTGGGCGAGTGGTGAGCTGGACGAAATAGAGGCGTGTGGTCGTTCAGTCCTCGCAGGCGCCGAGCTCACGTGGCCCGGAGGGCGTGACCGGTTGCTGGAGCGGCTGGACTCGCTCGACGTGGCGGCCCTGCGGTCCCGCCCCTGGACGCGTTTGCTGGTTGCTGCAACGCTGCTCAGGGACGCCAGCGCTCATGACCGAGTTTCTGAACTCATCCGCTCGGCAGCTCGGTCCTTCTCGCGCCGGTCCGACCGCGAGGGTCAGCGCTGGGCAGCTGCGCTGCGGGTCGAACTCGCATTGGCCCAGGATGATCTGGCAGAAGCGGTCGCGGTCATGGAGCGTTCGTTGGCGAACGAGCTTGGCATTCTCCCAGTTGATCCGCGTCGGTTGGTGGGGATCGGATCGCGGGCCTTGCGGTATGGCCAGATCACAACCGCGAACCGGGCGTTCATGTTGTTTGGCCACTACTGCAGTGGACTGGGTAACCAGTTCGCTGCCGAGGCTGGCTGGGCATCGATGGCAGTCGCGTTGTTGCGACACGGTGACGTCGGTCGAGGAGTCGACGTACTCGGCGTGGTTGGAAGGCCGGTGGCGAGTGCGGGTGGGGCGTACCCAGCCGCACTCGTGCCCGGCCTCGGGGTCATGCGCGCAGGTTTGATCGAGGCGTGGGTCGCAGGCCTGTCGGCGCAGACGACGCTGAGCCTCGCTCGGGCGGTGTTGGCCACACTTCGCAACAGGCTGTCTTTGGCGACCGCAGCGTTTTCGCAGGCGCTCAGTTCGGCCAACCAACCCTCGTTGGTCGCGTGGTCGAGATTGGTGCAGCTCGATCTCCTGCCGATTGGCGCCATTGCGATGACCCCCGGGCGGGCCCGCGACCTTCTCACGGACGCGCTCGCAGGTGCTGCCCCCCAGGCGTATGGGCTCGAAGCAGGGCTGGCAGACGAGATCCGCCTGGTTCGAGCCCGCTTGGAACTCGCTGAAGGGGTTGGTACCTCGAGACTTGACAAACTTGCCGAGATCGTCGATGTAACGGCCGAGCCGTTTGTGAAGGGGCGCGCGCTGCTTCACCTTGGTGAGCACTTGGCCAACAGTCGGCAGGGCGCGTCGGCAGTCCCTGCCCTCAAGGAGGCCTGGGAGGTGTTGGCCGCCATCGGGGCTTCATGGTGGGCAGCCCGGGCGGCAGTCTTGCTTGGGTCAGAACTTGGGGATGAGACGTGGTTAGCGAGGGCCTATGAGTTGTCCGACGGTGACCCAGCGTTCGCAGGGTTGTTTGCCCGTCCCGGGCGGTTGCGGGTCCGGGTTGGATCGGTTCCGTCGGTCACAGTGGACGGTGAACCGGTCTGTTTGCCGACCAGGCATGCCGAGCTCGTGATCCAGCTGCTGGCGGTCGCCGGACCTGAGGGCATACCCGCCGAGGGGCTGTGTCTGTTGATCTGGCCGGGAGTGGAGTCGGCGCGCTCCGGCCCTCGATTGCGCACGCTGCTGTGGCAGGTGCGCAGCGCCTTGGGACCGGAACGCTGGCGGATTCAGCGTCGCGCTGACCGAGTTGTGTTCCAACTCGATCACGCGCAGGTTGACGTCGCCGCGTCGCTGCGGCTGCCGTCACTCGATGATGGCGAGACCAGATTCACCAAATTGGCGGTAGCGAGTGCAGAGCTGGCGGGTGTGGTCGGTCTTGCCAGTGGGCAATGATGCCCACCCGAGCTGGAGTCGGGTCAGCTCCAACACTAGGGGCAAGTTGCGGGCGATTTGGTTGCACTGAGATAGAGGTCCCCACGATCGCGGGCCCAGTCGACCGACCAGCTTGCTGCACGCCACTGTTGGACGATCGATACAACAGATGCCACCGGAACGTTGGCATAATACTCGTCTGGTCTGAGGGCTAGCCCGTCGATGGCTGAGTGGGGTGGTCGGGGTTCAGTCGCGCACGTCATGAGCAGGCGACCGCTCGGCTCCGTGGCCTGCCACATCATGGCGAGGATGTCACGCCAGGCCGGTGCATGCTCCAAAACTTCAGCGCAGATCACGACCGAGTACTGGCGGGGCGGTACCCAGGTGGCCGCGTCCGCGATCTCGTCGACACCGGGTCCGGCGACGATGTCGACCCCGTGATAGGAGGAGGCTCCGGCAAAGAGTGGGCGAATGCTGCCGTTGATGTCGAGGCTGCCGATTTCTAGGACCGTCGTACCGGGCGGCATCCTTCCTTGGCCGCGCTGGCGGAGGTCTTCGGTTGCCCGGGCAACGAAGTCATATGCCTGCACGTGCATGGCGGTCCAATCAGCCTCGGTCCCCGGCGAGCCGAGCCCGATAGATCGACATGACTTCGCCTTTGAGCCAGTCACGGAACACCTGCTCGGCCCCGGTTGCCGAGAAATGGACACCGTCGGGCCGGTACCACGGGTCGAACTCTCCCCCGGGCAACGTCTGGGCATATGAAGCAAGGTCGATTACCTTGATCCAACTGCGAGATTCGGCCAGCTCGCGGATGATCTGGTTCTGACGGTCGATGCGGGCTGGGTCGTTGACGGGATATGACCGGGGCGGGGTTTCATCCTTGCCGAGATCGATGTGCGGATAGGTGAACCAGACGACGGTCGCGCCCTGCTCGTGAAGTAGATCCGAGGCTTCGGCGAACTCACGCTGTAGGTACTCGTCATAGACGGGATCTCCTGGTGCACGCCAATGGTCGTCACCTGGGAGCTTGCGGTCGGTGACATCCCAGAATCCCGTCATCACGAAGACCAGGTCCGGCTTGGTGGCGGCAACTTCTCGGGGGTACAGCGTCGTGAATGGCTCACAGTCGGCAGGGATCGGTTCTTGGCGGTCACGGTCCTTGCGCCATCCGCCACGACCGATTCCGCAGCCGATGCGCGAGATGTTGCCGACGGCAAACCCTCCCTCGAGTTTGGCGTAGTTGTGCATCCCGAGCGCGAAACCCAGAGCTGACGAATCGCCGACCCACAGAACCCGGGCGTCAGGGAGGTCCTCCTCGGCGCGACGAGCGAGCTCCTCACGTTGTCGTGCCGTCCAGTCTTCGCTGAAGCCAGTGATGAGTTGGTCGACCAGCCAGCGTTCCGAGACTTCGTAGGCGGTCCGGTCGCTGAAGTGGACCCCATCGGGACGGAGTCGGGCGTCTTCTCCGGTGGATTCGAGCCAGGCCGCGAGTTCGATCACCCGGACTCGGTTGGGGCGAAGCGCAGGAAGTTGGCGCAGCAGCTCGTTGAAACGGTCGGCGCGGCGCGGATCGGCGCCAGGTCCACGGAGTTTCAGGGGGTCTTCACCAGGAGGGGCTCCAAGATGAGGGAGCGTCAACCACATGACCTGCGCGCCATTGGCTGAGAGCACGTCGACCGCGTGAAGCATCTCGTTCAGGAGGTAGTCGTCATAACGGGGGTCACCGAGTGATCGCCAGGTCTTGTCACCGGGCAATCGACGGTCGACGACCTCCCATGGCCCGACTTGGACTAGGGCGAGGTTGGGTTGCCCGGCTCGGAGTTGTTCGGTCCAGAAGTCGTCCCACCTGTTGCATTCGTCGCTGACCGGCCCTTCGTCTTTCGCGTCGCGGCGGTCGCCGTAGCGGCTGATGCCGCACCCGAGCTGGGTCCAACCACCCGCATAGTCCGCGCGCCCGCTGGCAAGGAGATAGTTGCGGAGCCCCACCGACGTCAGCATCGCGGTGGAGTCGCCGAACACCGCTATGCGCGGTCGGGGAGGTCCACTTGTCAGTGGTTCGGTGGAGCCGCGAGGCTGCGCGAGGGTTGCGGTCGCGTGCTGGAGCTCGGCCTGCGCTGCCGCGAAGTCGATGAGCGGCTTGGGGGCGGTGATGGTGATAGCGATGACTGCAGCTGCGACGCTCCCGGCGACCCACGGGACGAGGCGGATCGGGCGACTTCCGAACAACGGCTCGCCTCGGCGTACCGGCAGTTCGATGAACCGATACGAGATGATGGCGAGGCCCATCGTGATCCCGAATCGCACGGTGAACAGGGCAAGGCCGTCGAGCCCGGTCAGGTGGCGGTCGATCCACAGGAACACCGGCCAGTGATAGAGGTACACGCCGTAGGAGAGGAGGCCGAGGATTCGGAGTGGTGGGCTTCCGAGCAGGGTCCGCACGGGTCCCGCTGGGAGAAGTGCAGCGGTGAGCACCGCGGCCGAAAGCAAGGCGTAGACGGCGAAGCCACCGCGGTAGAGCCATCCTGACTGCTGGTCGGTCCCGATCCAAATGATCGTGCAGATTAGGAGTGCGACGAGTCCTGCGATCCGAAGCGTGCGTTGGACTCGGAGGTCGGTGGCAATGCGGTGGGTCACCCGGCGGTAGTTGAGTGCGATCGCAAGCAGCGCTCCGACGAGCAGTTCGGCGGCGCGGGTATCGGTGCCGTAG